>DASSBV010000121.1:0-21152 GCA_035698545.1 Gaiella sp. | reverse complement strand
CTGGCTGCGAAAGCTCGTGTTCCGCAGCGCCTATCTCGATCACCGCGTGAAGGAGGGGCTCCTCGACGTCACGTGGGACGACTCGAGCGGCGAGTTCATGTACGCGGAGCCCGAGGGCGGACGCTCACTGCTCGAGCTCGCGCCCACGCCGTCCTGGCACGCGGTGCAGTACCGCCGCTGAGCGGCCACCGGTGTCCGACTTGAAGTCGGACACCACAGCGTAGAGCCAACCGTTTAGAACAGGCTCGTGTCGTCGCGCACCGCTCCGAGATGCGCGCGCCCGAGCTCGGTGATCACGCGCCCTCGCGGTGTGCGCTGGAGGAACCCAAGCTGGAGGAGGTACGGCTCGTAGACGTCCTCGATCGTGTCTGTCTCCTCGCCGAGCGCGACGGCGAGCGTCGACAGGCCGACGGGGCCGCCGCCGAACTTCGACGCGATCGTGTCGAGCAGCTCCCGGTCGATGCGTTCGAGCCCCTGCTCGTCGACCTCGAGGAGCTCGAGCGCCTCCTGTGCCACACCGGTGGTGATCGCGCCGGAGTGCCGCACCTCCGCCACGTCGCGGACTCTGCGCAGGATCCGATTCGCGATCCGCGGTGTGCCACGCGAGCGGGAGGCGATCTCCTCGGCCGCGTCGTCGGCGATCTCCACATCGAGGATGCCGGCTGAGCGCCGCACGATCGTTGCGAGCTGGCCTGGGTCGTAGTACCCGAGCCTGAACGTCATCCCGAACCGGTCGCGCAGCGGAGTCGTGAGAAGCCCGGTCCGGGTCGTCGCGCCGACGAGCGTGAACGGCGGCAGGTCGAGCGTCAGCGTCCGCGCCGCTGCGCCCTGGCCGAACACGATGTCGAGCCGGAAGTCCTCGAGCGCGGGATAGAGGATCTCCTCGGCGGCACGCGCGAGGCGGTGGATCTCGTCGACGAAGAGCACGTCGCGGGGCTCCAGCGCCGTGAGCACGGCGGCGATGTCCTTCTTCTCGAGCGCGGGACCGGCGACCGTCCGCAGCCCGACACCGAGCTCCTCGCGGACGATCTGGGCGAGCGTCGTCTTGCCGAGCCCGGGCGGCCCCGCCAGGAGGACGTGGTCGAGCGCCTCGCCGCGCGCCTTCGCGGCGTCGAGCGCGATCGAGAGCTGCTCCTTCACGCGCTCCTGGCCGACGAACTCGTCGAGCCGACGGGGACGGAGGGAGCGCTCGGTCTCCTCCTCCTCCGGGTGGAGCGCAGGTGCCATGAATTGAGTCACGCCGCGGCCCCCCGGAGGGCGAGCCGGACGCGCTCCTCCGCCGGCAGGTCATGATCGATCTCGGCAAGCGCCCGCTCGGCGTCGATCACCGAGTAGCCCAGCTCGACGAGGGCGTCACGCGCAACAAGGTGGCTGGGGGCGTCGCCGACCGCGGCGAGCGCGGGCTCCGGCAGGGCGCCGAGCTTCTCCCGGAGCTCGAGCACGATTCTCTCCGCAGTCTTCTTGCCGATCCCCGGGATCGCCTGGAACCGTGCGTGGTCGCCGAGCGCGATCGCCTTGCGTAGCTCGGCTGCCGGCGAGCCGGAGACGACCGCCAGCGCGACCTTCGGGCCGACGCCGCTCACCGTGAGGAGGTGGACGAAGAGCTCGCGCTCGTCGGCGTCGACGAAGCCGTAGAGCTGCAACGCGTCCTCCCGGACGTGGAGGTACGTCTCCACCGCCAGCTCCGAGCCGGCGCCCGCACGGCGAAGGACGGACGGGGTTGCTGCCACGAGGTACCCGACGCCGTTCACGTCGAGTACGAGCCCGTCGGGAGCTCGCCCGACTGGTCGTCCTCGGAGACGCGCGATCACGTGTGCCTCCTCACGAGGCCATCCGCGCGAGGGGCGGCGCCAGCGCGTGGCAGATAGCGACGGCAAGCGCGTCGGCTTCGTGCGAGGTCGCGGGCTCGTTCTCGAGCGAGAGCAGCATGCGCACCATGCGCGAGACCTGACCCTTCTCCGCCCGCCCATAGCCGCACACCGCCTGCTTCACGCGCGCGGGGGCGTACTCGGTGCACGTGACTCCCGCGGTTGCGGCCGCGACGAGCGCGGCGCCCCGCGCCTGCCCGACGAAGAGCGCGATGCGGGCGTCGGCACCGACGAAGGACTCCTCCAGCGCGACGGCGTCCGGCTCGTGCTCCGCAATGAGCGTGGCGACTCCCTCGAAGATCCCCCTGAGCCGCAGCTCGGGCCGCTCCCTGGCGGTGGACGTCCAACACCCCTGGACGAGGGCCCTGATGCGCCCGTCGCTTTCGTGGACGATCCCGTACCCGCACGCAGCCGTCCCTGGATCGATGCCGAGGACCTTCACGTGGAGAGGGTACGGAGCCTCTCGGACGACTCTCGCGTGGGGGAACCCATGGGTCCCCCACGCGCCCCCTCCCTTCTGCGTCGCTCACCGACAACCGAGCCTGGCCTCCCGGGCGGCAAGGCCGCCCTCCGGCCGCATACGTCACGCGCAACTCCAAGGCTCCACTACGCTCGGCGGGTGGACGTCGTGGATCTCCTCGCGCTCGAAGGGCACGGGCCCGCGTGGGGAACGGCGAGCGAAGAGCTCAACGCGACGCTGCTCGTCTGGCGCGAGGATGAGGGGCAGCCCGAGCACGTCAACGAGGAGCGGGAGGTCGCGCTCGTCGTGCTCGCCGGTGGAGGAACGCTGGTCGTCGACGGGGACCAGCACGCGCTCTCCGCCGGGAGGCTCGCGATCGTCCCCCGGGGGGCGACCCGGTCGGTCGTCGCTGGGCCGGACGGCTTGCGGTGCCTCTCGTTTCACCGCCGCCGTGGCGGGCTCTCGATCGGCAGAGCGGCGAGCTCGTCACCGGTGTCCGACTGACGTCGGACACCAGGCGCGGCACCACGCTACGAGGCGACGGCCTCCAACACTGCCTCAGGGATGTCGAAGTTCGCGTACACGTCCTGGACGTCGTCGTTGTCCTCGAGGCCCTCGACGAGCCGCACGACCGCCTTCGCCGTCGACTCGTCCGCGATCGCGACCGTCGTCTTCGGCACCATCGAGAGGCCCACGGACTCGAGCTCGAGTCCCGCGGCGGCAAGGGCTTCTCGAACCCGCGTGAGCTCCTCCGGAGAGGACGACACCACGAACGTGGAGCCGTCGCGCTCGACGTCGTCGGCGCCTGCGTCGGCGGCTGCGAGGACGAGCTCGTCCTCGTCGATGCCGTCGGCAGGCACGAGCACCACCCCGCGCCGCTCGAACTGCCAGGCGACCGCTCCGGTGGCGCCCAGGTTTCCCCCGAACTTGGTGAACAGGTGCCTCACGTCCGAGGCGGTACGGTTGCGGTTGTCGGTGAGCGCCTCGACGAGCACCGCGACACCCTCGGGCCCGTAGCCTTCGTAGACGACGGTCTCGAAGCTCGAGCCGTCCGTCCCCTCACCGGCGCCCTTCGCGATCGCGCGCTCGATGTTGTCCTTCGGCATCGAGTACGAGCGCGCCTTGTCGATCGCGTTCTGGAGTGCCTGGTTGGAGGCCGGGTCGGCGCCCCCCTCCTTTGCCGCGACCATGATCGCCCGCGAGAGCTTGGAGAAGAGCTTGCCGCGCTTCGCGTCGGCGGCGCCCTTCTTGTGTTTGATCGTCGACCACTTGCTATGTCCTGACACTCGTCGCCTCCGTGACCAGTTCGAGAAATCGCTCATGGATCCGGGAATCGTCCGTCAGCTCGGGGTGGAATGCCGCGACGAGCACGCGGCCGTCGCGCAAGAGCACCGGCTCGCCGTCGAGGGACGCGAGCACCTCGACGTCGGGGCCTGCGTCGCGCACCCGGGGCGCGCGGATGAAGACACCCCGAAACGGCCTCTCCTCGCCCTCGAGCTCGAGGTCGGCCTCGAAGCTCGCGACCTGCCGGCCGTACGCGTTGCGGTCGACCACGAGGTCGACGAGCCCGAGGTGGTCGCGGTCGACGAGGATCATCCCCGCACAGGTTCCGAAGATCGGGGCCTCGAACGACCGGACCGCCTCGTCGAGCCCGTAGAGCGCGGCGAGACGCAAGATGGACGTCGACTCCCCGCCCGGGATCACGAGCCCGTCGAGCCCCTCGAGCTGCTCCGGCAGGCGCACCTCGACGACGTCGGCGCCCGCCTTCCGCAGCATGCGCGCGTGCTCGCGAAACGCCCCTTGCAGGGCGAGCACACCGATCCGCGGCCGACGTTCCATGGCCGCAAAGTGTAGATCCGGGCGGAGCCTTGGCCCTCGCGAAGCGAGGGCTACCAGCCGCGCACTTCGAGCCGCTCGTCCTCGGCGAGCGAGCTCGCCGAGATGCCGACCATCGGCTCACCGAGCCCCGCCGAGACGTCCGCGAGGATCTTCGGGTCGTTGAAATGCGTCGTGGCCTCGACGATCGCCTTCGCGCGCAGGTCGGGGTCGCCCGACTTGAAGATCCCGGAGCCGACGAAAACGCCGTCCGCGCCGAGCTGCATGCAGAGCGCCGCGTCGGCGGGTGTGGCGATCCCGCCCGCGGTGAAGGTGACGACGGGGAGGCGCCCGTTCTCGGCGACCCAGCGGATCAGCTCGTACGGCGCCCGGTGGTCCTTCGCGGCCGCGTAGAGCTCTTCCTCGCGCAGCCCGTGGAGCTGCCGGATCCCGCCGAAGACCGCCCGCATGTGCGTCTCGGCGTTGACGATATCGCCGGTCCCCGCCTCGCCCTTCGTGCGGATCATCGCGGCTCCCTCGGCAATGCGGCGAAGCGCCTCGCCGAGGTTCGTCGCGCCGCACACGAACGGGACGGTGAACGCGTGCTTGTCGACGTGGTGCAAGAGGCTCGCCGGTGTAAGAACCTCCGACTCGTCGATGTAGTCGACCTCGAGCGCCTCGAGGATCTGCGCCTCGACGAAATGGCCGATCCGGCACTTCGCCATCACAGGGATCGAGACGGCCTCCTGGATCTCGCGGATCTTCTCCGGGTCGGACATGCGCGCGACGCCGCCGTCACGCCGGATGTCGGCGGGAACGCGCTCGAGCGCCATCACGGCGCACGCGCCGGCGTCCTCCGCGATCCGGGCCTGCTCCGCGTCGACGACGTCCATGATGACGCCGCCCTTGAGCATCTCCGCAAGGCCAGTCTTGACGCGCAGCGTGCCGATCTCGGCCATGCGCGGAGTGTAGCCGGCTGCCTCGCCAATTCGGCGAGGCAGCCTAGCCCTCTTGCTGACAGCTACTGCGTGGGACGAGCATCCGGCTCGTCGGCCGGTGAGTCGGCCGGCGGCGCAGGCTCGGGAGTCGCCGGAGGCGTGGCGGGAGGCGTCGGTGCGATCGTGTCCGATCGGTCGGCCCCGCCGCGCATGCCGGAGGTGGCGCCCGCGAGCTGGTCGCGGATGCCGGTCAGGCTGTCGCCGGCCGCGCGCATGTTCATCCAGGCGCCGACGACCATGACGATCGCAAAGAGCAGGCCGAGCCACGACCAGAACGTCCGCCCGACGAAATCGCCGCCCGGCTTGTCGAGCCAGCGGATCAGCGCGAAGATCAGCACGAGCAGCGACAGTGCCGCGGTGATCATCGAGGGTGTCACGCCGATCTCGAGCTCGATGTTCGCGAGCCGGATCGCCTGCCAGACGAGAAGGACGATCGCGAGGAGACCGGCGATCCAGCCGACGCCGTGCCACATCGTGATCCCGGTGTCGGCGCCGATTGCCTCGAGCTCGTCCTTCCCGGGGCCCGTGTAGTGGAACCAGCTGAAGAACGAGACGATCAGAAAGGCGATGGTCGCCCCGAGGACGATCTTCGCACCGCTGGTGAGGTCATTCATCCTGTCCATTTTGCGCGCATTTCCTTTCCGGATCCGGAGGAGTTCCTCGCAATCGACCGCAGGATATGACACTGATACGCGTACTGCGGCGCGACTCCTCTCCCCGCAGGTGAGCTTGCTCGCCTGATTCGACGTTGCGCCGTCGGGAAGGGGGTCCACCTGGACCCCCTTCTCACACCTGTCTGGAAGAAAGCGGCCGGGGCCGCCGCACCTCAGGGGAGGGGGCAGCGGCGGCCTCCGGCCGACGTTCGAGGCACGGGGCGCGCGCCCCGTGTCTCACGGCCCACGAGAAAAGAGGGAGCCGCACTGACGAGTACGGCCTCCGCCACGCGGTTCCTCTCCGAAAGTCGATTTCTGTTCGCTGGCTGTAAGAAATGCGGCGACTTCGGTAAACACCTTGTGAGGTTTTTCCGTTTGCCATTTCGCTCTGGATCGCATCGCGATATAGAGCCAGCACATGCAGACCAGAGATGGGAGGACCTCCCCGATGAAACGCAAGAGATCCGGCTCGACCGGACGCATGTCCGTGGCCGCGAGCCTCGTGCTCGTCGCCGGCGCCGTGCTCGTGGCCGTCATCGCGAGCGGCGCCGCGACAGCGCAATCGCTGGCGGCGCCCGTCAACACGTCCCAGCCGACGATCACGGGCACCGCCTCGGTCGGTCAGACGCTGACCGGGACGGCGGGCGTCTGGAGCAACAACCCGACGTCGTTCCTCTATCAATGGGTCAGGTGCGGCGCCGACGGGGGCCTTCCCGACGGCTCGAACTGCGCGACCATCCCCGGCGCGTCGACGACGGGCTACATCGTCTCCTCGGCGGACATCGGCTCGCGGCTCCGCTTCCGTGTCACCGCGGCGAACGCGGACGGCCAGCAGACCGAAGCCTCGAACGCCACGACGCTCGTGTCCGCCGTCCCGGTCCGCACGTCCGACCCGGTCGTGTCGGGCTCCGCCGTCGAGGGCCAGACGCTCAAGACGACCAACGGCGGCTGGTCGAGCACCAGCACCATCACCTCCTTCACGTACCAGTGGGTCCGCTGTGGCACCGACGGCGGGAATGCGAGCGGCTCGAACTGCCCGGCGATCTCCGGCGCGAACAGCTCGTCCTACACGCTGACCTCGGCTGACGTCGGTCACCGCATGCGGGCCCGGGTCACCGCGAAGAACAGCTCGGGCAGCTCGACCGCGGCCTCGAACCCGACGGGCACCGTCCAGGCCTCCACGACCGGGACCGGGCCGGCGAGGAGCACCGCGGAGCCCACGATCTCGGGCACGGCACAGCAGGGTCAGACGCTGACCGCGGGCGCCGGTAAGTGGGCCGGCGCAAGCCCGATCACGTTCGGCTACCAGTGGGTGCGTTGCGGTGCGGACGGCGGCAAGCCCGACGCCTCCAACTGCGCGACGATCGCGGGTGCGACGACCACGAAATACATCGTCGCCTCCGCCGACGTCGGCCAGCGCCTCCGGGTCAAGGTCACCGGCCGGAACAGCCAGGGGTCGGCGACGGCGGCCTCCAACCCGACCGGACCTGTCCAGGGCACAGGGCCGGCGCTCCCGGCCGGCGCGATCAAGCTCCCGAACGGGAAGTACTCGATCCCGGCGACGAGCGTGTCGCTGCCTGCGCGGCTCGTGATCGACGGGATCCGCTTCGCCCCGAATCCTGTGAGGTCGCGGCGGACGACGATCGAGCTCCGCGTCCACGTTTCGGACACGCGTGGTTTCTACGTCCGCGACGTGCTCGTGTTCGCACGCTCGACCCCGCTTGTCACGACGTCCGCGGGCGAGCAGCGCACCGGCCAGGACGGCTGGGTGACGGTCGGGCTCTCGCCCCGGGCGAGCTTCCCGCTGCGGCGCGGCTACAGCGTGCAGTTCTTCGTCCGCGCGCGGAAGGATGGGGACAACATCCTCGCGGGCGTCTCGACGAGACGGCTCGTGCAGGTGAGAACGGCCCGGTAGGTGGGCGGCTGGGTCGCGTGGCAGGGGGCCACGCGACCCGCCGGGCCGCTGCGGCCCCGGTCACGCGGAGGACTCGGGTAGCGTCCTCCGCGTGACCGAGGAGCCGCAGGCGCCGAACGGGCCGACCGCCGATCACGAGCCCCCGGCGGGAGCGGAGACGAGCGCGACGTGGAGCGGCGGCGAGACGCCGCTCCCCTACACGGTGACGGCGCGCTGGGTCGTCCTCCGCAAGAAGGACAAGCCCGCCGCCGAGATCTTCTCCGTTGCGTACGTCGCCGATACGGACGAGCCGAGACCCGTCACCTTCGTGTTCAACGGAGGGCCGGGCGCATCCTCGGCGTACCTACACCTCGGCGCGATCGGGCCCAAGCGCGTCGCGTTCCCCTCAGACGGCTCCCTCCCCGAGATGCCGCCGAGGCTCCTGCAGAACGAGGCGTCGTGGCTCGCGTTCACCGACCTCGTCTTCGTCGACCCGGTCGGCACAGGCTTCAGCCGCGTGATCGAGCGCAAGGGCAAGGACAAGAAGGAAGGGGACTCGGGCGGCGGCGAGGGGAAGGACGACTCCGTCGACCCGAAGGAGTACTTCGGGCAGAAGCGCGACCTCGAGTCGCTTTGCGAGCTGATCGGCCGCTGGCTTTCGACAAACGGACGCTGGGGCTCGCCGGTGTTCATCGCCGGGGAGAGCTACGGCGGCTACCGGGTCGGACGGCTCGTGCGGATGCTCCAGGAGACGACCGGCGTCGGCCTGAACGGCGCGATCCTGATCTCGCCTGCACTCGAGCTCGGAACGCTGAACCCGACGGACTACGACGTGCTCGGCTGGGTCGACACGTTGCCGACGATGGCCCTCGCCGCGGCGCACCACGGACGCTCGCGGGCGTTCACGAGCGACGCTCCCCAGGACGAGATCAGGCGCGAAGCGGAGTCCTTCGCCTCGGGCGAGCTCGCAACCTTCCTCGTCCGCGGCGCCGCGATGGAGCCGAGCGAGCGCGAGCACGTCATGACCCGGGTGGCCGACCTCACCGGACTTCCTACCGACCTTGTCGTCCGGGCGGAAGGGCGCATTCCGATCACGACGTTCGCCCGCGAGCTGCTTCGCGACGAGCGCAAGGTGCTCGGCCTGTACGACAGCACCCTGACGTCGATCGACCCGTTCCCCGACCGCGACAGCTTCGCGGGCCCCGACCCGACTCTCGCCGGGATCAGCCCTGCGTACACGATGGCCGTGAACCAGCTGCTGCGGGCGGAGATCGGCGTCCACACCGATCGCGAGTACACGCTGCTCAACTACGAGGTGAACGAGGCGTGGAAGGACGACGCGGCGCAACACGCCTTCCTGCCGCTCGTCGGCGCGACGGACGACTTCCGCTACGGCATGGCGCTCAACCCCCACATGAAGGCGTTCGTGACGCACGGCCGGTACGACCTCGTGACGCCGTACTACGCGAGCGACCGCCTCCGCAACCTCATGCGCCTCGACCCGCAGATGGCGGATCGCCTGACCGTGCGCCATTTCGGCGGGGGGCACATGTTCTACGCGTGGGAAGAGAGCCGCCGCTCCTTCGGCGAGGCGATCGCCGCGTTCGTCGCCGACGCGCTGGCCTGAGCGTCCCCGGCGCCCGTCTTGACAACGGCGCCCCAAATGCGAGAGAGTGCCGGAGCCGTCAGCCGCCCGGGTCTCCCGGGCCGACAGGAGCTGCGGCATGAGCCTTACCGATCTGATGGTCTGGGGCGTGATCCTCGGCGGCTTTGCGGCGGCCGCAACGGCCGTTCTCTGGCTGGCCCACTGAGCTTCAGGCAAGTTTGACGGCGACGGAGCCGATCCCGTCGATGGTCCAAGGCAGCCTGGCCCAACGGGCGGTGACCCAACCAGCCGTCGTACCGACACTGAGCACATGACGATGCTCTTGAGACGCTGGCGGCAGTGGGTCTCGCCGGCCGCACGACGCGGGCGTGAAGCCCACGCGGCATGGGTGGCCAGCCAGGCGCAGAACCCCGCCCCCACCAAGAAATAGCGCCGCAGAGCGGCCGCCGCCCCCGGCCGGATGGGCCCGCCAGGACTCGAACCTGGGACCTACCGATTATGAGTCGGCTGCTCTGACCACCTGAGCTACGGGCCCGACGCGGGCCAGCGTAGTCGGTTTCTCGGCCGCGACCGGTGAATCGCTGCCACAATGCCGGGGCATGGCGAGCGCGCCCGAGACGACAACGGCGAGCCGGCACGAGGCGGGCGCGAGCGACGGCTCGATGAAGTCCTTCCACCGCGAGACGAGCCTGCGCACGGCGGGCGGGCTCTCGGTGACGGACATCACGGACCAGGTGCGGGAGGCGGTGCACGAGAGCGGCGTCACGGACGGGGTTTGCTGCGTCTACTCGCCCCACACGACGTGCTCGGTGCGTGTCAACGAGTACGAGCGCGGCTTCCTCGAGGACTTCTCCGTGCTGCTTCGTCGACTCGTGCCGACAGAGCACTACTACGCGCACGATGACTGGGACCGGCGCACCGAGAACGTCTCCGAGGAGGACATGGGGGCGTCGAACGGGCACTCGCACTGCATGTCGATGCTGATGGGCCCCGCGGGCGAGTCGATCCCCGTGCGCGACGGGGTTCTCTGCCTCGGCCGCTGGCAGCGGGTGCTGTTCCTCGAGCTCGACCGCGAGCGCGACCGGCGCTGGCTCGTGCACGTCGTCGGCCGCTGAGAGCGCGAGGGAACCCCTGGTTCCCCCGCGGGCCTCCTCGTCTGCGCCCGCCACACGTTTCTGCGCACTTCGCCTCCCGGGCGGCCAAGCCGCCCTCCGGCGGCGACGGTACGCGCCGCTGCGGAGGCATCCCGCAATCACAGTGGTTGAATCTCGTTGTGCATCCGGTCGAGAACCTCCTGATCGACGGTGAGCGCGTGGCGTCCGCCGAGGGCGCGACGTTCGAGACCGTCAATCCGGCCACCGGCGAGGTGTTCCGCACGGTCGCGCAGGCCGGGCCTGAGGACGCCGACCGCGCGGTTCGCGCAGCGGCGCGCGCGTTCGAGGACTGGGGCGCGCGAACGGCGATCCAGCGCGCGAAGGTGCTCCACCGCTGGGCCGACCTGATTGACGAGCACGCCGACGACCTCGCGCTGATCGAGACGCGCGACATGGGCATGGCGATCGGCGACGCGCGCTGGTGCGCGCACAACGCGGCCGCGGTGATGCGCTACTACGCGGGCGCGGTCGACAAGTTCTTCGGCTCGACGATTCCCGTCGACCGGGACGGAATCGTGCTCACGTTCAGGGAGCCGATCGGCGTGACCGCGCTGATCACACCGTGGAACTTCCCGCTCAACATCGGCAACTGGAAGACGGCGCCCGCGATCGCAGCGGGCAACACGGTGGTGCTCAAGCCCGCGAGCCTCTCCCCTCTCTCCGTCCTGCGGTACGCGGAGCTCGGGCTCGAGGCGGGACTGCCTGCAGGCGTACTGAACGTGCTGCCGGGGCCCGGTGGCGCAGTCGGCGATGCCCTCGTCGAGCATCCGCTCGTCGGCAAGGTGGGGTTCACGGGCTCGACCGAGGTGGGAATCGAGATCGCCCGCAAGGCAGCGGGGACCATGAAGCGCGTCACCCTCGAGCTCGGCGGCAAGAGCGCGTGCATCGTCTTCGCGGACGCCGACCTCGAGAAGGCGGGGCGCATGGCGCCCTTCTCGGTCTTCGAGAACGCCGGACAGGACTGCTGCGCCCGCTCGCGCTTGCTCGTCGAGGCCTCGGCGAAGGACGAGCTGCTCGAGCACTACGTCGCTGCCACCCGGGCGATCGTCGTCGGCGACCCGGAGGACGAGGCGACACAGATGGGCCCGCTCGTCTCGGCCGCGCAGCGGGAGACCGTCGAGGGATATGTGGCGCAAGGGCTCGAGGAGGGCGCGACGCTGCTCGAGGGCGGGTCGCGGCCGGACAGAGACGGCTTCTACCTCCGGCCCACGATCCTCGACGACTGCACGAACGGGATGGTCGTCTCGCAGGAGGAGATCTTCGGACCGGTCGTCTCGGTGATCGAGTTCGCGACCGAGGAGGAGGCGATCCGGCTCGCCAACGACACCCCGTACGGGCTCTCGGGCTCCGTCTGGACGCGGGACGGCGCGCGCCAGCTCCGCGTGGCCCGCGCGCTACGAACGGGCGCGATCGGCGTCAACTCGAACAGCTCGGTGTTCCCGCAGGCGCCGTTCGGCGGCTACAAGGCCTCCGGAATCGGCAAGGAGCTCGGCATGGAGGGGCTCGTCCACAACACCGAGCTGAAGAGCGTCTTTATCTCGACCGAGCGCTAGCCGAGGAGGACGAGCTGCAGGTTGCAGCCTGCAACTTGCAGCGTTTCAGCGCGACTCGAGGGCGAGCGCGGCGCGGAACGCCTGCTCCACCTCGTCCGCGCTCCAGGCGTGGCAGTCGATCTCGAGGTTGTACGACTGCTCCCCCGTCGCGCTCGCGACGAGGGCGGGCAGCGAGTCTTCTCCGACCCCGCTCGCGGAAAGCGTCGGGAAGCCGACGTCGGTCAATACGCGCTGAACTGCTCGCACGGCGCGCGTGCCGTCTCCGCTCCCGTCCTCCGGCTCGCCGAGCGCGTCCGCGACGCGCTCGAGGCGGTCGGCGCAGTCGTAGCTCGACAGCTCGAGCGTCTCGGCCACGACGAGCCCGACGGTCAGGCCGTGCGGGAGGTGGGCGACACTGCCGAGTGCCTGGGCGAGCGCGTGGTCGGCCGCGCAGTCCGAGAGGTTCATCGCCAGGCCGGCCGTCAGGCTCGCGCACGCCATCCGTCGCCGTGCGTCGGCGTCCGAACCGTCCGCGACGGCCGCCCGAAGCGAGTGCGCGATGTGGTGGCACGCCTCCAGACCGAACGCGATGGAGAGCGGCGACGAGTTCCGCACCGTGCACGCACCGATCGCCTGCGCCAGCGCGTCGACGCCGGAGTGGGCCGTCGGCGCGGCCGGCAGGCCGTGCGTCAGAACTGGATCGACGAGCGAGTGCTGCGCGCGCATGTTCGGATGGCCGAAGCCGATCTTCCGATCAGTGCCTGTGTCCGTGAGGACGCTCGCACCGGAGACCTCGCTCCCCGTGCCCGCCGTGGTCGGGCAGAGGACGAGACCGATCCGCGGAGGCTGCGGCATGCGCGAGCCGGATGCGTAGTCCGCGACGACCCCGCCCTGGTCGGCGACGATCCGCGCCGCCTTCGCGACGTCGAGCGCCGACCCGCCGCCGATCCCAACGACGGCGTCGAGACGCCCGTCGCGTATGCGCTCCGCAAGCTCGTCCGCGAGCGCGAACGTCGGCTCTCCGGGCCCCTTGACGACGCGGTCGAGCCGAACGCCACCGCTCTCGGCCGCAGCGAATGCGGCGACGACCGACGGATGCTCGGCAACCGGCTCCTCCACCACCGCGAGCGCCGCTCGGGTCCCGAGCGCGCCGAACGCCGCGGCCAGCTCCATCAGCTCCCCGTCGCCGAACGCGATCCGGACGGGAAGGTGAGCACGGAACGGGTCGATCGTGTTCATCCGGCGAACCGGTGTCGGCTTCAGTCCGACACCCGCTGGGCGGGAGCGGTCCCCACGACGGAGCTGTCCGACTGAAGTCGGACACCAGTACCGCGCTCCGCCCGGTACGCCCTCGCCTCCTCGACGAGCGCGGCGAAGAGGCGTTTGTCCTCTTCCATCTCCGGATGCCAGAGAACCGCGAGCGCGAAGCGCTTGTCCGGATCCTCGAGGCCTTCGAGGGTGCCGTCGTCGGCCCACGCGGTCTCGACAAGCCCGTGGCCGACCCGCCCGACGCCCTGGTGGTGGCTCGACTGGACGCCGTCGTGATGCCTGCCGAGGATCGACGCGAGCTTCGTGCCGCCCTTCACCTCTACCGGGTGCTCGGAGAATCGGCCGAGCTCCTCGCGATGCCCCTCATGCCCGACCGACTCGGGGAGATGCTGGACGAGGTCGCCGCCACGGGTGACGTTGAGCAGCTGAAAGCCGCGGCAGATCGCGAGGGTCGGGATGTCGCGCTCGAGCACCCGCTCGAGCAGTGCGAGCTCCCCCGCGTCGCGGTGCACCTGCGCGGGGTCGGTCTTGGCGTGGCGCTCGGCGCCGTACGCGGCCGGGTCGATGTCGATCCCACCCGAGAAGACGACGCCGTCGAGCACGTCGAGCGTCTCGTCGACCGCATCCGTACTGGGCGGGACGACGAGTGCACGGCCACCGGCCTGCTCCACGGACTCGACATAGAAGAGAGGAACGAGCGCAGCGGGCAGCTCCCACGCGCCCCAGCGCGCCGGCTGCGCGTACGACGTGATCCCGATCAGCGGCCGACCCTCCACGAGGCCCACCGTAGCGCAGCGTTGACAACGCTTGTGGTGAATCACCACAAGCGTTGTCTGCGCGCGTCGCCGACGGCGGCGTCAGCCTTCGGGCAGTGCGCGTGCGAGGGCAGCGCGCTCCGCGTCGGTGAGGGGCCGGGAGCGGCCGGTCTCGCGGTCGCGCGCGACGATCACGGACTCGGCCTCAGCGGCGAGCGTCCCGTCGAGCTTGCGGATCTCCTCGCGCAGCGTGAGGCTCGATGTACCGATGCGGACGAGCGTCACGCGCGCGACGACCGCCTCCTCGTCGAGCCCGACCTCGTTGCGGAAGTCGATCGCGACGCGCGCGAGGACGTAGTCCCACAGTGCGCCGTCGCCCCCGAGCGCCTGTGCGAGCCAGCCGTCGCGCGCCTCCTCGAGGTAGGTGGCGTAGACGGCGTTGTTCACATGGCGCAGAGCGTCGACGTCGCGCCAGCGGACCTCGATGCGCTTCTCGTGGGTCAATATCGAAGGCCCTCGCCGCGGAGCATGGTCGCCAGCGTACGCCGGAGGATGCGAACGTCGTAGCGCACGACTTCGCGGGCCGGCCTCGCCTCGAGCAGCGTCACGTACCCGGTGTCGAGGCTCTCGTACTCGACGTCGCGTCCCTTCGACACTTGCGCGGGGCCAGTCCAACCCGCCGTCACGCGCAGCCGATAGTCGACCCCGCGTGAGAGTTGGCGCTCGACGAGCTCCGGCGGCCACGGCCGCGGGCCGACGAGGCTCATGTCGCCTCGGAGGACATTGACGAGCTGCGGCAGCTCGTCGAGGTAGAACGGCTTCAGCACGCGCCGGCCCGCCCAGGTGAGGTTGTTCGTGTCCGCCTCGAAGGGGCGAACGTGTCCCGCGGCCTCGGCGAGGGCGCTCTCGCGGAGCGTGCGGAGCTTCAGCAGGTCGAACGGCCGGCCACGCGAAATCCGCCGCTCGCGGTAGAGCAGGCGGCCGCGGTCGCGCGGGCAACGGAGCATGTCCAGGCCCATCGCGCCGAGCACGCCTGCCCACACGGGCGCCAGCACGACGAGGAGCGACGCGGAGACGACGACATCGAGTGCGCGCTTCGCGGGTGCGAGGGCGACCGGCTCAGGTGCGCTCGAGGTAACGCTTGCGCTCCCAGTCCGTGACATGGCGGTCGAAGAGCCCCTGCTCGGTTCGCGCGTAGTTGAGGTAATGGTCGACGACCTGGTCGCCGAACGCGGCGCGGGCGACCGTGCCCTGTTCGAGCGCCTCGATCGCGTCGCGCATCGTGCCCGGGAAGCGGTCGGCACGCGACTCGTACGCGTTCCCCTCGAGCGCCGCCGGCAGCCGCAACGCGTTCTCGATCCCGTGCAGGCCGGAGGCGATCATCGCCGCGAACGCGAGGTACGGATTGACGTCGCCGCCCGGGATCCGCGTCTCGATCCGCAGGCCCTGGCCGTGCCCCACGACGCGGAAGCCGCACGTGCGGTTGTCGTGACCCCACGCGAGGGTTGTCGGCGCCCAGCTCCCCGCCGCGTAGCGCTTGTACGAGTTGATCGTCGGCGCGAAGAAGATCGCGAGCTCCTTCGCGCACGCGATCTGGCCGGCGAGGAAGCGCCGGAAGAGCGTCGTCTCGCGGTCGCCGCGCGCGAACGCATTCCGCCCGTCGCGCCAGAGGCTCGCGTGGATGTGGCACGAGCTCCCGATCCACGACTCGAAGGGCTTCGCCATGAACGTGATCGCGCAGCCGTGCAGGAACGCGATCTCCTTCGCGCCGTTCTTGTAGATCACGTGGTTGTCGGCCATCGTCAAGGCGTCGGCGAAGCGGAAGTTGATCTCCTGCTGACCGGGCCACGCCTCGCCCTTGGACGTCTCCACCCGGATCCCGGCCGCCTGCATGTTGTTACGGATCGAGCGCAGGAGCGGCTCGTCGTAGGTGGACGCGAGGATGTGGTAGTCGAGGATGTACGGGACTGACGGGGTGAGCTCCTCATAGTTCTTCGCGTGCGCCTCCGCGTAGGTCTCGCGCACGAGGTAGAACTCGAGCTCCGAGCCGACCATCGGCGTCAGGCCGAGGTCTTCGGCCCGCGCGATCTGCGCCCGCAGCACCTGGCGCGGCGACGGCTGCACGGGCGTGCCGTCGTGCCACATCACGTCGCCGAGCACGAGCGCCGTGCCGTCGAGCCACGGGATGCGCCGCAGCGTCGCGAAGTCGGGGACGATGTCGAAGTCGCCGTAGCCCTGCTCCCAGCTCGCGATCTGGTAGCCCGGCACCGGGTCCATCTCCATCTCGAGCGCGAGGAGGTAGTTGCAGCCCTCGACCGCGTGCCCTGCGTCCATCTCCTCGACGAAGAACTCCGCGTGGAGCCGCTTGCCCATGAGGCGGCCCTGCATGTCGGTGAACGCGACGACCACCGTGTCGATCTCGCCGGCGCCGACGAGAGCGCGCAGGTCGTCCCGGGTGAGCACGGCGCGATCCTATTCGGATCTCGGGTCACGAGAAATCCGACCCGTCGATCAGCGGTGACATGACTTGACTCGTGCGCGTCCGCCTGTCTGACTACGACGCTCAGCCGTCCACGCATCCACCACCAGGGAGGGCAAGGATGAGTACGGGACCGTCGACGAGCGGCGGATACCACACCTCGGAGGACGAGCAGATCCTCCACAAGCTCGGCTACGCCCAGGAGCTGTTCCGGGCGATGGGCGGGTTCCAGAACTTCGCGATCAGCTTCACGATCATCTCGATCCTCGCCGGCTGTCTCACGTCGTACTTCATCGCGTTCAACAACGGCGGCCCGATCGCGATCTCGTGGGGCTGGCTCCTGGTCGGGCTCATGTCCACGATCATCTCGTTGGCAATGGCCGAGATCGCGTCGGCGTATCCGACCGCGGGCGGCCTCTACTACTGGTCGTCGAAGCTCGGCAGCCCCGCGTGGGGCTGGTTCACGGGCTGGTTCAACCTCGTCGGCCAGATCGCCGTCACTGCGGCGATCGGCTACGGGCTCGCGATCTTCGCAACCTCGCTGATCAACCTTTGGTTCGACTACCCCAACACGAAGGAGTGGACGCTCCTCACCTACACGGTTGTCATGTTGATCGCGGTCGGGCTGAACATGATGAAGGTCAGCATCACGGCGCTGCTCAACACGATCTCCGCCTACTGGCACATGGTCGGCGTCGCGTTCATCGTGCTCGTGCTGATCATCGTCCCCGACAACCACCAGTCGGTCGGCTACGTGTTCACCGACACGATCAACAACTCGGGCTTCTCGGGAACCGGGTTCGGCAGCATCGTGTTCTGGTACGTGTTCGGGCTCGGCCTGCTGATGTCCCAGTACACGATCACGGGCTTCGACGCCTCCGCGCACATGGCCGAGGAGACGAACCAGGCGTCGCGCATGGCGGCGGTCGGGATGTACATGTCGGTCGTCGCGTCCGTGATCTTCGGCTGGATCCTTCTGCTCGCCGTGACGTTCGCGGTGCCGGACACGCAGGGCGTCCTCGATGCCGTCGGCGGTGCGGTCACCTACATCTGGACGACCTCGCTCGGCGAGACCTGGGCCGAGATCCTGCTCTTCATCGCGGTCGTCGCGCAGATGTTCTGCCTCACCGCATCGGTGACGTCGGCCTCGCGGATGATGTTCGCGTTCTCGCGCGACCGCGCCGTTCCCGGTCATCAGCTCTGGCGCAAGGTGGGCCGGAACAGGGTGCCGGTCGCGGCCGTGTGGGCGATCGGGTTCCTCGCCTGGGCTCTGATGATCCCGACGTATTGGAACTCCGCGACCGGCTACCTCGTGGGGACGTCGATCGCGGTGATCGGGCTCTACATCGCGTTCATCCTCCCGGTGATCCTCCGCTACCGAATGGGCGACGGGTTCGAGCACGGCGCGTGGAGCCTCGGCAAGCACTACAAGTGGCTCGATCCGATCGCGATCGTGTGGGTGGCGATCATCTCGATCCTGTTCCTCGGGCCGGTCGCGCCAACGGGCATCCCGTGGAAGGACGGGTTCAACTGGGACGTCGCGAACTACGCGCCGCTCACGGTGGGCGGAGCGCTCCTGTTCTTCGGCGGCTGGTGGCTGATCTCCGCGAAGAACTGGTTCAAGGGCCCCGTGCGCATGGGTACCGAGGAAGAGCTCGAGCGCATGGAGGAGGAGACGCTCGGCTCGTTCGACCTCCCGACGGAGGAACCGGCGTAGGCGACTGCCGGCTTCGTTCGTTCCGAGGGGCGCCTGCGGGCGCCCCTCGCCGTCTCAGGGGCCGGCGAGCGCCGCCTGGAAGGCGGGCTCGGCGGCGGTGCGCTCCAGCCGTGCGAAGTGCTCGGCGGCGTACCCGGCAAAGTCGAAGTCGAGCTCGGAGACGGCTGCCTGCACGACCCCCCACATCGCCTCGCGGAAGTCCGACATGAAGCGCATCAGCTCGAGCACCCGCCGGTCGGCGGGCCGAACCGTGCCGAAGTAGGCCTCGAGCAACGCGTCTCGCTGGTCTCCGTCGAGGTCGTGGTTCACGCTGAAGTTCGCGAGGTCGAAGAACACGTCGCCCATGCCTGCGTACTCCCAGTCGACGACGTGAAGCCGGTGGCCGTCGTCGATGAAGTTCGCGTTGAGCAGGTCGTTGTGGCACGGCCGCTCGGGGGTGGCTCGCCGGGCGGGCGCGATGCGGCGCGCCAGCTGGCGCGCCGCAACGTAGCCGGCCGGCATCTCGGCGCCGCGGTCGTAGGCGGTCGTGCGGTAGTCCTCGATGACGCGGAACACGTTGAAGCGCCCGCGCACCGGCGGGCCCGAGTGGACCGCACGCAGCGTCGCCGCGACTCGGCGCAGCGTCTCCGGCTCGCCCATCCGCTCGACCGGGGGGATCTCCCCGTCCACGAATCGCGTCACGAGCAGTCCTTCAGGCTCGAGGAAGTCCACGACCTCGGGGCCCACGCCGACGGCGGCCGCCGCGCGGGTCGCCTGCACCTCGACCGACCGGTCGATCCCGAGCAGCTCGGTGTCCTTGCCGCTGATCCGGAGCACGAACGTGCCGTCGGGCCGCGTGACCTTGAGGTTGTGGTTCGTGATGCCGCCTCCGAGCACCTCGAAGCTCGAGCGTCCGTCGGGCCAGACACGTCGCACGAGGTCGTCGAAGCCGGGCGTCACGCGCGGATCCTTTCCCCCGCCGCGTCGAAGAGCGGCTCGGATGCAATCGCGCCCTCGACCCGCTCCCCGAAGATCTCGACCTCGACCTCCGTGCCGACGTCGTGCTCCGCGGGGAGGTACGCGTACGCGATCGAAGAGCCGACCATGTAGCCGAAGCCGCCGCTCGTGACACGACCGACGAGCGCGTCGCCGACGCGCACCGGCTCGGAGCCGAGCGCGATCGAACGGGGGTCGGCCAGGACGAGGCACCGGAGCCGGCGCTCAGGGGGGCCCGCAGCCTCCAGTGCCGCTCGCCCAAGGAACTCCTTGTCGTCCCGGACGGCAAACCCGAGGCCCGCCTCGTGCGGCGTGTCCTCTGGCGTGACGTCGGCCCCCCAGACGCGGTAGCCCTTCTCGAGCCGGAGCGAGTCGATCGCCTTGTAGCCCCCCGCGACGAGCCCGTACTCGCGTCCTGCGTCCCAGAGCGTGTCCCAGAGCGCAAGCCCGTACTCGGCGGGGCAATACAGTTCCCAGCCGAGCTCGCCGACGTACGTCACGCGCACGGCGAGACAGGGCACCGGGCCTGCGGCGAGCTCTTGGGCGGTCATGTACGGAAAGGCGTCGTTCGAGAGGTCGGTCCGTGTGAGCGGCTGGAGGATGGCGCGCGCCTCGGGCCCCCAGAGGCCGAGACAGGCGTACTGCGACGTGAGGTCCGCGACCTGCACGGAGCCGTCTACGGGGACGTGCTGGCGAAGCCAGGCGAGGTCGTGCTGGCCGAACGCCGTGCCCGTGACGATCCGGAAGCGGTCGTCAGCGAGCCGGGTGACCGTGAAGTCGCACTCGACTCCACCGCGCTCGTTGAGCATCTGCGTGTACGTCACGCGGCCGACGTCGCGCGCGACCCGGTTCGCGCAGAGCCCCTCGAGGAAGCCCGCCGCGCCGTCGCCGGTGACCTCGAGCTTCGCGAACGACGACTCGTCGAACAGCGCCGCGTGCTCCCGACACGCGACGTGCTCGGCGCCGATGGCGGGCGACCACAGCTGCCCGGCCCAACCGCGCGGTCGGAGGGACTCGTCACCCGCCGCCGCGTTCGGCTCGAACCAGTTCGCGCGCTCCCACCCCGACTTCTCACCGAAGCTCGCGCCGAGCGCCGCGAGGCGCGGATACGCCGCCGAGACCCGTAGCGGCCTGCCGGCGCTGCGCTCGTGGCCCGGATACTTCACGTCGTAGTAGGTCTCGTAGACCTCCTTGGTGCGCGCGAGCGTGTACGCCTGCGAGCGGTACGCCGCGCCGAAGCGCCGCGAGTCCATGTGCCACACGTCGAGCGACGGTGTGCCCTCGACGACCCACTCTGCGACGAGCTTCCCCATGCCACCGGCGCCCGCGAGCCCGTGGGCGCAGAAGCCGGCCGCCACCCAAAACCCGCGGACCTCGGAGGGTCCGAGGATGAACTCCCCGTCCGGAGTGAACGCCTCGGGGCCGTTCACGAGCCGGACGACCTCCATCTCCGCGAGCGACGGCACGCGGACGACCGCGTTCTCCATCAGCTCCTCGAAGCGTGGCCAGTCTTCCTCGAGCAGCTTGCCGTTGAAGTCCGGCGGGATCCCGTCGAGTGCCCAGGGCGCGCAGTGGCGCTCGTAGCCGCCCATGATCAGCCCGCCCGATTCCGGCCGGAAGTAGACGAGGAGCGACGGGTCGCGCATCGTCGGCATCTCGAGGGGCAGGCCGCTCGGCCGGAGGACGACGTACTCGTGGGCCATCGGGATGACCGGCACCGTGACGCGGGTGAGCTCGCCGAGCTCGCCCGCGAACATCCCGCCCGCGTTCACGACGACCTCGGTCTCGATCGTGCCCTTGTCCGTCTCCACGGCGGTGATGCGACCGCGGGAAGTTGCGATCCCGGTGACACGCGTCTGCGTCTCGATCTCCGCCCCTCGCCGCCGGGCACCCTCGGCGAGCGCGAAGGTCAGCTGGCTCGGGTCGATGTAGCCGTCGGTCGGCAGGTAGGCGGCACCGAGCACGCCGTCGATCGAC
>DASSBV010000120.1:0-3049 GCA_035698545.1 Gaiella sp. | reverse complement strand
CACCGCCAGAACATCCTCGACAGCTCGGATGCGTGACCCCGCGTCGAGCTGACGCGGTACGCAATCCGGCGCGGGCCGATCCAGGCGTAGTCAGCCGCGACTGGAGTCGCCGGCGAGCCAGACTGGGGGATTCGGTCGCCGGATATGGGTTCGTCGCTCCAAAGACGTCGGGCTCCGACGGGGCTACGTTCGAGGCATGGACGAAAAGCTCAAGCGCGGCAGCCGAGACGATGGATCCTGACCTCGCGATCACGATCGGCTTCGTGTGCGAGGTGCTCCTGTTCGCGCTTGCGTTTGCCTTCTACGTTGCGCACGAGGCCCACGCCCAGACGGCGGCCGCGCCGCGGAGCGGCAGTCGCCGTGAGGGAAGCGGATGACGCAGCGCGTCGCGCTGACCTCTGCTGACGGCGTCGCTCGGGATACCCAGCCGGGCTCGTGGGAGCGGGTCGGACGGCGAAGCGTCGAGCCCGAAGAGTGGCGTCGTTTCGAGCGGTCGATGGCGGAGATCTTCACTGCGTTCGGGATGGACCTCGAGACGCCTGGCACGGCGCGAACGCCGGAGCGCTTCCTGCGGGCGCTGTACGACTCGACCGCCGGCTACGACGGGGATCCCAAGCTGCTGACCGCCTTCCCTACCGAGTGTCGCATCGCCGAGGAGTGCCTCGTCAGCCAAATCGTCGAGGGCCCGATCCCGTTCTACTCGCTCTGCGAGCACCACTCGCTGCCGTTCCACGGCTTCGCGCACATTGGCTACATCTCGCACGACCGGATCATCGGCATCTCGAAGCTGACTCGAGTCGCGCGCATGTTCTCGCGCCGCTTCACCGTGCAGGAGCGCCTCGGCGAGGAGATCGCCGGCGCGATCGTCGAGCTGATCGAGCCTCACGGGGTTGCGGTCCACCTGGAGGCCGTGCACCTGTGCACGCAGATGCGCGGCGTCCGGGAGGAGCACTCGAGGACCGTGATGACCTTCTGGCGCGGCGACTACACCGACGACTCCGACCTGCGACGCGAGTTCCTCGCCGAGGCCCACCGCCGCAGTCCATGGACGTGAGCGAGGAAAGCGAGGCAAGCGATGCACACCACCCGATATCTGATCGTCGGAGGCGGCTTGACCGCCGACGCCGCGTGCAAGGGCATCCGCGAGGTCGACCCCGACGGTCGCATTACGGTCATCGCCGACGAGGCCCATCCGCCGTACGCGCGGCCGCCGCTCTCGAAAGCGCTCTGGAAAGGCACGGAGGAGAGCTCGATCTGGCGCGGCACCGAGAACCTTGGCGTCGAGCTTCGGCTCGGCCGGCGGATCGCCACCATCGACCCGGCCACGCATCGAGCGACCGACGACCGGGGCGAGGTCTACGCCTACGAGCGGCTGCTGCTCGCCACCGGCGGGCGGCCGCGCAGGCTCCCATTCGGCGGCGACGAGGTCGTCTACTACCGGACGCTTGACGACTACCGGCGCTTGCGGGCGCTCGCTGCGGCCGACAAGCGTTTCGTCGTGATCGGCGGAGGCTTCATCGGCTCCGAGATCGCGGCGGCGCTGGCGATGAACGGGCGCCCGGTGACGATGGTCTTCCCCGAGCCCGGCATCGGCGCGCGCATCTTCCCGCCCGACCTGTCCGCGTTCGTGACCGACTACTACCGGGCGCGTGGCGTGGAGGTGCTCACCGGGTCGTCTGTGACCGCCCTCGAACGGGACGCCGACACGGTGCATGTCACGACCGGTGACGGTCGCGTGCTCGAGGCGGACGCGGTCGTCGCGGGGCTCGGTCTGGCGCCGAGCACCGAGCTCGCCGAGACTGCGGGCCTGCACGTGTCGAACGGGATCGTCGTCGACGACCGCGGCCACGTCGAAGGCGGCGAGGACGTCTTCGCCGCCGGCGACGTCGCACGCTTCCCCGCCGCAGCGCTCGGGGGCACGATGCGTGTCGAGCACGAGGATCACGCGAAGAGCCACGGCAGACGGGTCGGCGCGAACATGGCCGGTGCGGACGAGCCGTACGACCACCTGCCGTTCTTCTACTCAGACCTCTTCGAGCTCGGCTATGAAGCCGTCGGCGAGCTCGACAGCCGACTGCGCACGACCGCTGACTGGACGCACGTCGGCGGCGCGGGCACCGTCTACTACCTGGACGACGACGGCAGGCCGCGGGGCGTCCTCCTCTGGAACCTCTTCGGGCGCGTCGACACTGCGCGCAACCTGATCCGCGCCGCCGCCCCGATGCAGACGGCGGAGCTCGTCGGTTGAGCGAGCCAGCGATCACCCACTCCAAGATCGCTACCTCGTGTCGAGACCGGAACGGTGGCTAGCCCCGTGAGCGTCCGTCTCAAACGGGCCTACGAGCCGCCGTCGCCGTCGGACGGCTACCGCGTCCTGATCGACCGCCTCTGGCCTCGCGGAGTGGCACGCGCGAACGCCCGTCTCGACGAGTGGGCACAAGAGCTCGCCCCGAGCACGGAGCTGCGGCGCTGGTTCGGCCACGACCCCGCCCGCTTCGCGGAGTTCCGTCGGCGGTACCTCGAGGAGCTCTCGGCCCAGGAGGACAAGCTGAGTGAGCTCCGCGGACGAGCGCGCGAGACGACGCTGACGCTCGTCTATGGGGCTCGGGACACCGAGCACAACGATGCCGTCGTGCTCGCGGAGCTCCTGGGAGGCAAGACACGCCCTACCAGAGACGCGAAGAAGGATCGACGCGCGAGGAGAGAGCCCTGATGGCGTCACGCCGTGCGCGAAATGGGGTCGCGACCCGATGGCGGAGCAACTCCTGTTCCGGCGAGGCTCCGAACAGCACGAAACGTCCATCATCCCGCCGCCAAGGAGCTCCCATGAGCCCGGCCAGATCGCAGTCGAGGAACCGCCCGCCGTCGATCTCGCCGTCGACCACGGTCGGTAGAAGGCCTGGTTCGGCGTGACCTTCGAGGATTGGATTTTTGCGCTTCATGTGACGATGGCGGCGTTGCTGGTGGGGTCGCTGGTGATGTCGTGGATTGTGGTTGTGTCGTTGTTCACGACGGATACGCCGGGGACGACGTTGGGGTTGCATCGGGT
>DASSBV010000119.1:0-19504 GCA_035698545.1 Gaiella sp. | reverse complement strand
GATGGTGCGGATCCACGAGCGCCTACGCGCCGAGGGCCGCGCCGCGCGGCTCGTGCTCCAGGTGCACGACGAGCTCCTCCTAGAGGTGCCCGAGGTCGAGACGAGCGCCGTGCGCGACCTCGTGCGCGAGGAGATGGTCGGTGCCTACCCGCTCGACCCCGCGCTCGCCGTCGAAGCCGGGGTCGGGGACACCTGGGCCGACGCGAAGGATTGACGCAGCGGCTGAGTTTTGGTTTCAATCCCGCGCGTCAGGGCAATCCGCCCGACGTCAGGGGAATCCGACAGAAGGGGAGAGCTTGATGAGACGGACGATCGCCGTCCTCGTAGCGCTCGGGCTGATGCTCGTGCTCGGGACGTCTCAGGCGCTCGCCGCCGGGAACGGGGCGAGCAAGAACCCGAAGTTCACGAACGTGCAGCTACTCGCGATCAACGACCTGCACGGCCACCTCCAGCCCAACACGCCGGGCACCATCCAAGTCGGCTGCTGCAACCCGGTGCTCGACTCGAACAAGGTCCAGACCGGTTGGGCGCCCAAGACCGTCCCGGCGGGTGGCATCGCGTACCTCGCGACCTGGATCAAGACCCTCCGCACGCAGAACTCGAACACGCTCACCGTCGGTGCGGGGGACATGATCGGGGCGAGCCCGCTCGTCTCGGCCCTGTTCCACGACGAGCCGACCATCGAGTCGCTCAACTCGCTCGGCATGGATGTCACCGGCGTCGGCAACCACGAGTTCGACGAGGGCGTCGACGAGTTGCTCCGCATGCAAAATGGCGGCTGCGGACCGGTCGACAGCTGCAAGGCGCACGAGTTCCTGGGCGCCGACTTCCAGTACCTCGCCGCAAACGTCTTCTACATGGGAACGAACGAGACGATCCTGCCGCCGTACGAGATCAAGACGGTCGACGGGAAGAAGATCGCGTTCATCGGGCTGACGCTCGAGGGGACGCCGACGATCGTCACGCCGTCGGCCGTGGCGGGGCTCGAGTTCCGGCCGGAGGTCGCGACCGTGAACAGCCTCGTCCAGACGCTCGCCTCGAAGGAGAAGGTGAAGGCGTTCGTCGTCCTCATCCACCAGGGTGGGTCGCAGACGATCCCGGCGCCGGTCTTCCCGGGCCCGGACAACCAGCCGGACGCGTACATGGACGTCAACAAGTGCGTCAACTTCAACGGCCCCGAGATCACGTCGATCGCGAACGGGCTGGACGACCGCATCAAGGTGGTCGTCAGCGCGCACACGCATCAGCCGTACGTCTGCACGATCGACGGCAAGCTCGTGACCAGCGCGGCCTCGTTCGGTCGGGTAGTGACCAGCATCGACCTCGAGCTCAACCCGGCGGGCGTTGTCACGCAGGCCTCGGCGGTGAACCACATCGTCACGCAGGACGTGACGCCGGATCCCGACACCAGCGCGATCCTCAAGACCTACGAGGACCTCTCGGCGCCGCTCGCGAACCGAATCGTCGGCTCGATCACGAGCGACATCCTCTCCGCTCGCGGCACGCCGAACGGCCAGAACGCCGCCGGCGAGCAGCCCATGGGCGACGTGATCGCCGACGCGATGCTCGAGCGCACGGCTCCAAGTGACTTCGGCGGCGCCGTCGCGGCGTTCATGAACGCCGGTGGCGTCCGCTCGAGCCTCCTGTTCGCGAAGTCCGGCGTCGAGACCGTCGACGGCCAGGTGACCTACGCCGAGGCGTTCACCGTGCAGCCGTTCGGCAACACGCTCGTCGTCAAGACGTGCACCGGACAGCAGTTGTACGACGTGCTGAACCAGCAGTTCAACAACCCGGCGGTTGGCAGCAACCGGATCATGCTGCCGTCGGCCAACGTCGACTACCACTGGACGAGCGCGGGGGGGACGCCGCACATTGTCGACGGGACGCTCTCGTTCGACGACGGGGCCACCTTCGTCGACAAGGCCACGAGCTACCGCGTCGCGTTGAACAACTTCACCGCAGACGGTGGCGACGGCTTCACGGTGTTCCGCTCGTGCACCGACCCGCTCGGCGGTGACGTCGACCTCGACGCCTTCACGGCGTATCTCGGGGCGCATCCGAATCTCGCGCCGCCGGCGCTCGACCGCATCCACATGGACGCATAACCGCTTGAAGCGGAGCGGGGGGCAGACTGAAGTCTGTCCCCCGCCGTCTTACATGCTGACGGTCTCGCCGTCCCGGGGGATCACCGCCCCCGGGACGGCGGCCGCGAGCTCGGCACGCGTCAGGAAGCAGTGATTCAGTGCCTCCAGGTGGACGCAGACGACGGTCGGCACGCGGGCGACGACCTCCCGCACGTCGTCGATCCCCATCACGATGAGGCCGCCCTCGAGGAACTGCGCGCCGCCTGCATTCACGACGGCGACCCGCGGTTCGAACCGGTCGATCGTCTCTCGAACCCCCTCGTACCAGACGGTGTCGCCGGCGATGTAGAGCTCGTCGAGCACGAACCCGCTGACGGGCGCCAGCGCCTCCGCGACGGCGCCGAAGCCGTGCTGCGCGGGGACACGATGCAGCGTGAGCCCGTCCCAGTCGAGTGCGTCGTCGACTCGCCGGGCATCGAGGCCGACCCCACAGAGCCGCTCCTCGTCGTCGGGCTGGCAGAACACCGGCACGGCGCGTGGCAGGAGGCGCTCCGCCGTATGGTCGAGGTGATCCTTGTGACAATGTGTCACAAGGATGGCGTCGAGCCCCTCGACGACCGTCTCGGCGGCGAAGGGGAGCTCGACGGTCGGATTGCGGACGGGATTCGCGGTGTTCTCGATCGGCTCCCTGGCGCCTGCGGGGTCGAGCATCGGATCGACCAGGATGCGCCGTCCAGCGACCTCGACGAGCACCGTCGCGTTGCGAACCAATGTGAGCTTCATGCCGTATTTCTAGGGGATTCGCAGCGCGAATCCCCCGCTATACTCCACCGCTCCGATGAGCAACCACACCCTCGAGACCCCCACCCAGCCCGAGCAAGGCGTCTGGACGACCGGCCCGGACGGCGAGCTGATCCCCGACTACGACGGCACCTTCCCGACGATCAACGAGGGCGAGGTCGTGCACGGCACGGTCGTCCGCGTCGACAAGGACGAGGTGCTGGTCGACATCGGCTACAAGTCCGAGGGCGTCATCCCCGTTGCCGAGCTGTCGATCCGCCGCAACGTGAACCCGGCCGACGAGGTCTCGGTCGGCGACGAGATCGACGCGCTCGTGATGACGAAGGAGGACGCGGAAGGGCGCCTGCTGCTCTCGAAGAAGCGCGCCCGCTTCGAGCTTGCGTGGAAGGCGATCGAGGCCGCCGCCGAGAGTGGCGAGCCCGTCGTCGGCAAGGTGATCGAGGTCGTCAAGGGCGGTCTCATCCTCGACCTCGGCGTCCGCGGCTTCCTGCCCGCGTCGCTCGTCGACATTCGCCGCGTCCAGGACCTCGACGAGTTCCTCGCCAAGGAGCTCCGCTGCAAGGTGATCGAGCTCAACCGCTCGCGCAACAACGTCGTGCTCTCCCGCCGCGCCGTGCTCGAGGACGAGCGCAAGGAGATGCGGCAGGCGATCCTCGACCGGCTCAACCCGGGCGACGTCGTCGAGGGCACGATCTCGAACATCGTCGACTTCGGCGCGTTCGTCGACCTCGACGGGATGGACGGCCTCATCCACATCTCCGAGCTTTCCTGGTCGCACGTCAACCACCCCTCGGAGGTGCTCGAGATCGGCCAGACCGTCAAGGTCAAGGTGCTCGACATCGACCGCGAGCGGCAGCGCATCTCGCTCGGTCTCAAGCAGACCCAGTCCGACCCGTGGCAGCAGGTGCTCGACTCCTACGGCGAGGGTGACGTGGTCGAGGGGCGCGTCACGAAGGTCGTCACCTTCGGCGCCTTCGTCGAGATTCTCCCTGGCGTCGAGGGCCTTGTCCACATCTCCGAGCTCGCCGCCCACCACGTCGAGAACCCGCGCGAGGTCGTCTCGCAGGGCGACCCGGTCAATGTCCTCATCCTCGAGATCGACGGCGAGCGCCGGCGGCTCTCGCTCTCGCTCAAGCGCGTCGAGGACGACGCGGTGCCGGTGCCGCGCGCGGACGGCGGCGAGTCCGTTCACGCGACGCCCGACCTGAAGCTCTCCGAGGAGGCGTTCCCGGCGGGCGGGGCGGTGGCTGCGCCCGAGACGGACGAGGAGGCGCCGGCCGAGGCCGTGGCGGACGAGGACGAGGGTGAACCAGAGCCTGCTGCCGAGGCCGCCGAGGCCGCCGAGGAGGACGCTGAGCCCGAGCCGGCCGCCGAGGCCGTCGAGGCCGAGGCTGTCGCCGACGCCGCGGAGCCCGAGCCTGAGTCCGACGCGGGTGACTCCGAGTCGGACAAGCAGACCGCCGACGACGCCTAGCGCTCCTCGCAGAGGAGTGCTGTCGGTCGCGATCACCGGCGGGATCGGCGCGGGCAAGTCGACCGCCCTCGAGGCGTTCCGCGCACTCGGCGCCGCGACGGTCTCGAGCGACGAGATCGTCCACCATCTGCTCGCGGCCGATAACGACGTCCGGGACGCTCTCGTCGAGCGGCTCGGTCCGGAGGTCCTCGGTGACGACGGGCGGCCCGACCGGGCACGCGTCGCGCAGGCCGTGTTCGGCGACCCGGAGCGGCTCGTCTGGCTCGAGGGGCTGCTCCACCCGCTCGTCTCGCAGGAGTACCTGACCTGGCGCGAGCGGCTCGCGGAGCTCGACGAGCCACCCAGCGTGGCGGTCACGGAGGTGCCGCTGCTCTACGAGGTCGGCTCGCAGGGCCGCTTCGACAAGGTCATCGTGATCACCGCGCCGAAGGCGCTCCGCGAGCAGCGCCGTCGGGTGCCGCGCGACGATCGCGACGCGAGACTCCTGCCCGACCGCGAGAAGGTACGGCAGGCGGACTACCACTACACGAACACCGGAACGTACGAGGAGCTCCTCGACTGGGTCCGCGAGGTGATGGCCGAGCTCGAGGCGGAGGCCGGCGCACGCGCGTGAGGCGGGTCGCCGTAGTGCTCCTCGTCGCCCTCATGGGGCTGGCGGCGGTGGGCGCCTGGGTGGTGACCAGCGAGCCGGACTGGTACCAGCGGGTTCGCTATCCGCTGAACTACGAGACGATCGTCCGCGCCCACGCGAAGAACTACGACCTCTCGCCGACGCTGCTCGCGGCCGTGATCTACGCCGAGAGCAAATTCGACGCGAACGCCCGCTCGGACGCGGGCGCGGTCGGGCTGATGCAGCTTCTCCCCGAGACGGCGCGCGGCATCGCGGTGCGGACGGGCGGCAACGGCTTCGTCGACTCGGACCTCCTCGATCCCGAGATCAACATCCGCTACGGCTCGTGGTATCTGCGTCACCTGCTCGACCGGTACCACGACGTCCGTACCGCGCTGGCCGCCTACCACGCCGGTCAGGGAAACGTCGACGAGTGGCGGCGTGAGGGCGGCGGCATCCGGTTCCCCGAGACCCGCCACTACGTCGAGAAGGTGCTCGACGCGCAGCGGGTCTACGCCGACGTCTACGGCGACGAGCTCGGCGGCTCGAGCGGCTCTGTTTCTTTCGGCGGTTCGAGCGGGACGGGCGGCTCGGGCGGGCTTTCGGCTCCGGCCGTGCCCTCGAGCATGTGACGCCAGAGGTTGTCGAGCAGCTTCACGCCCACGTCCGTGAAGAGCACCGCGGGAAAGTCCATCACTCCCGCCGAGAAGACCCGAGCACCTGCCTCCGTCTCGTAGTAAGCCATCTCTGCGGTCAGGCCCGGGCCGAACAGGTCGGGAATCCGCGCGAGCACCTTCGTCCCCGGCGGCGACTCCGGTGTGACCGAGTCGATCTCGATGCCGAACCCGCCGACCTCTTCCCCGATGACGCTGCCGTTGACGAGGCCGGTGCCGGCGAACAGCCACGGCTCTGCGTCGACGTCGGTCACGGTGTAGGGGCCTTGTCGCGTCCCGTCGTCGTTGGCGCGGTACTGGATGCCGAGGAGCCGCGACTCGGGGCGGCCGAGCGTCCGCCACTGGGCGATCCGGCGGATCGCGTTGCCGCTGCGCTCCACCTTCCAGAAGAAGTTGTTCGCGGAGAGCAGGATCAGCCGGCCGCCGACGTCGCGGTAGCGCTCGACCACGTCGTACGCGTGCTGCGAGACGTACTCCGTATGCCCGGGGAAGACGACGAGGTCGTACAGGCGGTGGAGCTCGTCGCCGTTCGGCAGCGCGTCGATGTCGTCGTCGGCGAGGAAGTCGGGATCTCGACGAGTCTGCTCGAGCCAGCGGAGGAACGGGTAGTCGTAGCGGCGAAAGCGCGGTGGGACGCCGCGTGACCGGTACGGCCGGTCGAGCACGACGGGCGGGTTGCCGCCGGCGTACCACGTGTCTCCCCAGCCGTCGCCGTCCGCGTCGTAGAGGTTGTACGCCTGCCACGTGTTCGTCGGCAGCACGACCGCGACCCGGGATGGGCCGGGCGTCGGCGCCCGCAGGACGAACGGCGCGAACCCGACGCGGCCGTCGGGCGTTTCGAGCTTCGCCGCGTAGACCCCGCTCGGCCAGGTGCCGGACTGGACGCGGATCCTCTGCGCCGCCGAGCGCTTCCCGCTCCAGTCGACGGACACGGGCGCGCCCATCGATTCGCCCGTCAGGTCGTCGCTCCGCAGGCTCAGGTAGGGCCCGTGCCCGAGCCGGAGGAACGTCAGGACGAAGGACGGCGCGTCCGTCCGCACGAGCAGGTCCATCGGCTCGGTCGGCAGGTACGAGCGTCGCGTAAACGCGGCCTCGACACCGAGGAGGTGGACGACCGGGGCCGTCGCGCGCTCCGGCGTGTGCGGGCGTTTGCCCCCGTACACGCGCCGCCGGCCGTCCTTCGAGACCGTCAGGCGCATCACGTAGGAGCCGACCGGCGTCTCCCGGGACGGGTGCCAGGCGATCTCGTGGATGCCCGGCCGGAGCGTCGCCTGCCTCGTCCACGCGACGCTGCCCGTGCCGATCCCCATCCGCACGGCGTCGAGCTCCACGAGCGCGCGGCGGTCGAGGGCGAACCGCACCTTCGCGACGTCCCGTCCGGGGACACCCGGCGCGATCGTCACGAACATGGGTCGATCGCCGGCGAAGCGCAGCCTCGAGCCCTGCACGGAGAGCGCGAGCGCCTGCGGGCTCCGTGTGTCCCGCGCGAGTGCGTTGGCCGGGAAGACTCCGAAGAGGCCGACGCCGGCGGCCGCGCGGAGCAGGCGCCGCCGTGTGAATCCCGAGCGCACGGCCCAGAACCGTACCCGCCCGACCGGCCTGTTCACGCGGACGGGCCCGGCGTCGAGCCGGGTCCCCGTCCGGACGACCTCGTCCGTCAGACGTGCGTGCGGTTCGCAACCCTGATCGGAAAGCTGCGAGACCCGGTGTTTCCGCTCACGTCGTGAGCGGCGACCTCGACGACGTATGCCCCGTCCTCGAGTTTCCGCGTGTCCCAGCCGGTAGCGAGGACGAAGCGGTACCGGCCGGCTCGGCCGCGCTTGTTCTGCCGGGTCCAACGCGCATACTGGGACGAGTACGCGCCGTCGTCCGGCTTGACGAGCCGATGATCGACCGCGGTTCGCCAGCCTTGCACCACGCGGCCCCGAGGAGTGACGAGCCGCCAACGGACGAGCGCGGGAGTGACCGGCTTTCCGCCCCAGCGCCCGGGAACCCTGATCGGGGTCTCGTCATACGCCTCGGCCACGAGATCGACCGTTCCGTGGGCCGGCCGGGTCGCCGTCTCGCCTCCGTCGACGCCGATGCGGAGCTGCTTGACCCATGGTCGCGTTCCGTCGGTGAACGGCCCGAGTGCTCCCGGTCGCAGCGGGTTGAGGTACACGCCGTCGTGCCGCTCCGAGAAGTGGACGTGTTCCCACGGCGGCTGCGTCCAGCCGACGAGCGTGCGATAGGCGGTGACGCGCTCGCCGTTGCGAACGCCTGGACGAATGTGCCAGTACTCGAACTCCGTCCGCCCGTCGCGGCCGACGATCGTGACGACCTCGGGGCGGAAGGACTCGAGCCGGACGACGCCGTCGAGCGTGGCGTAGACCGGCGTGCCGTTCGGACACGAGATGTCGATGCCGAAATGGAAGCCGCTGTGCATGCCCTTCGGCGTCATCCCGATCCGCGGATCGCCGAAGAACCCGCGGACGGGATGCTGCCGGTGGAACGGCTTCACGGGCCAGCCGTAGGCAGCGACGGCGGGAGAGCCTCCGGAGGCGACCGCGAGCTGAGGGTTCGTGATACCGAGCACGAGCGTGACGGTCGTGGCGACGCCGACGACCAGAGCCTGCAGCCGGGTGGCGCGGGCGGTGAGGTGTGCGCATGAGGTAGCCATGCGCGCACGCTCGAAGCGGCCTCAAATGGCCACATCACGACCCGCCCACGGGTCGCAAACAGCCTCGAACGGGGGGTCGTCGGGCCCCGCTATCGACTCCGTACGTGTCAGGTGCTACAAACGGCTCACCGATGCTGGATTTCCGGATCCTCGGCCCGCTCGAGGTGAGGAACGAGCAGGCCGCGATCGGCCTCGGAGGGCCGCGGCAGCGTGCCCTTCTCGTTGCACTGCTGCTGCGGCCGGGCCGCGTCGTCCCGACGGAGCAGTTGGTCGACGAGCTCTACGGCGAGAAGCCGCCCAAGACCGCGACCGCTGCCGTTCAGAACTCCGTCGTCGCGCTCAGGAAGGCACTCGGGCCGGATGTCCTGATCACACGGTCGCCCGGCTACGTCCTCGACGTGTCACCGGAGCAGCTCGACGCCCGCCGCTTCGAGCTCCTCCTGGCGGACGCGCGCACCGCATCACCGGCGGAGAAACGCATGCTGCTCATGCGTGCGCTCGCCCTGTGGCGCGGCCCACCGCTCGCCGAGTTCGCGTTCGAGGCATGGGCGGAGACCGAGGCGAGGCGTCTCGACGACCTACGTCTGGTGGCAGTCGAGGAGCGGATCGGGGCCGACATCGAGCTCGACCGTCCTGCGGACGTGGTGGCCGAGCTCGACGCGCTCGCGCGGGACCATCCCCTCCGCGAGCGTGTCTGCGAGCTCCGCATGCTCGCCCTCTATCGCTCGGGCCGCCAGGCGGATGCGCTGGAGGCCTACAGCGTTATCCGAAAGGCGCTCGCCGAGCTCGGCCTCGAGCCCGGCGACCGGCTCAAGGACCTCCAAGCCAAGATCCTGCGCCACGATTCGCGGCTGACGCCGGAGAGGAACGGAGGCGGCGCGCCCGACGTCGACACCGACATCGTCAAGGCGATCGTCGCCGGGCGGGTCGTGCCCGTGCTCGGGTTCGACGGTGCCCTCGCCCTCGCCTCCGATCTCGCAGCGGCATTCGCGTACCCGACCGACCGGCCGCTCGACCTCGCGCGCGTCTCGCAGTACGTGGCCACGATGAACGGCTCGGGGCCGCTCTACGACGAGCTGCACCACCGGTTCGAAGCGGCCGTCGAGCCACAGCCGGTCCATCGATTCCTCGCCCGTCTCGCCGCGATCCTGCGCGCGCGGGGCGCGCCGCACCAGCTGATCGTGTCCGGCCGCTACGACCTCGCCATCGAGCGTGCGTTCGAGGAAGCCGGCGAAGAGGTCGACGTCGTGACGTACGTCGCGACCGGGCCCTACCGCGGAAAGTTCTGGCATCGGCCGCCCGGGGACGAGCCGCGCGCGATCGACATGCCGAACACCTACGCGACTGAGCTGTCGCTCGACCGCCGCACGATCCTGCTCAAGCTCCACGGCGCAGTCGACCCGTACCCCGAGCGCGAGTGGGAGAGCTTCGTCATCACCGAGGACGACTACATCGACTATCTCGGGCGCTCCGACGTCGCCGCAGCGGTGCCTGTCGCGCTCGCCGCCCGCCTGCGACGAAGCCACTTCCTGTTCCTCGGCTACGAGATGGTCGACTGGAACCTGCGGCTCGTCCTTCACCGCGTGTGGGGAAACCGGCCGGTCGCGTACCGCTCCTGGGCAGTCGATCCTGAGCCGACACCGCTCGAGCGTGCCTTCTGGCGCCGATTCGACGTCGAGGTGCTCGCCGTGGATCCCGACGCCTACGTCGGGCTTCTGGAACGCCGGCTGGAAGGTGCCGTGTGATGCCGACGTCCCCCTACCGCGGGCTCGCGCCGTTCGAGGACTCCGAGCTCGACGCGCTGTATTTCTTCGGGCGCGAGCGCGACACCGAGATCGTCGTGGCGAACCTCATCGCCTCTCGGCTCACCGTCCTCTACGGGCCGAGTGGGGTCGGCAAGTCGTCGCTGCTCCGCGCCGCGGTCGCGCAGCGGCTGCGCGCGCTTCCCGAGGCGCCGGTGGTGGTCGTGTTCGACCGGTGGAGCGAGGACCCCGATACGGCTCTCGCGGACGCGCTCGCGCAGGCGGCCGATCTCGACGCGGGGTCCCTTCGCGACGTCGCCGAGCGAGCCCAGGCCACCCGCGACGTCTACCTCATTCTCGATCAGACCGAGGAGTACTTCCTCTACCACCACCTCCCGACGGCGGTCGAGCGCGAGCTCGCGGACGTCGTCGCCTCACCGCTCCGCGTCAACACGGTCCTCGCGGTCCGCGAAGACGCACTTGCCAGCCTCGACCGGTTCCTCGGCCGGATGCCCGCGCTGTACGGAAATGTTCTCCGGCTCGAACGGCTCGACGACGCGGGTGCGCGCGCGGCGATCGTCCGACCCGTCGGGCGCTTCTCCGAGCTGACCGGTGAACACCTGACGATCGAGGACGCGCTCGTGAGCGCCGTGATCGGCGAGGTGGGCTCCGGGCGGATCCGTCCCGGCATTGGCGGAGACGGGGCGACGAACGGGCAGCGCAACGGCATCGGCATCGAGGCTCCGTACCTCCAGGTCGTCATGCAGCGGGTCTGGGATGCGGAGCGCGCGAGTGGTTCCGCGGCGTTGCGGCTCCACACACTCGAGCGGCTCGGTGGTGCCAGGCGAATCGTCTCCGATCATCTCGAGCGGGCGGTGGCGGGTCTCACACCCGCCCAGCAGGATCTGGCCGCGTCGGCGTTCGGACATCTCGTGACGCCGTCCGGGACGAAGATCGCGCACGCGGCGACCGATCTCGCCGAGTACGCGTCCGTCTCGGTCACGGCACTGACCGCGGTGCTCGACCTGCTCGTGGAGAACAGGATCCTTCGGCGCGACGAGCTGGGGCGGTACGAGATCTTCCACGACGTGCTCGCGGCCGAGGTGATCGACTGGCGGCGCCGCCACGAGACGGAGCGCGCGGTGCAAAGAGAGCGACGGGCTGCGCGGCGTCGGCAACGGCGGCTCGGCCTGGTCGCAGGACTCGCGCTCCTCGGGGTCGCGCTCGCCGTCGGGCTCGCGATCTGGGCACTCGCAGAGCGGCAGAACGCGGAGCAGCAGGCTTCCGTCGCGCAAGCAGCCGAGCAGAACGCGTTCGAGCAGGAGGCGATCGCACGGCAAGCGCAGAAGAAGGCCCAGGACCAGGCCGCTGCGGCGTCGCAGGCGCAACGCACCGCGCAGCAGCAGGCCGCATCCGCCAAGAAGGCGGAGGAGGAGGCGCGCGCCGCACGGGCGGAGGCGGAGCAGAATGCTCGTGCGGCGCAGGATGCCGAGCGCCGGGCGGTCGAGCAGGCTCGGATCGCCCGCACCGAGCGCGACCGTGCCGACGCCCAGGCCGCGGCCGCCAGCGACGCCCGCAACCGGGCCAACCAGCAGGCCGCCTCGGCGACGGCCGCACGTCGCGAGGCCGAGCAGGCCGCGGACGAGGCGGGCGTCGCACGCTCCAAGGCCCAACAGGCGGCGGTCGCGGCATCGGCCCGCGAGCGGCTTGCGACGGCCCGTGCGCTGTTGGCCGTCGATCCCGAGGGCGCGCTCGCGGCGGCGCTCGGCTCCCTCGAGCTGGATCCGGACGCCCCGGCCGAACCGGTCCTTCGTGAGGGTCTCTCGCGCTCTCGGGTCCGCGACGTTCTCCCGGGCGGGGGAGGTGAGGTCGTCTCCGCGATCCCTGGCGCGGACGCGATCACCGTCCAGGCCCTTCGGAGCGGGCGCGCCACGACGCCGGGGAACGACCTCGTCACGACGACCCGCAGCGGGGTCGTTCGCGTGTTCGACGCCCAGCTCGGCACGCTACGGCGGACGATCCGAACGGAGCACACGGTGAACTCCGCCGCCCTCGCGCCCGACCATCGCACCTTCGCGGTCGGCGGACCGGACGGCACGGTGCGACTGTTCTCCCTCACCTCTGGCGCACTCGTGCGGTCCCTCGATCACGTCGGCCCCGTGGCCTCGCTCTCGTTCTCGGGCGACGGGCGGTACCTCGCGAGTGCCGGCGCGAACGAGACGGCGAAGGTCTGGGATGCGACGACCGGGGCGCTGGTCCATCGTCTCGCGCACCCGCGTGCGGTCCGCTTCGTGACGTTCAGTCCCGACGGAACGCGCGTGTTGACTCTCTCGAGCGACCGATTCGTGCGGGTGTACGACCTCACGACCGGGAGGTTGGCGGTTCGGCTCGATCAGGATGCGACGCCGACCAGTGCGACGTTCTCTCCCGACGGTGCGAGGATTTTGACGACGGGCGAGGACGAGCTTCCGCACGTCTGGGACGCCCGGTCCGGCCGGCTCGTCTCCGAGCTCGCGGGGCACACGAGCGATGTGCTCGCGTCCGCATACTCGCCTTCGGGCGCCCTGGTGGCGACCGCCGGCACCGACGGGACCGCCCGTGTGTGGGAGGTCGAGACGGGTCGGCTGGTGGTCCCTCTGATCGGACACACGAGTTTCGTCGACGCCGTTGCGTTCAGCCCCGACGGTCGTCGCCTTCTCACCGCGAGCCGTGACGGAACTGCCCGCCTCTGGAATGCCGCCACCGGTGCGCCGCAGGCCCAGTTTCTCGGGCACCGGGGCCGGCTCACGTCCATCGGCTTCGGCAGCGACGGCCGATGGGCCTTCACGACGAGCGACGACGGCACGACCCGCACGTGGTCGACCGGCGACGAGCCACAGCTCCGGACCATCGCGAGCGGCCCGAGCGCCGTCACGGACATCGCCGCATCGACGAACGGCGAGCTCGTCGCGGAGTCTCGTGCGGACGGCGCCGTGAGCGTCATGACGGCGAACGGACGGCCGATGTTGAGCGTCGAGCTCGACGCACCTTCGACGAGCGTCGCGCTGACCGAGGACGGCCGACGTCTGCTCGCGACGGACGAGGACGGCACCGTCGCCGTGTGGGCGGTCTCCACGGGATCGCGCCTGGCGAGCTTCGACCACGGTGCGCCGGTGACGACAGGAGCGTTCGTGCCAGGGGGGCGGGCGATCCTCACCGCCGGGCGTGACGGCATCGTGCGGTCGTGGAATCTCGACACACGCGCCGGCCGCATCGTCGCGCGCGAGAGCGCACCGGTCGCAGATGTCGCCGTCAGCCCCGACGGCTCGCTCGTCGCGACTGCCGTCGGAAACGTTGCGCACGTTCGACCGGTCGACGGTGGTCGGGTCGTCGTCTTGGCGGGCCACCGTGACGCCGTAACCTCCGTCGCCTTCAGTTCGGACGGATCCCGGCTGGTGACGGCGAGCTTCGATCACGATGCAGCCCTCTGGGACGTGCGGAGGGGAACGCGCGAGAAGACCCTGGTCGGCCACGTCGCCGTCGTGCGCGGTGCGGCCTTCAGCCCGGACGGGCGTTGGGTCGTCACCGCCGGCCCGACCCGCGCGGGCATCTGGGAGGTCGGCCCGAGCACGCTCGTCGACAGCCGCCTCTTCTATCTGGCGGGCCATCGTGGCGCGCTCACCTCAGTCGCGTTCGTGGGGCCCGGGTGGCGGGTCTTCACGGGCGGTGTCGACGGCACCGTCAGGCGCTACGGCTGTCGCCTGTGCGCCGGGGTGGACGCTCTGCGTCAGGCGGCGGCGGTGAAGCTCGCCCGACTCGATGCCGACGCGAAGCGATAGCTCGCGCAACGCCTCGTCACCGGACACGGCGCATCGACCGGCCGAGGACCCGCCCCCGAGGGCCCTCGACCGGTGTCCTCCCCCGGGTGCTACGTCGCAGGGCAGGTGCCGTTGACCTGAGTGGATGCGGATGCACCCTCGGCATCGGTGGCGGTCACGTCGATCACGACCGGGCCGGAGTACGTGCCGTCGTCGAACTCGCACGTCTCGTGGTACCCCGCCGACCAGGAGCCGCCCGCGTCGCTCGTCACGACGTCTTCGTCAGTCCCGGTGCCGCCGCTCGCGGGCGAGGCGTACGAGAAGGTGAGGTCGATGGGGCTGTTTGCGTGGAACCCCGTGCCGCTGAAGTCCATCGTGAAGCACGCGGGACACTCACCGTCCTGCACGTCGACGCTCAAGGCCGGGTTGACCTCGGCCGGCGGCGTCGGCGGCGACGAAGCGGGCGGCGCCGGCGGCGCCGGCGGCACGAACTGGCCGGTGAACACCGCCGTGACGTCCACGATCGCTCCGGTGACCTGGAGCGTGCACGGGTTGCCCTGCCCGGCGCAGGCGCCCTCCCAGGCACTGAAGGTGTGACCGGGCGTGACGTAGGCCGTGAGCGTGACCTCGCGGTTCTGGCTCAACGGCCTGACGCATGCCAAGGGGCAGTCGATCAGGTACGGGCTGCTGCGGACATAGCCGCCTCCCCACGGCTTCACGTCCACCGCCAGGGTTGCAGCCCCCGCCCAGGTGTAAGTGGAGCCGTCGGTCTCCGGCGGCAGCCTCGACTGGCCGGAGACGGGCAGCAGCGCCGCCACCGCCGCCAGGACCAGAAGGGGCTTCCATGTCCTCAGGAACAGCGCACGTCGCATTTCCGTCTCCCTTCTCTCTGGGGCGCCGACTCGGTTTCGGTGCCTCCGTGCGGGATGGTCGGTCCGGCTTCTCACGACCTCCTCACGGACGGCTCACGCGCCGGGAGAACGCGCGTTCGGTGCGCTGCTACGCTCGCCGGTGGTGCCCGATCTCCGCGTCACCTCTGCCTACCGGCCGACCGGCGATCAGCCGCGCGCGATCGCGCAGCTCGCCGAGTCGCTCCGCGCGGGCAACCGCGGTCAGACGCTGCTCGGCGCCACCGGGACCGGGAAGACCGCCACGATGGCGTGGGTGATGGAGGAGCTCCAGCGCCCCGCGCTCGTGATCGCGCACAACAAGACGCTCGCGGCACAGCTCTGCAACGAGTTCCGCGAGTTCTTCCCGGAGAACGCGGTCGAGTACTTCGTCTCCTACTACGACTACTACCAACCCGAGGCGTACGTCCCGCAGGCCGACCTCTACATCGAGAAGGACTCGTCGCAGAACGACGACATCGCGCGCCTGCGGCTCGGCGCGACGAGCTCGCTGCTCACCCGGAGGGACGTCGTCGTGGTCGCCTCGGTGAGCTGCATCTACGGTCTCGGCTCCCCGGAGGAGTGGCGCGAGCGCGTGCTGATCCTGGAGGTCGGCGCGGAGCACGACCGCGACGAGCTGCTCCGGACCCTCATCGACTCGCAGTACGTCCGCAACGACACGGTGCTCGCGCGCGGCCGGTTCCGCGTCCGTGGCGACGTCGTCGAGGTGCAGCCTGCGTCGAGCGAGACGGCCTACCGGATCTCGATGTTCGGCGACGAGGTCGAGCAGATCTCCCACTTCGATCCGCTCACAGGGGAGGTGCTGTCGAAGCTCGACAACCTCGCGATCTGGCCCGCGACGGAGTACGTGACGTCGAAGCCGACGGTCGACCGGGCCGTCGACGAGATCCGCCACGAGCTCGAGCAGCAGGTGTCGCTCTTCGAGCGGGAAGGGCGGCTGCTCGAGGCGCACCGGATCCGCCAGCGCACCGAGTACGACGTCGAGATGCTGAAGGAGCTCGGCTTCTGCAACGGGATCGAGAACTACTCGCGCGTGCTCGAGGGCAGACCGCCCGGCTCGCACCCGTTCACGCTGATCGACTACTTCCCGGACGACTTCGTCGTGTTCATCGACGAGTCGCACCAGACGGTGCCGCAGCTCGGGGGGATGTACGAGGGCGACCGGTCGCGCAAACAGACGCTCGTCGACTACGGCTTCCGTCTTCCCTCGGCGCTCGACAACCGGCCGCTCCGCTTCGACGAGTTCCTCGGCAAGGTCGGCCAGATGGTGTTCGTCTCAGCGACGCCGGGCTCGTACGAGCTGCGCCACTCGCAGGTCGTCGCGGAGCAGCTGATCAGGCCGACCGGCGTCGTCGACCCCGAGGTCGACGTGCGCGCGACGAAGAACCAGATCGACGACCTGCTCTCCGAGATCCGGAGGCGCGAGCAGGTCAACGAGCGGGTGCTCGTGACGACGCTGACGAAGAAGATGGCCGAGGACCTGACCGACTACCTGCTCGAGTCCGGCGTCAAGGCTCGGTACCTCCACTCCGAGATCGACACGCTCGAGCGGATCCAGATCATCCGCGAGCTCCGGCTCGGCGAGTACGACGTCCTCGTCGGCGTCAACCTCCTGCGCGAGGGGCTCGACCTCCCCGAGGTGTCCCTCGTCGCGATCCTCGACGCCGACAAGGAAGGGTTCCTGCGCGGCAAGACCGCGCTCCTGCAGACGATCGGGCGGGCGGCGCGGAACGTGAACGGCAGCGTGCTGATGTACGCCGACAAGCTGACCGAGGCGATCCAGGGCGCGCTCGAGGAGACGAACCGCCGCCGCGCCGCGCAGCTCGCGTACAACGAGGAGCACGGGATCACGCCCGCGTCGATCCAGAAGGGCGTCTCGGATATCGCGGAGCTCCTCGCGCTCGAGTCGCCGACGGTCCCGGGTCGCCGCCGGCGCGGCAAGCAGGAGGTCTCGGGCATGAGCCGCGAGGAGCTCGAGAAGCTCGTCGTCACGCTCGAGGAGGAGATGTACGTCGCCGCGGAGGAGCTCCGCTTCGAGTACGCCGCCAAGCTCCGCGACGAGGTCAAGGAGCTGCGCCGCGAGCTGAACGCGCTCGCGACGGCCTGAGCCGGGGCGGGCTAGCCCGCCCCCCGCTCGTGTCGCGCGATCGTCGCGACCACGTGCTCCGCGTCCTCGCCGACTCCGAGGAAGAGAGCCGACTTGCGCTTGTGGAGCCAGTGCAGGCCGACGAAGTAGAGGCCGGGGATCGGCGACGCGCCCCGTTCGTGCACGGGCCATCCCTGGGCATCGGCCTCGACGCCCTCGATCCAGGCGTGGTCGGGCCGGAACCCGTTCGCCCACAGGACGGACGTGATGCCTTCCCGTCGCAGGTCCAGCTCTTCGATCGTCGACACGGGGACGGCCGGGTCATCGGGCTCGCGCTCCGGGACGTCGAGCCCCGTGGCCGCCACGCACTCGTCCACGCGCCGTCGAAACGTCGCGAGGAACTGGTCGCCGAACGCGAGGCTCTCCGTCAGGCCCTCGGCGACCCGTACCGTGCGTCCCGAGACGCCCGCCACGCGGCCGAGCAGGACGGCGCCGCGCGCAGCCAGCCAACGCGGGTTGCAGTCGTGGCCGCCGTCGTTGCCCGAGACCGGCGGATTGCAGGCCAGCCGTGCGGCCGGCGACGGGAGCGTGTCGACGGTCTCGTCCGCCATGCCGGTGTCGAGGAGCCAGTGGACGAGCTCGCGCCCGCGGTCGCGGCGCGGAAACCACGGACAGCGGCCCGTCGAGAGGAAGACCCTTCGTCCCGCGGCGAGGAGCTCGTCGGCGATCTGACAGCCCGACTGCCCGCCGCCGACGATCAGGACGGCACCGTCGGGAAGCTCGCCCGGGCTCCGGTACGCACTCGTGTGGAGCTGCTGCAGGCCGGACGGCAGGAGCTCCGAGATCGGGTTCGCGGTCGGGCGTTGGTACGCGCCGGCGGCGATCACGACGTGCTGCGCCGCAACGGCGTCGTCACCGAGCTCGACCCTGAAGCCGTCGGTCGTCCGGCGCACTGCCGTGACCGCGGCGTGCTCGCGGACAGGGGCGCCGAAGCTGCGTGCATAGCCCGCCAGGTAGCCGACCACCTCGTCGCGCGGCGAGAAGGCGTCCGGCTCGGGGCCGGCGTAGTCGAACCCGGGGAGGCGCTGCGCCCAGTTCGGCGTGTTGAGCACGAAGCCGTCCCATCGCTCCGAGCGCCATCGCTCTGCCACCCGACCGCGCTCGAGCACGAGGTGAGGACGATCGTCACGGGTGAGGAAGTAGCTCGTCGCGAGCCCGGCCTGCCCGGCGCCCACGACCACGGTGTCGACCGATTCCACCTCTCGCCTCGGCCCGAGGGTAACGCGTACGCGCACTGCCGGCACGGACGCGCGGAGGCCGACGAGTCGGCAGAGTGGACCCGTGAGCCGCGTCCCGAGCCGCACTCCCGACGCGCCGCTCCGCGCGAACGTCCGGCTGCTCGGGGAGATCCTCGGCGAGGTCCTGGCCGAACAGGAGGGCGAGGAGCTGCTACGCGTCGAGGAGCGGATCCGCCTGCTCGCCCGGCTCGGCCGGCGGGGCGACGACGGCGCCTCGCGCGCGCTCGCGGAGACGATCGCCGCTCTCGACGTCGACGCCCAGGCGGTCGTGCTGCGCGCGTTCACGATGTACTTCCACCTCGCGAACATCGCAGAGCAGCACCACCGGACCCGGCGGCGCCACGAGCAGGAGCGCGAAGGCGCGACGCTTCGCGAGTCGCTCGACGAGGCGCTCCTCCAGCTCGAGGCGGAGGGCGTGGGAGAAGAGGAGCTCCGCGCCGCTGCGGCCCGCGTGTCGGTCGAGCTCGTCCTGACGGCGCATCCGACGGAGGCGCTTCCGCGGACGATCCTCGAGAAGCACCGCGCGCTCGCAGAGCTCGTGGCGGCGCTGGACGACCCGCGCCTGACGGTGGGCGAGCGCGAGCGGGTCGAGCGCCGCCTCGGAGAGGAGATCACGCTGCTGTGGCAGACGGACGAGGTCCGCTCGCAGCGCCCGCGCGTCGTCGACGAGATCCGCCAGGGGCTCTGGTTCCTCGAGCAGAGCCTCTGGGACGCCGCGCCGGCCCTCGTCGAGGCGTGGCGCGAGCGGCTCGGCCCGTCCTCGCCTCTCCGCTTCGGCAGCTGGATCGGCGGCGACCTCGACGGTAACCCGAACGCCGGGCCCGAAACGGTGCGCGAGGCGGTCGAGCGCTCCGCGGCGGCGGTGCGCGACCTTCTTCGCCGTGACGTCCGCGCGCTCGCGGGCTCATGGGGGATCTCGACGACGCTCGTCGACGCCGACCCGGCCGTCGGCGACGTCGACCTCCCCGCCGACCGCAACGCGACCGAGCCGTACCGTCGCCGTCTGACCGCGCTCTGGGACGGTCTCGGCGCGGACCGCTATCGCGCGGCGGACGAGGTCGCGCAGGAGCTCGACGTCGTGGAGCGGAGCCTGCGCGCGCACCGAGGCGCGCGCGTCGCCGACGGCGGTCTCGCCGCGCTGCGGCGGCGGCTCGACGTGTTCGGGCTCCACGGCGCCTCGCTCGAGCTCCGCCTGCACGCGACCACGCTGCGCGACGACCCGGAACGCACCGCCGCCGTCCTCGCGGAGGCGTCCGCCCTCCAGCGAGAGCGCGGCACGGCATGCATCGACCGGCTCGTCGTCTCGATGACACACGCGGCGGAGGACGTTCTCCTCGCCGAGGGGCTGGCGGCCGGGGCCGGGCTCGAGGT
>DASSBV010000118.1:0-24258 GCA_035698545.1 Gaiella sp. | reverse complement strand
TCTCAAGCGGCGCCTCGTCGAGGAGGGCCGGGCGCATGCCGCGCTCGTCTACGACGGGGACGAGGCGGTCGCGTGGTGCGAGTACGGGAGCCCCGAGGAGCTGCCGAACATCTACCACCGCAAGCAGTACGAGGAGGAGCTCGACCTCGTCCCCGACTACCGGATCACCTGCATCTTCGTGGACCGGCGCTACCGGCGAAAGGGGCTGTCGGCCGTCGCGTTGCAGGGTGCCGTCGACCTGATCTCGGAGATGGGCGGTGGCGTCGTCGAGGGCTACCCGCATGACACGCAGGGCAAGAAGAAGTCCGTGCTCTACAACGGGACGCGCACCCTCTTCGAGCGGGCGGGCTTCACGTTCGTCCGCAGCAAGGGCACGGGGAACTGCGTCATGCGCCGCACCGTGCCCTGACCCACCGAGGTCATCGAGGGCGGTGTGTGAGACGGCCGATCGGCGTCGGCCACTCGGTCAATGCGACCCCCGACAACACCCCGAGTTCCGGGACGTTGTGTTCGTGCGATATGTGATGAATGCTGGCGTTCAGACGATGGAGCGTGCCGGGCTCGAACCGGCGACCCCCAGCTTGCAAGCCCGCTCGGTGGCCACACATGGCTCGCCGTCCGTGGAAACAAGCCAGATCGGGACGACTTCCGCGACGTGTCCGACGCCCGCTGAGGCACCTGCGGCTACCCGCGCGCTACCCGCGATGTGGCGACCGTCGCGCGTTCGGTGTGCGAGCATCGCGCGGTGGGGCGAACGGGACGCGGCAGGCGACCGCAGGCCGACATGGATGCGCGCCGCGCTGTGGACCTGCTGGCGCTCTTTGGCAGCAATGACATTCCGGTTTGGCTGGATGGCGGCTGGGCGATAGACGCGCTCCTTGCCGAGCAGACGAGAACGCATGACGACCTTGATCTGGTCTGTCGTCTTGAAGACAGCGAAAGGATCAAGCAGACGCTGAGAGATAGGGGTTACGTCATATCGAGTGGTGCCCCGCCGCTCAGCTTTGAGATCGTGGACAAGGAAGGTCATCAGGTAGATGTGCATCCCGCGACCTTCCGGCCAACTGGTGATGCGGCCTACCGCATGTCCAACGGCGAAGACTGGGTGTTTCCTACGCACGCCTTCGACGGAGTAGGTGTGATTCTCGGTCACGACGTTCCGTGCCTGACACCTGATGTCGTCATGCTCAGCCACACATGGGGCTACGCGCTTGACGAAGACCACCAGCGCGATGTTCACGCGCTTAGCGAGCGTTTCGGCATTCCGCTACCAGCGTTCCGACGCGCTTAGCGCGATGGCCTCCTACAGTGAGATCAACGCGCCGAACTCATCCTCCAACGCGTCCCTCGCCTGCTTCGCCTTGTCCCGCGCGTCGAACAGATGCGAGTACACGCGCAACGTGATCACGGGGCTTGCGTGCCCGAGTTGTCGGCTCACGAACACAACGTCATGTCCTTGCGAAATCAGGATGGACGCGAACGAGTGGCGCAGATGGTGGAGGTCGTAACCCTCGTCCGCCAACCCGGCACGGTCGAGCGCCTTCGCCCACACGCGCCGCGTCATGTTCCGATGCAACATCGGCGCACCATCCTGGGTGCCGAACACAAAGTCCGACTCGGTTGAGAACCGCGAACGCAGTTGCCGTTCACGAAGAAGCCGCGCCAGTTGCGGCATCAGGATTACGTCGCGTCGCGCGCTCTTCGTCTTCAACGGTGCCAACGTCCGTGTCGAGCGTTCCAGTTGCGCCCGCACGCGGATGAAGCCCTCGCGGTAGTCGATGTCACCCCACTTGAGCGCCAGTAGCTCGGACTGCCTCAGCCCGGAGAACACTGCGATGGCGAGCATGTCGCGCGCCCTGCCGTCATCCCCAATCTTCGCCGCGCCACCGAGCAATCGAGCGATGTGCTCGCTCGGAAGCGCCCGCACGTCGGACGCGTCGTCGGACGTGAGCTTCGGCCGTTCGTCCCGTTCGAGCAAGCGCACCGGGTTCGACGGCAGCAACCCGTCACGGACCGCCCGTTGCAGGCAGGTACCGAACACGCGCAGGATGCCCGCTTGCGTCGCTGGTCGGAGCTTCCGCACCTTCGAGTCCGCGAGCAGCGCGAGCACGTCCTCATCCGTCAGCTTCGACACGCGCACCGGGCCGAGCACCCGGACGACGTGGTTTCGCAGGTGTCCTTCGTACGAGGCGCGGGTTCCCGGCGCGAGGTTCCGTTTCCGTTCCAGCCATGCGGTCGCGTACTCCTCGACGGTGGGGGAGTCCTTCGCCGCGACGATCCGCTCGCCACGGCGTCGCTTGCCCTTCAACTCGGCTTGCGCGGCGAGCGCGTCATCGAGGCTGCCAGCGATCTCCCGCCAGTGCATCGCGCCGCGCGAGTCCCGGTAGTGGAACGTGTAGACGCGGCGACCGTCGCGGATCTTGAAGTACATGCCCGCGTAGCCCTTCACTTTCACGCGCGGCGATGACTTGCGGGCGGCGACTGGAACCCGCGACGACCCGTCTCTAGGCTGACTCTGCATCGAAGCTCATACCTTCGGTGCCGGGGCGGGGCCGTTGGCGCGGTGCCCGCCCAATTGACGTTGACACCCCCAACCTACCTGGGATGACCCCGAACTACAACAACACGTGGCCACCCAGAAAGCCGCGTGAACACTGGGGTTGCGGCCATCCGGGTAGCGCAGGTAGCCCCACGAACCGGCGAACCCTCACCACGAACCCGTAACCCGACGGCGGGCCCTGCTCGACCTCGCCGGAAGCTGGGTTCAGCCGTCGCCGCAGGCGCGGACGCAGCCTCATACCTTGAGACATGCAACCTCAAGCGAGCCGACAACCGAACGCACCACCCTGAACGCGTTCTCAAGCACTGCGAGCACATGAAGCCCCTTGAGGGCGGGTGCTCCCTCAACACCTTCCGCGAAGGCAACGCCGACAGGCAGACGCCCTTCCAGTGTCATCTTCGGGTTCGCCCCGCTCGGGCGTATCGTGACGCGTGCCACTTCGCGGCGTTCCTCAAGGGGTTCCGAAAGCCATTCGACTTGAACGATCTCCCCAACGTCAGCGAGGGGAACGACCTGGGGGCGAGGCTCCCCGACCACAAGGGCAGTCGTGTGGAGAAGGCGGTGCTTGTCGTGGTTCCACATCCCGTGCAGTAACAAGAACTCATGCCGTTCAACGTCCCGCTGCCGAAACGGCTGAGCGCTACGGATGATCTTGACGGCGGAAGGAGGGACGCCCTTCAACAACTTTGAAGACCGCCGGTCCCAATCGTCGGGATCTCGACACACGGGGAACTCGTTGTCGCGCGACGGCGAAACGCTTGCTGCGTACACCGCTTGGTCGAGCGCCGATCTCAGGTTGTGTACGACTTCACCGACCAGCACGCCCCACTCACGGTTCGGAACCCGTGGCTTCTCAATCCTGAACACGTAGTGACCGAGATCACTGCTCGGCAGCGCCGTGTAGTCGGAACCCACGTTGTAGGCGCGATCCTCCGCGAACGCCCGAAAGCGCTCATCGAGGTCCTTTATCTGGTAGAGGGCGCGCCCGATCTTCCCAATGGCTCCGAGGAACCCACTCTTCCCGTCGAAGAGTCCGATGTCCTTGTAGTCGTGGACGGGCACCCAGGCACATCCTCCGCTACCCGCCCGCTACCCGCAAACGACAACGCCCCGGAGTCCGGGGCGATGCTGTCGCCGCGATACGCGATGAATGCTCGCATTCAGACGATGGAGCGTGCCGGGCTCGAACCGGCGACCCCCAGCTTGCAAAGCTGGTGCTCTCCCAACTGAGCTAACGCCCCGGAGCCTGGATTCTAGCGGGGTTACGGGATATCCCTGCCTCCCCGCCTGGATGGTCGCCACAGCGAACGCATATGAGAAGGCCGCCCGGTCGGCGGCCCTCTCCAGAGACTCTGATTGCAGGTCGGTGTGGCCGACAGGTCGGAGCTACTCCTCGCCGCCACCTGCGAAGAAGCCCGTGTGGCCGTTGCACGAATCGCCGGGGTGCTGACCCTGCGTCGCGAGAACGTCACGGACTTCCTTCGGAATCTGACCCCACGACTGCGTCCGGCCCGGCTCGAAACCGGACTCCGGGTCGGTCGGGTCGAGGAACGCCTCGGGGTTCTGCCCCGAGAACGAGCAGATCGAATGCGCGTGCGGGGCGTTCTCCGGAGCAGCCCCGATCGGTGTCTCCTTGCCGGTCCGCTGGAAATTGCCGGTTGTCTCACCGGCGAAGGCGGAGCTCGCTCCCATTGCCACAACCACCACTGCGCAGAGCGCAGCAACGAGCGACATCTTCCTCATTACGATCCTCCCCACGTTTTGTGACGCCCCATGGCGTCAGCCGCGGTCCGACGGTATCGCCGTCAGGGCACGCTAGTCAAGCGCGACGCATGCTTGGGGCGCGCCTGCGCGCGGCGCTACGCGGGCGACGCGCCGCGAAGGTATGTGACGACGGCGAGCACCCTCCGATGCGTGTCGCCGTCAGGGGAAGGCCGAGCTTGCCCAGGATGGAGCTCGCGTGCGTCTCGACGGTCTTCTCGGTGAGCCAGAGCTGTCTGGCGATGCCCGCGTTCGTCCTCCCTTTCCGCCGCTCTCGCGGCGCCGACGGCCGAGGCGATCGGCGCGGAGGACGCGACGGAGTGGTCGCAGGTCGGGATCGCGTTCGGGCTCGGTGTCGTGCTCGCGCTGGCAGGCGCGGTCGCCGTGCGGACAAGACTGGTCCGCCCGGTCGCCCATTGAGGCGAGCGCGCCGCGGATCAGGCTCGTGACGGGCGGCCGGGCGACGCGCCCGGCCCGCCAGTCACGCGTCAGCTTCGGGTCGGGCTCAGCCCGACGGCGGGTGGCGGGTGCCTTCCTGCTCGAGTCGGCGGAAGCCGCCGCTGAAGCTGCCCGTCTGCGCGGCCTGGCGCTGCGTCTCGAGGCGGCGGAGCCGCGACTCGAGCTCATGGAGGTCCGGGCCGCCCCAGCCGTCCTCGCGCTCGTCGAGCTCGCGCTCGCGCTGGGCGAGGAGTTGCTCTCGCGCGGAGATTGCGTCCGTATGCTCGGCGAGCTCGCGACGGGTGCGGAGGAACGCCTCCTCGGCGGCGCGAAGCTCGTCGAGCCGTGCCTCGATCCGCGCGAGGCGGAGACCGTCGGGATCGGGGGGAACGCGTTCGCGCTCCTCGAGGGCGCGCTGGCGCGCGTCGAGCTCGCGCGAGCGGGCTTCGAGCGCCGCGGTCAGCTCGCCGATCGCGGCCTGGCCCGCTCCGTCCGAGCCGTTCGTTCCGACCGCCTCGTGCGCCGCCTCTCTCGCGGCAAGCGCGCGTTCGCGCTCGGTGAGCGCCGCCGCGCGCGCGGCGAGCTTGTCGGCTTCCGGTGACACGATCGCGGGGAGGGCGACCCCGGGCGACTTGCCGGCCGCTACCTGCGCGAGCGCGGCGCGAAGCTCGCGCTCGCGTTCCGCAACTGCGGCGACGCGCTCGGTCAGCTGCCGCTTCAGGTCGTCGAGCGCGGCGCGCTGGTCCGCCAGAGACTCACGCTCACGGAGGAGCGTGTCTTCGGTCTCACCCCGGCGTCCGAGCACGGGCACATGGTACGGCGAATCCGGCGGATTCCCTGCGAAACCGAGAGGGCCGCGTTACGCGGCCCGCTCCAGACGCTCCTCGGCGCGTGCGCGGCGGACGATGTCGTCCCGCTCGCCGAAGCGAATCCGCGCCCGCTCGGCGCGGTGCTCCGCCCACAACTCCTCGAGCTGTGCGTCGAGGGCCTTGATCTCCTCGACGACCGCTGGGTCACGGCCCTGCGAGAGCGAATTCCACAGAGCGACACGTCGTTCGCTCAACTCTTCGATGTGATCATGGATTCGCGGAATGGTGTTCATGACAAGGAAAACGTCTCCACATCTTTCGGCATTCCCGGAATCGCAGGACCTCTAACGTCGCCGTGCGAAGAGATAGATGCCCAGTACCAGCGCGCCCGCGGCCGTGGCGAGCCACGTGACGACCTGGAGGAACGTCGTCACTCGTAGCCCAGCTCCGCGAGGCGGTCCTCGTCGAGCCCGAAGTAGTGGCCGAGCTCGTGGAGCACCGTTATGCGGATCTCGTCGCGAAGCTCCGCCTCGTCCGGGAAGTCGGCCTCGAGGGGTAGCTGGTAGATCGCGATCCTGTTCGGCAGATCGCCGGCGTCCGGCCCACCCTGGGTCAACGGCACGCCCTCGAAGAGGCCGTAGAGGTCGGGGTCGTCGGCGTTTTCGGGCTCCACGACCACCGCGACGTTTCTCAGGCCGGCCGCAATCTCCGGCGGCAGGTCGTCGAGCGCTGAGCGGACGACGTCGTCGAACCGCATCAGCGGACCGTCAGCGCGAGCACAGCCTTGTAGGCATGGAGCCGGTTCTCCGCCTGGTCCCACACCGCCGAGCGGCCGCCGTAGAGCACGCCTTCCGTGATCTCCTCGCCTACGTGCGCAGGGAGGCAATGCATCGCGACGGCGTCGGGTGCGCCCAGCGTGAGCTTCTCCTCGTCGAGCCGGAAGGGTGCGAGATCGCGCAACCGGCGTTCGTGCTCTTCCTCCTGGCCCATGCTCGTCCAGACGTCCGTGTACAGCACCTGGGCTCCGGTGACGGCCTTACGCGGGTCGTCGACGACTTCGACGCTCGCGCCGGTGCCCGCGGAGTCCTCGCGGCAGGAAGCCACGATCTCGGGGTCGGGGCGGTAGCCCTCGGGACACGCCGCTGAGAGATGCATCCCGGTCCGCGCGGCGATGCGCATCAGCGAGTTGCAGACGTTGTTGCCGTCGCCGAGATACGCCACGCGGACGCCTTCGAGGGCGCCGAACCGCTCCCGGATCGTCATCGCGTCGGCGAGCGCCTGGAGCGGGTGCGAGGCGTCGGTGAGGCCATTGACGATCGGGATCGTCGCGTGCTCCGCATACTCCTCGACCTCGGACTGGTCGAACGTGCGGATCACAATCGCGCTGAGGAAGCGCGAGAGGACGAGCGCCGTGTCGCGCGTCGACTCTCCGCGTCCCAGCTGGAGATCCGCAGCGGGGACGTAGAGCGCCATGCCGCCGAGCTCCGCGATCCCGACCTCCGAGCTGATGCGCGTGCGCGTCGACGGCTTGCGAAAGATGAGGCCGACCGTGCGACCTGGGAGGAGGCGGAGCTCCTTCCGGCGGGCCCGCTCGACCTTCAGCTCACGCGCCAGGTCGAGCACGAGGGCGAGCTCTTCGGGGCTCCAGGCGGAGATTCGGGTGAGGCTCCGCCCCTTGAGCGTGTCGGGGATGCCGATGCGAGCCACGGAGCGATGCTACTGCGGTGGTGACTTGACATGATTCGACTCATATTTTATATTCTCTTTGTCTGCATACCCGTAAGAGATGACGCAGGAGGTTTGGTGATGGCAACACTCGTCCGTTGGGAACCGTTTCGCGAGCTGGCCCAGCTCCAGGGTGAGATGGGTCGCCTGTTCAACGGTCTGCTCGAGGGACAGAGCGGCGGCCGTTCGAGTCAGGCGTGGGTTCCACCCCTCGACGTCTGGGAGACGGAGTCCGAGCTCGTCTACGCATTCGATCTGCCCGGCATCGATGAGGACAAGATCCAGATCGAGGTCCAGGACGACACGCTCACCGTCTCCGGTGAGCGCGTGAAGGAGACCCAGGAGCAGGGCGACCGCTACTACCGGTTCGAGCGGCGCTACGGCAGCTTTGCGCGTGCCGTCGGGCTGCCGAACGGGATCGACGAGTCGAAGATTGCGGCGTCGTACGTGAACGGCGTCCTCGAGGTTCGCGTCCCGAAGCCCGAGGAGGCGCGGCCGCGTCGGATCCAGCTTGGCTCGGGTCACGCCGACGTCGACAGCGCGTCGAAGAACTAGCGAGCGCGAGCCCGCCGAACGAGTGGAGGCGGCCGTCGGCCGCCTCCGTCGTTTCACCACCCGACGAGCGCGCTTGGCATCGCGTTAGAGTCACGACATGTCGCGCTTCACGGATGCACTGAACGAGCAGATCGCCTACGAGTTCGGCGCGTCGCAGCAGTACGTGGCGATCGCCGTCTACTACGACGCTCAGACCCTCCCGCAGCTCGCCGCCCACTTCTACCGCCAGGCGGTGGAGGAGCGGAACCACGCAATGATGATGGTGCAGTACCTCTTGGACGCCGACGAGGAGGTCGTGGTCCCGGCAGTGGAGGCGCCGCAGGTGTCGTTCTCCGACGTGGAAGCTCCGGTCAAGCTCGCGCTCGAGCAAGAGAAGCGCGTGACCGGTCAGATCCAGCAGCTCGCGCTGACCGCGCGCGACGAGGTGGACCTCGTCGCCGAGCAGTTCATGCACTGGTTCCTGAAGGAGCAGCGCGAGGAGGTCTCGTCGATGTCCTCGCTGCTCGACGTCGTCTCGCGCTCGATGGACGACGTCATGCACGTCGAGGACTTCCTCGCGCGCGAGACGGTCGGCGATGCGGGGGCGGAGGAGAGCACCATGCCGCCCGCGGCCGGCGGCGCCCTCTGAGCCAGGGCGGCCGGTGAAGACGCTCACGGTGCGGACGGAGCGGCAGAGCCAGCTCCTCGACGTCACGCGCCTCGTGCAGGACGCGCTTGACGGCGAGCGCGGGTCGGCAGTCCTCGTGTACGTGCCGCACACGACTGCGGGTGTGACGATCAACGAGCATGCCGATCCGGCCGTCGCGCGGGACTTCGAGGCGGCGCTCGAGAGGATCGTGCCGGCGGACTGGCCGTGGCAGCACGTGGAGGAGGGGGAGGAGAACGCGCCGACGCACATCCGCGCGTCGTTCATGGGGCCGAGCATCCTCGTCCCGCTTCGCGAGGACGGGACGCTGGCGCTCGGGACGTGGCAGGGGATCTTCTTCTGTGAGTTCGACGGCCCGCGCACACGATCAGTGCACGTGTCCGTTCTCGCTTAGCGAACCGGCGAAGCGGACACGGGCGAAAGCGCCCCCTTGACAGAGAACGGTGTCAGACACCGTTCTCTGTCAAGGGCCGAGCTGTGCCAACTCCGTACCAACTCGTCCACATCGGGCGTTCGTAGCCATCGCGACGACCCGATGCTCGCCGCCGGCTTGTGACGTCTTCGTCGCAGCGCATCCACAGGGCCGAGCCGAACTGTGGACGGCGGTGTCAGACACCGCTTGCCGACCTCCCGGCTACGCTCGGGCGGTGGCCGCCCCGATCCGCACCGGAGAGGAGGTCGAAGTCCGCATCGACTCGCTCGCCTACGGCGGGAACGGGGTCGGGCGGCTCGACGGCTTCGTCGTGTTCGTCCGTGGCGGGCTGCCCGGGGACGTCGTGCGCGCCCGCGCGACGAAGGTGAAGCGCGGCTTCGCCGAGGCGACGCGCACGGCGCTGCTCGAGCAGGGGCCGGATCGCGTCGCCGCGCCGTGCCGCCACTTCGGCGTGTGCGGTGGCTGCCGCTTCCAGGACTACGCCTACGACCGCCAGATCGCCGCGAAGGAGGCGCAGGTGCGCGACGCCCTCGCTCGGCTCGGACACTTCCCGGACCCTCCGGTCGAGTCGATCGTGCCCGCGGTGCAGCAATACGGCTACCGCAACAAGCTCGAGTACTCGTTCGCGCCGGGGGAGGACGGAGAGGACGAGGAGAAAAGCCTCGTGCTCGGCTTCCACCGCGCGGGGCGCTGGGACGAGGTGATCGACGTCGAGGAATGCCTGCTCACGACTGACATCGGCAATGCGATCCGCGAGGCGGTGAAGCGGTGGGCGAGAGAGGAAGGCCTCGAGCCGTACGACCAGGAAACGGGCACGGGGTACCTGCGACACCTCGTCATGCGGGAGGGACGGAACACCGGACAGGTGCTCGTTCTCCTCGTCACGGCGCCCGGCGAGCGGTTCGACGCGGACTACCTCGTCGAGACCCTCACGGCGTTCCCCGAGGTCCGCTCGATCCACTGGGCTGTCAACGACCGGCCCGCCGAGGTGACCAACCTCCCGACGCGGCTCCTGTGGGGGAACGAGTGGATCGAGGAGGAGCTCTGCGGCCTCCGCTTCCGGATCCGCCCGAACGCGTTCCTCCAGACGAACACCGCTATGGCGGAGCGCCTCTATGGACTTGCGCGGGACGCCGCGCAGCTGACCGGGCGGGAACGCGTCTACGACCTCTACTGCGGCACCGGGACGATCGGCCTCTCTCTCGCGAGCGAGGCGGAGTCGGTCTGGGGCGTCGAGATCTCGGAAGAGTCGGTCGCCTGCGCGATCGAGAACACGACGCTGAACGGGATCGAGAACGCGCAGTTCTTTGCCGGCAACGTCGGGCAGTCACTCGAGGAGCTCCGCGAGAAGGCAGGGCCGCCGGACGTCGTCGTGGTCGATCCGCCGAGAGCCGGGCTCGCCGGGAAGGCCCTGCGCCGGACCGGTGCCCTACGCGCGCCACGCCTCGTCTACGTGTCGTGCAACCCGACGACCCTCGCCTCGGACCTCGCCGTGCTCCGCGACGACTTCGGCTACACGCTCGAGCGCTGCACCCCGGTTGACATGTTCCCCCACACGCCGCACATCGAGAGCGTCTCGTTGCTCGTCCTTCCAAACGGCCGGAACGAGGAGCAGAATCAGGACGCCGCGCGGCAGTAGAGGCGGCGTCGACGATCGAAGGGGACCAGATGAACGCACGAAAGCTGGCGGCGCTGCTCGTCGCGGCGCTCGCGCTCGTCGTGGCGGGATGCGGCGGGAGCTCCGACGAAGGGAGCAGCGACACCGCCACGGTGGCCGCTGAAGACACGACGAACGACGCCACGACCACCGAGGACATGACGACGACCGAGGAGACGACGAGCGACGACACCGCGACCGATGCCTCGTCTGCGCTCACGGGGAAGTGTGCGGACCTCGCCGGGCTCGGCTCGAAGCTGGCCGCCGCGATGGGCGGGCAGGACGCGGGCGTCGCAGACGTCTCGCAGCTCTTCGACGAGCTCGCCGACCAGGTGCCGGACGAGATCAAGGCCGACTGGCAAGTGCTGGCGCAGAACTTCCAGAAGATCGCCGCTGCTCTGAAGGGCGCCGATCTCTCGAGCGGCACCCCGGATGCGGCGACGCTGGCGAAGCTGCAGAAGCTCGCGACAACGCTCGACTCGAAGGAAGTGCAGCAGGCGGCGGCCCACATCGAGGCGTGGGCGAAGAAGAACTGCTGAGCGCCGCTCTACCCGTTCGCTGATCCGCTGCTCGGCGGGGCGCTCCGCTCTCGGAGCGCCCGCCAGAGCAGGTCGAGGTTGGGGAGGACGAACCCGAGCGCGATGCCCGGCAGCGCGGGGAGCCCGCCGACATCGAAGACGTACGTCGCGAGCAGCGTCAGCGAGAGCCCCAGCGTCATCCCGCCCCAGGTCGCGGCCGGTCTGAGCGCGAACCGGTCGGCCGCAGCGAGAAACAGCGCGAAGAAGAACACGTCCGGCGGCCCGATCCGCGCGGCGCTGTGCTCACCCGGTGTCGAGAACTCGACGGCGATCCGCTCGAATAGCCCGGGTCGCTCCTCGACGACCTCCCGCGTCGGCCCGCGGTACACCGAGAAGATGTCGGCCCACGGAATCAGCGCTGCGACGAGCACGACCCACGAGAGCTCCTCGAAGAGCCGGAGGAACCAAAAGCCGAGCAGCGTCAGCGCGACGAGCTTCGCGACGTTGAATGCGGCGTCGAGCCCGGCGAGCTCGAGGAGCACGCAGGCCGCGAGGAGCCCGACCGCGAGCGGCAGCGCGGCACGCGCCCCGGCGGCCGGCAGCAAGAGCCAGGGCACCGCGAAGGCGGCCGGGATGAGCACCGCGGCGATGAGCGCGACGTCGAGGTTCTCGGAGAGCGACGGCAGCTCCGAGGCGAGCGCGTCCCACGCCACGAGCGCCGCGAGGAGCCCCGCGAGCGCCGCGCTGCGCCGTCCCGTCAGTACGGCGGCAGCTCGGCCCACCACGCGCCGAGCGTCTTGAAGGCGTTCCAGAAGCGCGTCTTCGCCGACTGCTCGTCGAGACACGCATCGATATCGGGCGTGACGAGCGCCCCGATCGTCGGCGTGAAGCGCTGGACATCGCCCGGGCGCTCGGCATCGAGGCGCTCGGAGAGGGGAAACTCGAGCGTGTCGACGAACGCGACGGTCTCTTCGCCCATCGCGACGATGAGACGAGGCTGCACGATATGCAGCTCACGTGTGAGCCACGCTCGCGCCTCGGCGGGCTCCTCGGTGCCGAACTTGAGGCAGTTCGTCCCGTACACGGCGAGCGGGTCGACGTTCAGACGCTGGAGCGACTTGAGTAGCGCTTGGCCCGACCGACCGAAGAACGCGACCCCCTCCTGGATCTCGCTCGCGGTCGGCCGGTGCTTGAGCAGGAAGATGTCGCCGAGCGGGTGTCCGCTCCCGAGGACGGGAACGTGCAGCTCGTCGCCGAGCGCGAGCAGCTCGTCGCCGAGCTCGTTGATCTCGGAGATCGCGCGGCGGAGATACCGCTCCTGGATCTCGTTCACGCTCGACGGCTTCGCCACCGAACGGCTCGTCGTTCGCGCAGGCCGCTCGTCCGGGCTCGCCATCGCTTCACTCATTCGTGGCCGCTTGCCGTGCTTCCTCTAGCGCGGGGACGGCGCGAGCCGCTCGCGCGCCTGGGCCACCCATTTGAGGGACTGGAGGTATGCGAGCGACTTCGGTCGGCGCAGGACGGTTGCCGTGCGCAGCGAGAGGAGGAACTCCTCGGGGCCCTCGAACCGTCGCATGCGGAGCGCGCCGGTGCCGACGCCCTGGAGGACGTGCGCGTCGGAGCCCGCCCCGGCGAGCAGCCCGTACTTGCGGGCGAAACGGAGGGACTCGTCGTTGTAGGCGTCGAACAGGAGGCGCGCGTTGTAGACCTCGAGCACGTCGATCTCCGGCAGGTGGCGGTGCAGCGTCGCGGGCGCCGGGATCGAGTGCATCCGATCGAAGGGATGCGGGACGTAGACGACGCCCTCCTGCTCGCGAATGGCCGCAACGGTCTCGGCGAACGTCATCCCACGGGGAATCTCGCGCTGGAGGAAGAGCCCGATCACCTCGCCGTCGCGGTCGGTCTTCACTTCCTCGCCGGGGATCACGACCAGCTCACGGGTCCGCGCCAGCTCGACCGCCTCGAGCGCGCCGGAGAAGACGTTGTGGTCGGTCACGGCGATTGCGCCGAGCCCCTGTGTCTCGGCATGGTCGATGAGCGCGGCCGGCTCGATGGAGCAGTCGTGCGAGTGGTTCGTATGCATGTGCAGGTCGGCGACGATCCACTCGCGGTCCACGAGCGGCTCGGTCTCGTGGGTGCGGGTCGGCCTCCGACGCCGCGCGGCGGAGGCATAGAGCCGCTCGAGCCGTTCCGCGACCTCTTCGAAGCTCCCGTCGGCGACGTGGGCTCGCCGGGCGGCGGCGTCGCGCTCGCGCGCCGTGCGGTCCTGCGCGAAGCGGAGGAGCGCGGCGGCCGCAAGCTCCGGCTGCGCGAGGACGCCGGGTGGGTCGACGAGCGCGCATCCCGCCGCTGCTGCCTCCTCGCGGAGGCGGCGGAGCCCCTCCGCTGCGGGGACGACGATCGAGGCAGAGCGAAGCAGCTCCGACCGTGCGGCGGCGGAGACGGCGGTGCGGACATGGATCTGGTCACGGAGCCGGAGTGGGATCGACGGGCGGGCGGCGAGGCGCGCCGTGCGAAGAAGCACGGCCTCCCAGCCGGGCAGCGACCGCAGCGCGCGCAGTGTCGAGCGAACGACGGCGAGCCCCGCCGCGGACGTCTCGATCACGACGAGGTTGCGCTTCCGCCCGGGCCGGAAGAGCCCGACGTCCACGCCGGGCGGGACGGTGGTGTATGCCCCCGGGAACCGCTCGGCGGCTCGCTTCGCGACGTCGTCGGAGGTCGCGACGAGGGTGTCGATGCGCGCGAGAAGCCGGTCGCGGTGCGTCCGCCGCGCGGGGAAGCCGAGGCGCTCCGAGTCGACGAAGGTCGCCGCGGTTGTCGTCTCCGACTCGAGAAGCGCGACGTACGAGAGGCCGGGCATCGCCGGATCGAATCCGTGGACGACGTCGAAGTCGCCCCGTCTGAGGGCAGTTGCGACGTTCGCGCGCACGCCGACGGGGATCCCGACGGCGGCACGCGGCGAGACCGGCACCGCTCGCGACAACGCGACGACGTCGTCGAGCCTGCCCTCCTGCAACGCGCGGCGGCCTGCGACGAGGTCTGCCGATCGGGACGAGGGAGCCAGGACGACGACCTCGTGACCCCGCTCGCGGAGCGCTGCGGCGACGCCTGCGACGTGCTCGTTCGTGTCGTGCGGCACGGACCAGGCGTGCGGAGTGACGAGGCAGACGCGAAGCGGCACGGACACGTATCTTGCCTGCGAACGTCCACTCCGCTTCTCGCGGAGCGGACGCCGCAAACTCCTGGGGCCCGGCGAAGCCGGCCCCAGGCACGTCCCTGAAGCGGACTGCCGCCTCCGGCGGCGTCCAATGCCTTGCCTACGCCTTTGCGCCTGCCTTCGCCTTCTTGAGCGCGTTCTGCGTGATGAAACGCTCGGTGTTCGCGTGCGCCTCGCTGTCGACGATCTGGACGGGCGGCGACTTCATCAGGTAGCTCGACGGCGCCTCGAGCGCCCCCGCGATCCCGTTGTTCAGCGCGAGCTTGGCCAGGCGGACGGCGTCGATCACGATGCCGGCCGAGTTCGGCGAGTCCCAGACCTCGAGCTTCAGCTCGACGTTGAGCGGCACGTCGCCGAACGACGACCCCTCCATGCGGATATACGCCCACTTCCGGTCGGTCAGCCAGGGCACGTAGTCGGACGGGCCGACGTGCACGTTCCCCTCGCCGAGGTCGTAGTCGAGCATCGACGTGACGGCGTTCGTCTTCGAGATCTTCTTCGACTCGAGGCGCTCCCGCTCCAGCATGTTGCGGAAGTCGGAGTTGCCGCCGACGTTGAGTTGCATCGTCCGGTCGAGGTGGACGCCGCGCTCGCGGAAGAGCGTCGTCAGCACGCGGTGCGCGATCGTCGCGCCGACCTGAGACTTGATGTCGTCGCCGATGATCGGGACTCCGGCCTCCTCGAAGCGCTTCTGCCAGTAGGCCTCACGGGCGATGAACACCGGCATGCAGTTCACCATCGCGCAGCCGGCCTCGAGGATCTGCTCCGCGTACCACTTCGCCGCCGCCTCGGACCCGACCGGAAGGTAGTTGACGACGACGTCGGTGCCGGTCTCGCGGAGGATCTTCACGATGTCGGCGGTCTCGCCCGGGGCCTTCTCGACGACCTGCGAAAGGTACTTCCCGATCCCGTCGTGAGTCATGCCGCGCGACACGGTGACGCCCGTCTTCGGCACGTCCGCGAACTTGATCGTGTCGTTCGGAGCGGCCCAGATCGCGTCGGCGAGGTCCACGCCGACCTTCCCTTTGACCACGTCGAAGGCCGCCGTGAACTCGATGTCGGAGATGTGATAGCCGCCAAGGTCGACGTGCATCAGACCGGGAACGAACTCGTCGGGCTTCGCGGCTTTGTAGTACTCGACGCCCTGGAGGAGCGAGTTCGCGCAGTTCCCGGCGCCGATGATCGCGACGCGCACCTTGTCCTTCTGGCGCCCGCCGTTCTTGGAGCCGTTGGTCTCGGCCATGCGGTGATCCTTTCCGCGGCCGCCCCCGAAGGGCACGGACCGTCTGCTTCGTGTGTCGTGGGGGATGCCGAGGCCGTCCGCGAGCGTGCGGACGATCACGTCGTTCGTGTTCGTGGAGGTGCGGAAGGCCTCGGCCTGGATCTCCCGCTTGAGGATCTCCGGCATGCGGAGGAGGACGACGGGGCTCGCGCCGGGGAGGCCGCTGCGCCGGCCCGTCGGCGTGTAAGGAACGGCGAACGCGTCGGCGAGCATGCCGACGGCGACGTCGTTCAGGCTCGCATCGCGTCGCGCCGTCTCGCGCACGAGCGCGCCTTTGAGCGCGGCGGGGGCGCGCACGAGCACACCCTTTCGTCCCGAAGTGCTAGCAGCCAAAGTGCTAGCACTATAGCGCTTGGCGGCGGCCGGTGCTCAGTTGATCTTGCAAAGCCGGTCGCCGGCGAACAGCGTCCGCTGCGCGTCGTTCGCGTGCGCGTCGCGCGACTCGTCGTAGGCGCCCGGGGCCGGTCCCTGCCACATGACGTCGGGGACGACCCCCGGGCCGATCACCGTTGCCCGGTAGCGGGTTCCCTCACCGGTGCCGACACCGCCATGCGGGTAGAAGCCGTAGCAGAACGTGCCGCGCGGGTTGTGGGCGAGAAAGCTGTTCACACGCTTCCAGCCGGGGCCGTATCCCGAGCCGAACGTGTCCACGTAGACGTTGCGGCCGAACGTGTCGAGCGGGACGCCGTAGCGCGTCGAGCGGAACCCGAACACCGGCTTGGCCCGGTAGGTCAGCCGGCCGTAGAGATGGTGGAAACGGCGGTACGACCAGTCTGTCGAGATCTCGAGCACCGGCAGCGTCCCCGACCAGTGCGAGAGCCGGAGCTCCCAGGCGGCGCGGTCGCCCGACGCGCTCGCGCCGTAGTTCGGCAGTGCGCGTTGCCACTTCTGCACCGCCCAATGCGTCCCGTCGGCGGCGGTGCAGGCCACGACGCGCCAGGCGAGGGGCGGCCCACGGTAGGGACCGCAGACGTTCGGCCCGATCCCGCCGCCAAGGCTGAGCGAGAACGCGACCTGCGGCTTCGTCCTGCTGGGCTCGCGGGCGTCGATCGCGCCCCAGGCGACGACGCTGTGGGCGCTCCCTGCGGAGCGGAACGTCACAAGCGCGCGTCCCGTTGCGTCGACCTGCAGCCGCACGTTCGTCGCATCGCGGCCGATGAGCTCGGAGCCGAGCGCCGGGGCGGGCACGATCACCACCGCACAAAAGCAGGCGAGGATCGTGACTCCCAGGCGTGCAGCCCGACGTGGCATGGTCCCTCCGATCGGCGGTCGCTCGCGTGACCACGCCGGTCATAACACCGGATCAGGCGCAGGACAACCCGCGGAAGGCTACGACGCCGTCTCGGCGAGCTCGCGCAGCTGACGCCGGACGAAGAGGATCCGCTGGGCGACGGTGATCCACGCGAGCACCGCCAGGAGGTAGATCGGCCACTGGAGCCAGCCCCACGGCGCAACGAACAACCCGACCCCGATCAGCACGACGCGTTCGACGCGCGAGCCGAAGCCGATGTCGCCGCGGAGCCCGAGCGCCTCCGCCCGCGCGCGGGTGTAGGAGACGAGGAACGAGCCGATCACCGCTGCAAAGGCGGCCATCAGCGCAATCTCGTTGGAGTCGTGCATGAACGAGAGCCCGATCGCGGCGAGCATCGCGGCCTCGCCGACGCGGTCGAAGGTCGAGTCGAGGAACGCGCCGAACACCGTCCCCTTCCCCGCTGCCCGGGCAAGTGCGCCGTCGAGGATGTCCGCGATCGAGCCGACGACGAAGAGAACGCCTCCGAGCCAGAAGAAGAGGTACTCGTTGCGCGTCTCGAAGCCGACGAAGACAGCCCCCGCGAGGCAGAGCGCCACGCCGACGAGCGTCAGCATGTCGGGCGTCAGCTTCGTCCGTGCGACCCCGCGCATCGAGCGGCGCAGGATCTCGCGCGCCGCGTCCGTGTACTCCTGCTTGACGCGATCGAGCTGGTTGACGCTGGCCCCTCGCCGCGGCCCGCTCCCGGCCGGCGGAGCCGGCCTCCGCGAGCCAGCGACGCCCGAGGAACCAACGTCGTCGACCCCCGGCCCGCGGGGCTCGCCCTGGCTCACAGGCCGGGAATGAACTGCCGGATACGGCCGCGGAAGAGGATCAAGCCGGTGACGATCGCGAGTAGGAAGCCGACCGCGCAGTCGAGCCAGAAGTGGTTGCCGGTCCCCATCACCGCGAACGAGACCCAGGCGGGCCAGACGAGCCAGAGGACCTTCGCGATCCGCGAGCGGCAGACGGTGGCCATCACCAGGCCGACGATCAGCGCGTCCATCGCATGCAGGCTCGGCATCGCCGCGTACGGGTTTGCCGCGAACGTCACGACGTCGCTCTGCTGGTTGACCGAGCCGAGCTCCGCCAGGGTGTCGGAGAAGCCCCATTCCGGGAACATCCGGGGCGGCGCCGTCGGCATCAGGACGTAGCCGATGAGACCGAGCAGGTTCGCGCCGATGATCCAGTTGCGGAAGTCGGCGAACCGCTCGTGGTGGCGGAAGTAGATCCAGAGGAGGGAGATGCCGACCACCGCGAACTGGGAGAGCCAGTACGTGTACGTCGTGGCGATGACGAGCGCGCCGGATTGCTCGACGAAGTTCTGGATCGCGGGCTCGATGAACATCCGGAGCCGGTTCTCCGTCTCGATTACGAGCGTGCCGTTCCAGAACGCCTCGCCCACGCCGCGGTCGGCCGCGCCCCGCGCGGCCTGATATGCGGCGTAGAAGCCGAACCACACCGCGATCTGGAGCAGCAGGTGCGTCCAGCCACGCGGCAGCCGGCGTGCCTCCGCGTAACCCGTCACGGGTCCGAGTCTATCGAGGCTGCCTGACTGTTCCGCGGGGAAGCGGCGTGGCACGATCCCCCGATCGAGCGACGGGAGGAGCGATGGACGGCCTGACGATCAAGCACGACGACGAGCTCGAGCGGGCCTATGGCAAGTGGGTGCTCGTGCGGCGCTCGCTCGGCATCGGCTCGTTCGGGATCAACGCGGTGGAGCTTCCGCCCGGGGAATCGATCCCCGAGCACGACGAGTCGCGGCGTGAGCACGAGGAAGTGTTCGTCGTCCTCGATGGCGAGGCAGTGGTCGTCGTCGAGGGGGTCGACCACCCCGTGCGCCGCGGGTCGTACGCGCGGCTCGACCCAGCTCTGCGACGGACGGTGCGCAACGACTCCGGCGCCGTCGCCCGCGTGCTGATCATCTCCGCGCCCGTTGCCAGCGGCTACGAGCCACTCGAGTGGGCATAGGCAGCTCGACGGGTTCGCGCTGATCTGCGTCTGGTGTCCGACTTCAAGTCGGACACCAGACGACGCTCACCCGCCGATGTAGGACATCTCGATCCGTGGCAGCTCGGAGGTTCGCTCGGTGCGGATCTCCGAGTAGCGGTCGGCTCGCCGTGACCAGACGCCCGCGATCGCGTCACGCAGCTCCTCGTCGGTGGCACCGCCGCGGAGGAGCGCCCGCAGGTCGGTCCCGCGCACGGCGAAGAGGCACGTGTAGAGCTTTCCCTCCGCCGAGATACGGGCCCGTGTGCAGTCGCCACAGAACGGCTGCGTGACCGACGAGATCACCCCGATCTCGCCCGCGCCGTCGCGGTAACGGAAGCGCTGCGCGACCTCGCCCCGGTACGCCGCCTCGACCGGCTCGAGGGGGAACGCAGCGTCGATTCGCTCGACGATCTCAGAGGCGGGCACGACGTCGTCGAGCCGCCAGCCGTTCGTGGCGCCGACGTCCATGTACTCGATGAAGCGCAGGCCGTGCCCCGTGCCGCGGAAATGGCGTGCCATCTCGACGACGCCCTCGTCGTTGACGCCGCGCTTGACGACCGCGTTGACCTTTACCGGGAGCCCTGCGGCGGCCGCGGCCTCGATCCCCTCCAGCACACGGGCGACCGGGAAGTCGACGTCGTTCATCGCGCGGAACGTCGCGTCGTCGAGCGAGTCCAGGCTGACGTTGATCCGATCCAGGCCCGCAGCCCGCAGCGCCTCTGCCTTGCGGGCGAGCAGTGAGGCGTTCGTCGTCAACGTGAGGTCGAGGCCGTCGATCGCGTCGAGCCTCGAGACGAGCACCTCGAGCTCCTTGCGCAGGAGCGGCTCGCCGCCCGTGAGGCGGATCTTCTCCACGCCGAGCCCCGCGAACGCGCGGACGACGCGCTCGAGCTCCTCGAAGCTGAGGAGCTCCTTGCGGTCCATGAAGCGGTAGTCGTGCCCGAACACGGTCTTCGGCATGCAGTACGTGCAGCGGAAGTTGCACCGGTCGGTGACCGAGATGCGCAGGTCGCGGACGGGGCGGCCAAGGGTGTCGGTCGGAGCCACACCCGAAGCGTACGGAACGGTCGCTCGCCCCGGTCGCCCGACGGGCCCGCCGGGAGCCCGGCGGGGCCGTCGGCCTGCGGAGGGCCGTCGCTCAGAAATGCGGCTCGCGTGGACGGAGTCGCGCCACGGCGGCAGTCCGCGTGTGCACTTCGAGCTTCTCGAAGACGTTCTCGAGGTGCCTGCGGACCGTTCCCGGGGAGATCCAGAGCCGGCGGGCGATCTCGGCGTTCGTCATGCCCTCGGCGACGAGCACCACGACCTCCCGCTCTCGCGGCGTCAACGGGCTGGTCACGCCGCCTGCGGTCCCTGCCGGAGGCGCACGAGCGAGGCACCGGCGACGAGGAGGATGAGCCCGAGCGTCGCCGCCGAGCCGATGCCCGCGTCGACCCAGTCGAAGCCGTCGTCCGTCGTGGGCTGCACGAGCGGAGCGTTGTTCGGAAGCCGACGGTCCGCGCGATCGTCGGGTCGAAGGACGACGTCTCGCCGGGCTGCCTCGATCGCTCCAGGCTCGTGCGCGGGACGATCGTCGCGGCGCGCCGCGCTCTCCGCCACCGCCCAGTCGTTCGTCAGGGCGATGGCCCCTGGCCCGCGCATGGGGCGATCGTCGGGCCGCGTCGCCGCGTCTGCGAGACCGGCGACGACGAGCGCCGCCACGGCGGTGGCCGCAATGGTCGCGATGCTCTTGATGCTCCGATCCAGCATGGCTCCTCCTTCGCTCGATGACCGCCCTCGGCGGTCGGTGCAGCCACCCTCGGTCGGAGGGGTTGCGAATCGACTGCAAACGAGCGACAGTCGGTTGCACCGTGCGCCGAGCGGCGCGTTCCAAGGAATCGGTGCGGGGAAGGGGCGAACACGAGCGGCATGGAGTTTCGGATCCTCGGCCCTCTCGACGTCGTCGAGGACGGGCGGAGCCTGGATCTCGGCGGCCCCAAGCAGCGGGCTCTGCTGGCCGCGCTGCTGCTGCGGGCGAACGAGGTCGTCTCACAGGACACGCTGATCGACGACCTCTGGGGCGAGGCGCCGCCCGCGACCGCGGCGAAGACGCTCCAGGCGTACGTGTCACGGCTTCGCAAGGCGCTCGCCGAGGAGGGCGGTGAGGCACCGACGGCCCGGCTCGAGACGCAGGCGCGCGGCTACGCCCTGCGCATCCCGCCCGAGGCCCTCGACGCAGATGCGTTCCAGCGGGGGCTCGCCGAGGGACGCCAGGCGCTCGCGCGGGACGACCCGAAGCTGGCGGCCGAAGTGCTGCGCGAGGCGCTCCGCCACTGGCGGGGGCCGGCCCTCGCCGACCTGGCCTACGAGTCGTTCGCCCAGCCCGAGATCGCCCGCCTCGAGGAGCTCCGGCTGACGGCAATCGAGGAACGAGTCGAGGCCGATCTTGCGCTCGGCCGCGCGGACGAGCTGATCGGCGAGCTCGAGATGCTCGTCGAGCGGCAGCCCCTCCGGGAACGGGTCCGCGGGCAGCTCATGCTGGCGCTCTATCGCTCCGGGCGTCAGGCCGAGGCGCTCCAGGTCTACCAGGACGGGCGGCAGCACCTCGCCGCCGAGCTCGGCCTCGAGCCGGGCGAGGGCCTCAGGCGTCTCCAGCGTCAGATCCTCGAGCAGGACCCGGCGCTCGGCGCGTCGTCACGACGGACCCGCCCGGCGATCGTGCCCGCGTCCGCCTGGCGCCACCCGTTGCGCGTCGCGGTCGCCGGCGCCGTGGTGATCGCTGCCGCGGTCGGCCTCGCGGCGTGGCGGCTCGCGGGCGACGAGGCCGAGCACGGGACCGCCGGCGCGATCGCCCTGGACCCGGACACCGGTGGGGTGCGCAAGGCGATCTCCTTCGGGACCTCTCCCTCGAGCGTCGGGGTCGGGGAAGGGAGCGTCTGGGTGCTCGACGGCGACGACCAGACGGTGACGCAGATCGACCCGGAGACGAACGAGGTCGTTCGCGTCTTCGGCACCTCGTCGCGGCCGACCGACATCGGCGCCGGGGCAGGAGCGGTATGGGTCGGCAACGGCGCGAGCGACGACCTCAGCGAGATGCCGCGGAGCGTCTCCCGGATCGACCCCGCGTCCGGTGTCGTCGTCGACACGATCGACCTTCCGCCCCGGCGCGGAGGTCACCTCTCCGGCATCGGGGGCTTCAGCCGGCAGAAGATCGCCGTGACGCCGGAGGCCGTCTGGGTCATCAATCCCGACCAGTCGATCTCGCGCATCGACCCACGGACGAACCGCGTCGTCGCACGAGTGAAGGCGAACGCGCAGGTGATCGCCGCGGGCGAGGGCGACGTCTGGATCGGGCAGGAAGGCAGGATCGCGGAGATCGACACCGCGAGGAACGTCGTGTCCCGCCAGATCCCCCTGGGCGAGGACAGCCCCAGCGGGCTCGCGGTGGGGGCAGGCTCCGTGTGGGCGGCCGACCCGTTCGACGGGAGTATCTGGCGGATTCCCCGCGATCGGCCGGCCGGCAAGCTGCGGATCCCCCTCGCGCGGTGGGTGAACGTCGTGGCGTTCGGTGCCGGCAGCGTGTGGGCGACGAACGAGATCGCGGACGAGGTGTACCGCATCGATCCGCGCACGAATGCAGCCCGGGTCGTCGCGCGCACCGCGTCCCCCCGTGGCGTCGGCGCAGGCGACGGTGGCGCGTGGGTCATCGCCGCGAGCCCGCCCTCCCGGGACGCCGCGCTTCCCTCACCGGCCTGCAGCGCGGTCTTCTCCCGCGGAGACGAACCACCGCGACTCCTGCTCGTGTCGGACCTCCCGCTCCAGGGCGAGTCCCGTCCCATCACCCAGGCCATCGCGGACGGCGTGCGCCACGTCCTGCAGCAGCGTGGCTTCGAGGCGGGCGGCTACACCGTCGGGTTTCAGTCCTGCGATTCCTCGACGGCGCAGTCCGGCGGCTCCGACGTGTTCCGCTGCGGATCGATGGCGAAGGCGTACGCGCGGAACCTCCGCGTCGTCGGGATCATCGGGTCCTTCGTCTCCCCGTGCTCGTACTTCCAGATCCCGGTGACGAACCAGGCGCCTGAGGGCCCGCTGGCGATGCTCAGCCCGTCGAACACGTACCAGGGGCTCACCGAGGACGAGGAGCTCTACCCGACCGGCGTGCGGAACTACGCCCGCATCGCGGGCGGCGACCCGCTCCAGGCGGTCGCCCACGCCGAGCTGGCGAAGCAGCTCGGCGCGCGCCGCGTCGCCGTGCTCTCGCCGCAGGGCGACGCCCCGTACCCCAGGTTCGCGAGGGACATCCGGACAGCCAGTCGCCAGCTCGGCCTGACGGTCGTGGCGCTCCGGTACGACCGCGAGGCCGGCGACTTCGCGCCGTTCGCGCGCTCCGTGGCACGCACCCGTCCGGATGTCGTGGTCGTCGCGGACATTCTCGATCGGGACTCGGCGGCGGTCACCCGTGCGGCGCGGGCGGCCGTCGGCTCGAAGGTCGCGATCCTCGCCCCGGACGGATTCGGCCTCTACGAGGACCTCGTCGACCTGCTCGGGCCGGCGGCGACAGGGATGTATGTGAGCCAGTACGGCATCGCCAACGAGAAGCTGCCGCCACGGGGGAAGGAGTTCCTGAAGAGCTTCGCGAGCGGGCGCCCGAGCGGAGCCGGCCCCGATTACGCCGCGGCGTACGGCGCGCAGGCGGCGGAGATCCTGCTCGACGCGATCGCGCGCTCCGACGGGACGCGCGCGTCGGTGACGCGCGAGCTCTTCCGAACCCGTGTCACGGACGGCATCCTCGGCGACATCCGCTTCGACCGGAAGGGCGACCTGGTGGACTCGCCGTTCACGTTCGTCCGCATGGGCGGCGACCGGCACGGCAAGGCGGGCCTGCGCCCGGTCGTCGACCGTGTCGTCCTGGCCCGCTCGGCACGTCTCCGCCACACGCCGACCCGCTGACGCCGCCTCCCGGGCAGCGGGATAGCCTCGCGCGGTGCCGCGCAGCGGAGCCCCGATCCTCGCGCTGGTCGCGGTCACCGCGATCTGGGGCTACACGTTCGTGCCGGTGCAGAAGGCGCTCGACGCCTACCCGCTGTTCGCCTTCCTCGCCGTTCGGTTCGCGATCTCGGGCGTCGCGCTGGCGCCGTTCGCCTGGGCGCCCCTGCGCACCCTCCCGCGCTCGGGCTGGATCGCAGGCAGCCTCGCGGGCGCATTCCTCGCGGCGGCGTACGGCTTCCAGACCGCGGGCCTCGAGCTGACGACCGTCTCGAGCACCGGCTTCATCACGGGCCTCTACGTCGTGTTCACGCCGCTCCTCGCGCTCGCGCTGTTTCGGACGCCCGTGCCTGCGACCGCGTGGGGCGGGGTCGGGCTCGCGCTCGTCGGGCTCGCGCTGATCAACGGCATG
>DASSBV010000117.1:0-3150 GCA_035698545.1 Gaiella sp. | reverse complement strand
TAGACGAACCACTTGCCGACCTGGAGCGGGTCGTAGCCCCGCCAGAGCTCCCAGTACGCGCCGAGCGAGTCCGAGGCCGATGCGCCGGAGGCCAGGCGAGCGCCGAACGCGAGGACGCCGAGCACGACGGGCAGCGCAGTCGGCCACAGCCGCAGGAGCTCTGCCCGCCCGCGGGGACGCGCCCAGGGAGCGATCAGCCAGAGGATGCCGAGCGCACCGACCCACGTCACGTAGAGGATCCCGAACTGCGGTCGGGTGAGAAACGCGACCGCGGTCGCCGCGAGGACGGCGAACTGGCGGAGGACGGTCGGTCGCTCGAGCGCGAGCATGATCGCGTACAGCGCCCACGCGGTGGCGACGTACGAGAGGCTCTCGGTCATGATCGTGGCGACCGAGATCGAGGACGGAATCGCGACCGCGAGCCCCGCCCCGAGCACGGCCCACCAGCCGGAGACGAGGCGGCGCGCAAGGAGGTAGACGGGGACGGCGGTCAGCGCGAAGAGGAGCGCGTTCGCGGCCTTGAACCAGTCGTAGGCCGCGTCGACGCTGCCCGCGACGCGCAGGATTCCCGCGAGCACGAGCGCGAGGAGCGGCCCGAAGCCGTAGTCCTGGCCCCGCAGCGTGAGCCCCTCGCCCTCGACCAGCGACGAGGCCGCAATCACGTAGCGCACCTCGTCCGGATGGACGCGAGGCCCTCCGACGGGCAGAGAGAGCAGCGCATAGAGGGCGAACGCCGCGAGCGTGACGAGGCCGAGGGCGAGAACGGGGCCGCGTCGATTCCTTCCGCGCGGCTCTTTCCGCTCTGCCGACACCGCGCCCGGGTGCGGCACCGTGTCGAGATCCGTCGCCACGCTCGCGCGATGGTAGACGTGGTGTCCGACTTCAAGTCGGACACCGAGCGAGTCGCCTCGAACCTGCGCCGCTATCGTCGCGGCGCCGATGAACTCAAAAGCCCATGCGAGGCGCCTCGTTGCCCCCGTCGCGCGCCCGCTCCGTCGTGCGTATGTCGAGCTCGGCACGAGGACATGGCCGTCGCACTCGCGCCTCTTCATCGCCCAGGAGGGCGCCGACTGGGTGCTGGCGTACGAGTCCCGTCAGCTCACGAAGCTCGCCGCCGGGCTCGGCATCGCGGTCGGGCCGGAGCGATGGGTCAACGCAGTCTCCAGCCAGGGGGTCTTCCACGAGAGCCAGTTCACGCTGCTCCTAGAGGACTTCGAGCGGCGCGGAAACCGCCTCGGCTTCGCGTACTTCCACGGCCGGCCCGGAACCGCCGGCTTCCCCGAGTTCGACGTCTGCTACCGGAGGCTGGAGCAGCGGCACGAGGAGATCGAGGCGGTCCAGGTCACGAACGAGGCGATGGAGACAGTCGTGCTCGAGACCGGGATCGCACCCGAGAAGGTGCACCGAATCCCGATCGGCATCGACCCGATCGCGTTCGCGCCGCGCACGGACGACGTGAAGGCGCTTGCCCGAAGGGAGCTGGGGCTGCCCGAGTCGGCCTTCGTGGTGGGCTCGTTCCAGAAGGACGGCGTCGGCTGGGGAGAGGGGCTCGAGCCGAAGCTGATCAAAGGGCCTGACGTGCTCGTCGCCGCTGCCGAGCGGCTGCGCGACACGGTGCCCGACCTGTGGTTCCTCCTCACCGGCCCGTCTCGGGGCTACGTCATGACGAGCCTCGAGCGGGCGGGCATCCCGTATCGCCACCGCTACCTCCCGAGCCTCGAGGCGGTTTCGCGGGCGTACGAGGCGATCGACCTCTGCATCGTCGCCTCGCGCGACGAGGGCGGCCCACGGGCGGTGCTCGAGTCGATGGCGATCGGCGTGCCGCTCGTGACGACGCGCGTCGGGCAGGCGGCCGACCTCGTCCGCCACGGGGAGAATGGGTGGATGGTCGAGGTGGAGGACGTCGACGGGATCGTCGCCTGGGCGCGTTACGCGGCCGAGGCTCCGCAGGACGTGCTCGAGGAGATGGTTCGGGCCGGGCGTCGCACCGTCGAGGAGAACTCCTACGAGGCGCTGCGACCGCGGTGGCGGCGCCTGCTCGAGCGGCTCGTGAGCATCCCCGACGCGGACAGGGCCTGAGTGGACCTGAGCCCCGCACGAGCCGGCCGCTACGGGAGGGCCGGGCTCCGGTGGGCAAGGCTGCTCGCCGGAGGGAAACCGCGGCCGGGTGTTCGCGTCTTCTACGGCCACGACCGCGTGCCGGCGCCGGGCGAGCGCGCCGCCGGGGGCACCGTGAAGATGCAGAAGCTGGCGGCCCGCTTCCCGAACAGCCCGACAGACTTCTCGATCCTCTATCTCGGGACGACCTGGCTGCCGCGCGATCTCGGCCCGCTGCTCGGATTCGCGCGCCGCAGGCACGTGCCGGTCGTCGCGAACCAGGACGGCGTCGGTTATCCCGGCTGGGCCGGTGACCGGACGGAGGAGGTGAACCGGCCGCTTCGCGAGGTGCTCCTCGCCTCGGAGCACGTCATGTACCAGAGCGCGTTCTCGAAGCTCTCGAGCGACCTCTTCCTCGGCGACCCGCCGGGGACGTGGGAGATCCTGCCGAACGCCGTCGACGTCGACCTCTTCACGCCGGCGCCGGCCCGTCCGTCCTCGGGGCCTGTCCTGATCCTCGGGGGAGACCAGACGCAGGAGTACCGACTCGAGGTCGCCCTGCGAACCTTCGCGGCCGTCGTCGAGCGGCATCCCGACGCCCTCCTCCTCGTCACGGGACGTCTCGTCTCGCCCGTCGAGCCGCTCGTCGACGCGCTCGGGCTCGCGGGCCGGGTGTTCCTTGTCGGCGAGTACACGCAGCAGGCCGCACCCGACCTCCTCCGGCGTGGGCATCTACTGCTCCACACGAAGGTCAAGGACCCGTGTCCGACGCTTGTGCTCGAGGCGATGGCGTCAGGGTTGCCGGTCGTCTACCCCGCGAGCGGTGGGACGGTCGAGCTCGTCGGCGACGAGGCGGGCGTGGGCGTGCCGCATCCCGAGAGCTGGGAGCGCGACGAGCCGCCGAGCCCCGACGATCTCGCCGAAGCGGTCGATCGGGTGCTGGCCGACCTCGACCGGTTCTCGGCCGCCGCCCGGGCGCGGGCCGTCGCACGGTTCTCACTCGGGCCCTGGCTCGACCGTCACGCCGAGCTCTTCGAGCGCCTCGCCCCGGCG
>DASSBV010000116.1:0-9512 GCA_035698545.1 Gaiella sp. | reverse complement strand
GGCGCGAACTTCCCCGTGTCGTCGTTCGCCCCGAAGTCGGTCGCTGTCGCGGTGCCGGCACACGCCAGCGCACAGGCCACCGCGAGCGTCACCACGCGCACAACCCCCCTCGACCCCATCCGCCGCAGTCCTCTCCCTCGCCATTGCCGTGCGCCCCCGAGCCGGAGCGGGCGCCGATCCTAACGGATCGCCCGGCCGTCTCTCAACCCGTCGCGGCGAGCACCGCCTCGAGGAGAGATGCGGCGCCGTTCCTGACCGGGTCGGCGGTCGGAAGCCCCGTCTCGAGAGCCGCGTCCGAGACCCTCTCCGCAGCAGCGTCCTCGTCGAGACCCGCGGTGTTGAGCGCCACCGCGACGACCTTGGCGGGCCGCGCGGGAAGCGACATCGCCTCGTGAAGCCGGACGAGATCCGAAAGCGAAGGCAGTGGGTGCCCTGGATAGCCCTCGACCTCTGTCGTGCCCGCGCGATGGCAGAGGACGAGGGCGTGCGGAGCCGATCCGTGGAAGAGGCCGAGCGTCACGCCCGAATAGGCGGGATGGACGAGCGAGCCTTGCCCCTCGACCCAGAGCAGCTCTCCTCCACGCCGGGTGCCCTCGATCACGAGCCGCTCCGCTGCGCCGGCGACGAAGTCGGCGACCACCGCGTCGACGGCGAGGCCCCAGCCCGCGATCGCGATCCCGGTCTGTCCGGTGGGGACGAACACGGACGCGATCCCACGCTCGCGGGCGGCGCGATCGAGCTCGAGCGAGACGGTCATCTTCCCGATCGCGCAGTCGGAGCCGACCGTGAGCACGATGCGCGCGGGCACCTCGAGGTTCTCGCCGGTCGGGCAGTCGAGCCCGTCCGGGGGTCGGCGGAGGTCGCGCAGCTCGACACCGTGCCGGTCGGCGAGCGGCCGCAGCTCTGCGTCGTCGCCGAGCAGCTGGTGGAGCCCGTTCTCGATCGAGAGCCCCGCTTCGATGCAGTCGGCGAGGATCGCCCGCCACGCAGGTGGGAAGCGGCCGCCTTGCGTGGCAACGCCGACGAGCGCGACACGCGGCTCGTACGCCAGCGCCGCGGCCACGTCACCGACGACGGGAACCCCGTCCTCGAGCTCGCCGGAGCGCTTGGAGTCGAGGATCGCGACGACGTCTTCGCGGCGGTAGCGCAGGACGCCCCGCATGGTCTTGCCGTAGTGCATGTCCGCCGAGAACCCTTCGGCCAGGATCAGCGTCGGCTCACCCGCAGCCAAGCCCGACTCCCTCCGAAGCCACCTGCACCCCGTCCCGAAACACGGGGCCGGGCACGGGGTCGTGCACCAGAAGCAGGTTGCCGTCGAGGTCGACGTGGTCACAGAGCGGAGCGACCGCACACCCGGCCGCGATCCCGAGCCCCGACTCGATCATGCAGCCGAGCATGACGCCGAGCCCGAGCGCCCGTGCCGCGTGCGTCATCCGGATCGCCTCACGAATGCCGCCCGACTTCGCGAGCTTGATCGTGATCCCGTGCGCGATCTCGGCGCAGACGGCGACGTCACCGAGCGTGTGGCAATCCTCGTCCACGTAGATCGGCACCGGTGACCGCTGCCGAAGCTCCCTGCCACCGGCGTCTCCCTGGCGAAGGGGCTGCTCGACGTAGTCCACGCCGAGCGAGGCGAGCTCGGCACATGCGTCGAGCGCCTCGTCGAGCGTCCACCACTCGTTGACGTCCACCTGGAGCGGACGATTCGTCACTCCGCGCACGGCCCGTACGCGCTCGACGTCGAGCCCGTCGCCGCCTCCGAGCTTGAGCTTGAGCCGGTGGAATCGGGTCGCCGCGTGCTCGGCGCGCCGGGCCATGTCGTCCGGGTCGCCGAGCCACACGGTCCACGACGTCGGAGGGCCGGTGCGCGGGAGCCCGAGCAGGCGATTGACCGGAGCGTGCAGGAGCTTTCCCTGGAGGTCGTGGAGCGCCGCATCGAGCGCCGCCTTCGCCGCCTGCTCACCGGGAACCTCGGCGAGTCGGGCGCCGATCTCCTCGAGCGCGAACGGATCGTCGCCCACGAGATGCCCGTTCGCTTCGACGAACGCGAGCGCCGACGCGGCCGTCTCGTCGTAGCGCTCGATCGGCGCGGCCTCGCCACGGCCGCCGACGCCGTCGTGCGTGAGGCTCACGTGCACCACGTCCGCCCAGTCTTGCGACTCGCGGCTGATCACGAACGTCTCCGCGAGCTCGAGCCGGACGATCTCCGCGCGCACCTCCATCGCGGGCGAGCCTACTGCGCGGGCCCGGAACGAACGCCGAGACAGGCTCGTCTACACTGACCTCCCCGCGCCCGTAGCTCAGGGGATAGAGCGCGCGCCTCCGGAGCGCGAGGTCGCAGGTTCGATTCCTGCCGGGCGCATCGGACCAAGGTCAAGCGGGATCCCGGAACGGCCGTTTCGCCTTAGGGTCGAGAGATGAAGTTCAAGTCCACCCGCACGGACCGGCTCTCGCCGGAGGAGCGTGAGATCGTCGATCGGTTCGAACGTGGTGTGATCGACGCGACGGAGGCCGGTCGGCTGCTGATCGCCTCGGTCGATGCCGTCCGCCGGGAGGCTGCGTCCGCGGACGAGGACGAGGCCGGGACCGCGCAGACGGACGCCGCTCCTCTGGACGAGACGTCCGAGGAGGCGAAGGCACGGGCACTCGTCGAGCGCATCGCGCGAGACGTGTACGACGATCCCGCCTGACCCCCGTCGAGAGACGCCCAAAGACCGTCTGGCGACGCCAGGGCCGCTCAGGGCCCGTCCCACTACAAACGGATCCGGAACGTTCGCACGAGCGAGTTGGCACCCGGCGGTCCGACGACCCAGGCCCGCGCGGTGACCCAGCCTCTGAGGCGGCCGGCGTAGTGGAGCTGCACGACTCCGCTCGTTCGTGGCCGGAGCTCGCGCGGCTCGCTTCGGAGACTCGCCCGGGCGCCGCCATGGCGTAGCTCGACGCGGATCTGACCGCGCTCGAGCGTCTCCGTCACGTTGCCGCGGTTCGCGACGACGAGCTCCACGAGGCGGACGCGCCGTCCGCGGCGCACGTGCACCCGGCGCAGTGCCAGGCGGCGGATGACGCGGCCGGGTGCACGAACGACGACCACGACGCCGATTCGCATCCGCACCGCGACCCCGCCGCTGCGCCGCCGACGCGTCGTGAGGAGGACGAGCGCGTCGTGGTCTCCGGGCTCGGCGCGGCGTGGGACGCGTGAGCGGACGGTCAAGAGCCTGCTCGCGCCCGGATGCAGCACGAAGCGACGCGGCCGCACGGCGAGCCATGCCGTCGCCGCGCGCAGTCCCCCGCGCCGGGCGATTTTCGGGCGGCCTCGACGGTCGAGCGAGAAACCGGCACGCGCCACGTCGACGAAGACCGGTCCGCGGCCAGGGTTCACGACGCGAACCGTCGCGAGCCCCGAGCCTGCGAGCGCAACGCGTGCCGGTGTTGCCGTCAGCGCCAGCATCGGTCGGGTCGTGCTCGCGCCCGCCGAGGCAGGCGCGAGCACGACGGCGGCCAGGCCGAGGGCCGCCGCGCGTCTCATCGACCGATCACCGTGAACATCACGGTCGTCGTGTACCGCCCGGCCGGGACGACCGGCAGAGAGCCGGTGAAGCCGAGGCTCGTACCCCAAACGTCGCCTGTGCCGGTGCTCGGCGCCGAGGTCGTGCCGACGAGGAGGTCGGGCGTCGGAGCGATCGGGATAGCTGCGATCGCACCACCTGCGAGCGAGCCGCCGATCTGGCCACCGGCAGGTGCGCTCCCGGCAATGCCGAGCGGCAGGTCGGCCGGCTGGAACGCCGCCCGATGGACCGTGAGCGAGTAGCCGCTCGCGTCGTTCGACACGACCGTGACTTGCTCGGAGACCCGAGCCGGCGTCGTCCCGGTCGCCGCGCTCCCGAAGCTCACGCTCGAGCGCTCGAGCGCGATCGAAAGCGCCGACTCGATGTCGATGTCCACGGTCGCGCTCTCGGCACCGCCGCCCGCCGGCGGAGGCTCTGCACCGCACGTGGTCGCCGGCGCGGACGAGTTGCGGGGCGCCGCCGCGGCTGCGGAGAAGTCCGTCGCGTTATCGTCTGTGTCCGTGCAACCGTCGCTCGCGCGGGTGGCCGCCGTCGTGTTGTCGAGGTCGGGAGCAGGAGCCGAGCCCTCGTAGTCGGCGGCTCCGCCATAGCCGACGAGATCGGCGATCGAGCCGACGGCCGAACAGCTCCCCGCCGAGGCACCACAGGTCAGCGGCGTCGCGTCGCGGACGACGGCGATCTTCCCGCCCGACACCGCGAGATTGGAGGTGCCCGTCGCGTCGGCGCTCGGGAGTGAGGCACCCACGGTGCCGCCCGACGCCAGTCCGACGAGGTAGTGGCGTCCGGGCGCGATCGAGCCCGTCAGTGCCGTGACCTGCCAGGAGGCGCCGGCGGCGGATGCGTATTGCACCGTCCAGCCGCCGACGTCTACCGCCGACGAGCCGCGGTTGAACAGGTCGACGAAATCGTTCAGGTACGGCGCGCCGGCGTTCCCGCCGCCGCCGTACACCTGGCTGACGACGACGTTCGGAGAAGCGCTCTGCGCGGCAGGCACCGCGAGCGCGCCGCCGACGAGGAGGGCGAAGACGAGAAGGGCAAGGGCACGACGCATGTGGTCTCCAATCGGGAAGGTGACGTGACCTCTCCCTGATACCGTGTTGCCTTCCCAGGCGAAAGGGCCCGGCGCGGATTGGCACAGAGTTGGTACAGAGTTGGCACAGAGTTGGCACAGATCCGCGCGGATCGCGTCAGAGACGGACCCGGCAGACGCAGGCAGCGCGACTAGAATGGCGAACATGCCAGCGACGCCCGACGATCCCCTCAGTCCCTGTGCCGAGCCTGCCCCGCATCCGCAGGAGCCTCCGCCCGCGCCCCGGCGCGGACGACGTCGCGCGCGCGGCGCAAGTCTCTGAGCTCTCCGCCGCCGGCCTCACCTGGGTCAACGCGGTTGCGGCCGACCTGAGCACCGCGCAGTCGCTCGCCGAACGGTTCGGCTGGCACCCCCTGGACGTCGAAGACATCGTCTCGAAGCGCCAGCGTCCGAAGGTCGACGACTACGAGGACGAGGGGTACCTCTTCGCCGTCCTGCACTTCCCGGTCTACGACAAGACGATCCAGCGGCTCAACGCGGCCGAGCTCGACGTCTTCATCGGCCAGGACTACCTCGTCACGCTTCCGACGCGCGAGCTGCTCCCGGTGACACGGCTGTTCGCCCGGTGCGACGCCGACCAGGCCTACCGCGAGCAGCTCTTCGCCAAGGGCTCGGGGCGCCTGCTGTACGAGGTGCTCGACGATCTCTTCGACTACTGCTTCCCGATCCTCGACAAGATCGGCCACAAGCTCGACCGGATCGAGGACGACATGTTCGAAGGCGCAGCCGAGGACGTCGTCCGCGACATCTCGAACGTGAAGCAGGAGATCATCTCCTACCGCAAGGTGATCAAGCCGGAGCGCTCGACCCTACGCGTGCTCGAGCGCCGCGTCGCGCGTTTCCTTCCCGAGGAGCTGGAGCTCTACTTCGACGACATCAACGACGCGGTCGAGCGGATCTGGGACCAGCTCGACAACTACAAGGAGGTCGTCGAGGCGCTCGAGTCGACGAACGAGTCGGTGATCTCGCATCGCCAGAACGACGTCCTGCGCCTGCTGACGATCATCAGCGTGACGATGCTGCCGCTGACGCTGCTCACCGGCATCTTCGGCATGAACGTCGTCTATCCCGGCGAGGCGACGAAGACGGCGTTCTGGATCATCCTGGCGGCGCTCGTCGTCACGCTCGGGGGCATGCTCGGCTTCTTCCGCTGGAAACGCTGGCTCTGACAGGGTGGATAGACGCCCACATGGCCGTCGAGCCAAATGAGTCGCTTCTGAAGACGCCCGAGACGGTGACGAATCCGCGTCGGTCCGCGTCGAGGTGGCGGGCCGGGCGGCCACGCGAGTCAGCGGGTTACGAGAACTCGTTGGCGGGGCGTTCGACCGAGATCTCGTACTCGGTGTCGGCTCCTCCCTTGGACGCCACGCTGGTGACCTCCCAGCCGTGGGCGATGATCTGCCCTTCGAGCGGGCGGGTGTAGAGGGTGATCACCTTGGACGTGCCGTCCGGGTAGTGCACGAGCGTCTTGTGTCCGCTTGGGACCATCGGCATGAGATTGGTTCTACACCCCGGAGGGCCTCCGCAGCGGCCTCACGTGTTTGCCGGGTGGCGATGTGGGGCGCTTGGCGCAGGCATGGCCGGTCTCCAGAATGCGCTCGTGCGACAGCACAAGCTGTTGCCTCGGATCCTCGCAACCACTGAATCGCCTGTAGGGTCGACCCAGTGCCTCCGAAGCCAAAGCCGAAGCCCAGATCGAAGGATGGCGGGAAACCGGGGAGGCGAAAGTCCTGCGCGTTCTGCCGCGACAAGGTGCGCGAGGTCGATTACAAGAACGTCAACCAGCTTCGGCGGTACGTCTCGGAGAGAGGCAAGATCCGCGCGCCCAGGATGACCGGGGCTTGTCGCAGGCATCAGAAACAGCTTGCGGTTGCGATCAAGCGTGCGCGGGAGATGGCGCTGCTTCCGTACGTGGCCGACGCCGGTCCGCCTTCACGGCCGCGCGCCGGTGAGCCACGCTGATTTCGGCACCGCAAGCGCCCCACCGCCCCACCTTTGTGGGCCAACCGAGAGGACGTGGATGGCGCGACCCAAGAGTCAGATGACGCACGCCAAACGTGATCGTGAAAGGGCACGGCTTGAGAAGCGCGCACGCAAGCAGGAGAAGAAAGACGCCCGCAAGCTCGCAACCCCCGACGACCCCGCACCGAAGACAACGCTCGACGAGGAGCCAGGACAGAACTAGAAGCCTCTAGCACGCCCGTTCCCCCCGCAGCAACGCACGACGGCGGATGGGCGCCGGCGTGATGCGGCTCGGCCTATAGGGTCGGTAGCCCCGACCGAAAGGACCCCCTCATGGCCGCCAAGCCGAACATCGTGCTCGTCCACGGCGCATGGGCAGACGGCTCGTGCTGGAGCAAGGTGATCGAGCGCCTGCAAGCCGAGGGCTACAAGGTCACCGCTCCGCAGCTGCCGGAGACCTCGCTCGCGGCCGACGTCGCACGGGTCCGTCACGTCCTCACGCGCCAGGACGGGCCGACCGTTCTCGGGGCGCACTCCTACGGCGGCCAGGTCATCACGTCGCTCGGGACCGACGCACCGAACGTCGTCGGCCTCGTCTACATCGCGGGCTTCGGCCTGGACGAGGGTGAGTCGATCGGCGCGCTGCTCCAGCAGGGGCCTCCGACGCCTGCGGTCGCGAACGTCGACGTCGACTCGGAGGGATTCGCCTGGCTTCCGGAGGACGACTTCCTCGCGCATTTCGCGCCCGACGTCGACCCGGTCGAGGCGAAGGTCATGTACGCCGCCCAGCAGCCGCTGCACGTCTCCACCTTCGACGACGTGATGGGCACTCCGGCCTGGAAGTCACTCCCGTCCTGGTATCTGGTCGCCCAAAACGACGAGGTGATCCCCCCCGACGCCGAGAGGCAGTTCGCACGGCGGATGGGCGCCGACACGATCGAGGTCGTGAGCGGGCACTGCGCGATGGTTTCTCACCCCGACGAGACGTACGAGCGGATCGTGGCCGCCGCAAACGCCGTCACGGGCGGGTAGCCCGCCGTCAGGCTGCGCGCGAGCCGTTGCCCACCAAGGTGGAGGCCCGCCAGGCGTGCTCCATCGTCAGGACGCCACGAAGGTCGGCCAGCCCATAGGAGCACTCGTCGAGCGCGCGGAGGATCGCCTCATGGTCGATGCTCGTCAGCGGGACGAACTCGCGCTCGGCGGAGCAGGACTCCTCGAGCGTTGTCGCAGTGTCGGCGTGCCCTTGAGCACGCAGGCATCGCGCGAGCTCGAGGACAAGGGTGTCCGGGACGTCCAGGCCGGCAAGGAACACGGGGAGTTTGATCCTAGGGAGTTGCGACTGTCCGCACAAGGTCCGCTCGCACGAAGAATCAGCCGGAGCTGCTGCGAGCGGCGTGGATGAGGCGGCGGGACCGCTCGCCCGACGGGGGGCCGGGCTGCGGCATCGAGCGGCCCCGCCGGGTCGAATGTAGCGGGCGCCCCAGTCGGAGTGATCTCACAGGCCGGGCAGGGCACGACTCCGCGTCGAGGCCACCCCCTCGAACGGGGGATCACCGGAGCGTGCCTCGCATCCGACTCTTCGGATACACGCCTGGCAACTTCCTGCGGAGGAGCACATGGGCACGCGGCAGCCCACACGACTCGCACAACCGGTGTACGGCCTTCCCGAAGGCGCGGTGACGGACGATCGTTCGCGCGCGCCGAGCGCCGTGCTGCCGCTGATGATCCTGTTCGCCGTGCTGGCCGCCGCGGCGGTCTGGTTCGTCGCGCTCCCCGCGTTCGCCAAGCCCGTACGGGCCGAACGGTCGTGCGAGGTGATCGTCCTGAAGACGGGGACGACGAAGTGCGTGCACAACGCGACCCATCGCTCGCTCGCGACGTCGCACAGCCGCAAAGCGCGCTGACAGCCGCGCGACCCGTCGTCGACGTCTGCACCTGCCCCCCACCCGAAGGGCTAGTGCAGTCTCGTCTCGCGGGGGAAGAGACGCACATCCCGAAGCGCCGATGCTCAGGACATGTCGGATGAGGGTCGGATAGACGCGGAAGCGGCCCTCGGGAGAGGGGGAACATCCTGATGACGGCGGCACAGTTCGAAGACCTGCGCATCGACGAGGCGGCCGAGGTGCTGGCCTGGCGGTTCGATGCCCTCTGCCGCTCGGGGTTCGACCTCGATGCGGCGGCCGTCCTGGCGGCCAACGTCGAGGTCGATCTCCACGAGGCGATCGAGCTCGTCGGGCGGGGATGCCCGCCCGAGCTCGCAGCGCGGATCCTGGTCTGACCCGGTCCTCCGGCGTCGGGATCGCGGCGGCCGATCCCGACGCCGGAGGCATGCGCCTCTAGACTCTCGCCCGATGGCGGATCGCGGGTCGTTCCACCTCGGGAGGGCGATCGACCCGAAGACCGGCGAGCCCGGCCCCGACGAAGTCGTCGTCGGGTCGAGCGACCTGACGACGCACGGAGTGATCGTCGGGATGACGGGGTCGGGCAAGACGGGGCTTGCGGTCGTCCTGATCGAGGAGGCGCGCCGAGCGGGCATCCCGGCGTTCGTGCTCGACCCGAAGGGCGACATGACGAACCTCGCGCTCGTCTTCCCCGACCTCGCCCCGGAGAGCTTCCGGCCCTGGGTCAGCGAGGCCGAGGCGCAGGCGGCGGGGGTCTCCGTGGAGGAGTACGCGGCGAAGCAGGCGACGATCTGGCGGGAAGGGCTCGCGGCGAGCGGCATCGGGCCTGAGCGCCTCCAGGAGCTCCGCGATGCGGCCGACGTCACGATCTACACGCCGGGCTCGACCGCGGGCGTCCCGCTCAACATCATCGGGTCGCTCGGCGTGCCGCGGCTCTCGTGGGACACGGAGGAGGAGGCGCTCCGCGACGAGATCGAGGCGACGGTGACGAGC
>DASSBV010000115.1:0-7688 GCA_035698545.1 Gaiella sp. | reverse complement strand
TCGACGGCCGCGCCGGCTGGGTCGGCGGCGCCGGGATCGAGGACCACTTCCGGGACGGCCGCTTCCACGACCTCTTCGTCCGCGTCGAGGGACCGGTCGTGGCGCAGCTGCAGCTCGTCTTCCTCGCGAGCTTCCGCTGGCTCGGCGGTGTCATACCGGTCGAGGCGCTCGACGCGCTCTTCCCGGCGCTCGAGCCAGGGGAGATTCCGGCGGTCGTCCTCCACAACGCCCCCGGCCGCTTCCGGCCGATCACGGACGCGATCGCGGAGCTCCTCGACGGCGCCCGCGAGTCGCTCGACGTCGTGAACCCCTACGTCTGCGACCGGGGGATGATCCGCCGGATCGAGAGCGCCGCGCGCCGTGGCGTGCGCGTCCGCCTCTTCGTCCCGGAGCACGCGAACAACTGGGCCTGCGCGGCGGCACAGCACCACCACCACCCGGCGCTGCTCGACGCGGGCGTGCGCATCCTCGAGTACCCGACAATGCTCCACGCGAAGGCGTTCGTCTCGGACGGCGAGGAGCTTCTCGCCGGGACGTGCAACCTAGAGGCCTGGAGCCTCAGACGCTTCTTCGAGATCGACCTCAGGCTCCGCTCGGCTGCGGTAGCCGCGCAGTTCGACGAGCGGTTCAGCGCGCCGGCTGCGGCGATCTCGACCCCGGGCAGGCGGCTCACTGGGACGAAGGAGCGCGCACGCGCCCGCCTGCTGGCGGCGATTTCCCCGCTGCTCTGAGACCTGCCCGACCGCTCCTTCCCGGCGCTTTGACTTCGGAAAGGAGGGGAGTACGATCGCGCCACTCGGACCACTGCGGCGAGGAGCGCGAGTTGGACGACATGCCCGGAATGGGCTCGGCGGGGAACGGGATCCCCTACACGGCGAGCCAGCACGCGTTCGTGATGTGCGGTCGCAAGACTCTGTTCCTCTGGCACCTGACGATGCTCCACATGGAGGAGCACGAGTTCGAGCTCGTCCTGCGGGCGAGCTTGACGCCCGAGGCCGAGAAGGCCTGGGAGGAGGACCGGAAGCAGCACCCCGACGAGACGTACTTCCTCGGGAACGTCGAGACCGACCTGATGACGATCCCCGAGCTCGCGACCGGCGTGCGGACGTCCTTCAAGGCGTCGATCTGGGCGGGGATCCCGGTGAAGCACCACTACGAGACGTGGCCCTGGAAGAACATCAAGCCGATCGTGGCGGACACCCCGGTGACCGTCGATCGTGTCGTCGCGTTCCGCCACTTCGACCTGCAGCAGAACTACCCCGAGTCGCTGACGTACCTGCTCTTCGGGTCGGGCAAAGAGGCGCACATGGGCCACTATCAGACGCGCGAGCCGGACTTCGACGAGGTCGTCACGCTGGTCGAGGCGCCGCCGTGGCTTCCGGCCGAGCTGCTGGAGGCGGGCGTGCACGTCAACTTCCCCGACCTGCGCGCGACGCCCGTCTTCTGCTCCTCGCCGCTCCTCAACGAGGACTACAAGGTCCGGTACTCGGGCCAGAAGCCGATGCCGCCGGGACACGGTCACGAGTCGGTGGTGGCGCCCGACGGGCTCTACCCGCTGAAGATCGACCGCAGCCTCTGGTTCAGCACCAAGGTGACGAACGCGAAGGATCCATGCCAGACGTGAGCCGGAGCGGCGCGGTCACGGGCGGCCATCCCGGCGGTCACGACGCCCGTGTCGTCGAGCAGCTCGAACGGCAGTGGGCGTCGGATGCCGAGCTGCGTCTCGACGTCGCCTCGGGCGCCGAGTCGCTCGCCACCTGGTTCCTTGGACCGAAGGCGGAGAACGGGGACCTCCTGCGGCAACTGCTCGACCGGGCCGTGCAGGGGCAGATCGCCGACCGGCGCGCATACCAGCCGAAGGATCCCGCCTGGGTGACCGAGGACATCAAGCAGAGCCCGGCGTACAAGGACGGGGTCGCGGCGCTCGAGGCAGCTCTCGCCGGCCTCGTCAGGCGCCTCCAGGGGTCGGTGCCCTTCTACAGCTACCGCTACCAGGCGCACATGCTCTGGGACACGACGCTACCCGCGGTCGTCGGCTACCTCGCCGCGATGCTCGCGAACCAGAACAACGTCGCCGCCGAGGCGTCGCCGGTCACCACCGCTCTCGAGATGGCGGTCGGGCGCGATCTCTGCACGATGCTCGGCTACACGGTGCCTCCGCCGGGCGCGAACGGCGACACGAGCGGGCCGCCGCCGTGGGGCCACATCACGTGCGACGGGAGCGTCGCGAACATCGAGTCGATGTGGGCGGCGAGGAACCTCAAGTACTTCCCCGTCTCGCTGGCCGCGGCGGTCGAGCACGAGCCCCGGTTGGCGCCGGCCGAGGCCCTGACCGTGCGGCTCCCGGACGGTAGCTCGGCGAGGCTCGTCGATCTGGACGCCTGGGGCCGGCTGAACCTCGGCGCCGACGAGATCCTCGCCCTTCCGACGCGGCTCCAGGCCGAGTTCGGCATCGCGACCGACGACCTCGACGCGATCCTTCAGAGCTATTCCGTGCAGAGCCTCGGCCTCGTCCAGCTGACGAGCGACTACCTCCCGGGCGTCCCCGCCGGGGTCGTCGTGGGGCCCGGCACGATGCACTACTCGTGGCCGAAGGCCGCGGCCATGCTCGGGATCGGGTCGAACCAGCTCATCCACGTGCCGGTCGACCTCGACGCCCGGATGGACGTCGACCTGCTGCGCGCAGAGCTCGACCGCTGCCTCGACGCGGAGCGCCCCGTGATCCAGGTCGTCGCCGTCGTGGGCAGCACGGAGGAGAGCGCCGTCGACCCGCTCCATGACATCGTGGCGCTGCGCGAGGAGTACCGCCGCGCTCGGATGGACTTCCCGATCCACGTCGACGCGGCGTGGGGCGGCTACTTCGCTTCGATCCTCCGTCCGGCGCCCTCGGACACCCCGCCCGACGGGGCGGAGCGCGACGTGCGCCGCTACACCCCCGCGATGACGATGAGCGCGTACGTCGAGAAGCAGTACCGCGCTTTCCCGTCGGCGGACTCGATCACCGTCGATCCGCACAAGGGCGGCTACGTCCCGTACCCGGCGGGAGGGCTCTGCTACCGGAATGCGTCGATGCGCGACCTCGTCTCGCTGAAGGCCCCGATCGTCTACCACGGCGACGTCGACCCGACGGTGGGCGTCTACGGGGTGGAGGGCTCGAAGCCGGGCGCAGCGCCCGCCGCGATATATCTCAGCCATCGGGTGATCCGGCCCGACCAGTCCGGCTACGGGAAGATCCTCGGGCGGACGCTCTTCAACTCCAAGCGCCTCTACGCGGCGCTCGTCACGCTTCCACAGGACGACGACCCGTTCGTGATCGAGACGATCCAGCGTCTACCGGCCGTGAAGCGAGGCGAATCCGGCCCCGCGGTGAGGAGGGAGCTCGCGCGGATCGCGAGGGAGATCGTCCCGCGGACGAACGAGAAGATCCTCGCCGACGCGAACACGATGGCCCTGTTCCGCGAGCTCGGCTCGGACCAGAACATCGTCAGCTACGCCTTCAACTTCCTCGTCGACGGAAAGCGGAACGAGAACGTCGCGAAGCTGAATGCGCTCAACACTGCGGTCTTCGAGCAGCTCAGCCTCGGTCGCGACCTCGACAGGATCCCGGAGACGAAGATGTTCGTCACGTCGTCCTCCGCTGACCCGGCCGTGTACGGGGAGTCGATCGTCGAGGACTTCCGCCGCAGGCTCGGCGTGACCGGCTCGGCGGACACGCCGATCACGTTCCTGATCTCGACGACGATGGATCCCTGGCTCACCGACACCGCGACGGGAAACTTCATCCCGACCCTGATGGAGATCATGCGCGAGACCGTGCTCGACGCCGTGGCCCAGATCCGCCGCGCCGCGGTCGCACCGGTGGCGAGGTAGGGAGGAGCGATGGCGAACGAAGAGGTCTGGTACGCCGTCTTCGGGCCGGGTCATCCCGACCTCCAGAAGCAGCACCGCTTCCACAAACGGCTGCCGTCTCCGCCTCGCTGCAAGCTCTGTCTCGCGCCCTTCGGCGGGATCGGCGGCGCGTTCATGCGCTTTCGTGGCAAGCGTCCGTCGAATCGCAATCCGCGCTTCTGCAGCGCGTGCGACCACTTCATCCGCGCGCATCCGGGGGGCGCCGAGGTGGACCTGTCGATGGTGTTCGCGGACGTGCGCGGGTCGACCGGCTTCGCCGAGCAGGTGAGCCCGACCGAGCTCCACCGCCGCCTCAACGCGTTCTATTCGGCCGTGACCCACGAGCTCGTCGAGACCGACGGGTTCATGATCGACGTCGTCGGCGACGAGGTCGTCGGCGTCTACCCGCCGGGGATGTCCGGAGAGCGCCATGCGGCCCTCGCGATCGAGGCGGCGCGGCGGCTCGTCGGGCTGGGGCCGTCGGAGGCGGGGGGCCTGGCCTTCGGCGTCGGCGTGCACACGGGGCTCGTGCACATCGGGACGACGATGGGCGCCGACGAGGGCATCGCGGACGTCCGCGCGATCGGCGACAACGTCAACGTCGCGGCCCGACTGAGCTCCGCGGCCGCGCCGGGCGAGGCGCTCGTCAGCTCCGCCGCCTGGGAGGCGGCCGGCGAGAGCCCGGGCGGGCTCGAGGAGCGCGAGCTCCAGCTCAAGGGCCGCGCGGAGCCGCTCCACGTGTCCGTGCTTCGTTCGACCACGCGCGAGGTCGGGGAACCGCCCGCGGTGGTCGCGCCGTCCTGAGCGCCGCTAGGCGGCCGGGCGCGGCTCGTGCTCGGCGACGACCCTGATTCCCGTTGCCTTGAACGACGCGTAGACGACCCGGCCCGGCTCGAGCCCCAGGCGGCGAAGCGACTCCGCCGTGATCTCGGCGCTGACCGGGCCGACGGTGAGCCGCACCCGGTTCCCGAGCTCGACGATGTTCCTGATCGGCGCGTGAACGACGTTGAGCGCCGAGTCGTGCGGTGGGGTGAGGCCGACGGTGACGTCCCAGGGATAGACGGCAAGCGCCACCCAGCCGTGCGCCGCGTCGGCGGTCGCCACGAGCGTGCCGTCGTCGAGCCGCACGCGCGTCGAGCCGTTGCGTCCGGGCTCGGCCTGGCCGTACAGGAGGTTCGCGCCGGTGAACGAGGCCACGAACGAGTCGGCGGGCTCTGCGACGAGCTGGGTGGGCGTCCCGGTCTGGCGGATCGTTCCCTCGACGATCACACTGACCTCGTCGGCGAGCGCCGCAGCATCCTCGAAGTCGTGCGTGACGAGGAGCACGGGAATCTCGAGCTCGGACAGGAGCTCGTGCAGCTCCGCGCGCACGGTCGTCTTCGTGTGTGCGTCGAGGGCGGAGAGTGGCTCGTCGAGGAGAAGCACCTGAGGGTCGCGCGCGAGCGCCCGGGCAAGCGCGACGCGTTGCCGCTCGCCGCCGGAGAGCTGGTGCGGCCGTGCGTCCGCCAGGTGGGCGATGCGAAAGCGCTCGAGGTACTCGTCCGCCGCGTGCCTGCGGGCGTACTCCACGTTCTGGCGCACGGTCATGTGCGGGAACAAGGCGTACTCCTGGAAGACGAGCCCCACGCGGCGCCGCTCCGGCGGCATGAAGACGCGCGCCCCGTCGCAGAACACCTCGTCGCCGACCGCAATGCGTCCCGACTCGGGCCGTACGAGCCCGGCGACGGCGCGGAGGACGGTCGTCTTGCCGGCGCCGGAGGGGCCGACGAGCGCCAGCGTCGACCCGACCTCCAGGCTCAGCTGGAGCCGGAAAGTCCGAAGAGGGACTGTGAGCTGATCGACTCTGAGCGTTGCCATGAGAGCCCGGCGTGGAGGGCGGCGAGGAGAACGACGCTGAAGAGTACGAGCACGGCGCTCATCGCGAGCGTCGCGTCGAAGTCCTGGTCGAACTCGGCGTAGATCGCGAGCGGCACGGTCTGGGTGACTCCCTGGAGGCTTCCGGCGAACATGATCGTCGCGCCGAACTCGCCGAGCCCGCGGGCGAACGAGAGCGCGAGGCCGGCGATCAGCCCGCCGCGCGCGAGCGGGAGGATCACTCGGAAGAACGTGCGGACCGGGCTCGCGCCGAGAGTGCGCGAGGCGGCCGCGAGGTTGGGGTCGGTCGCCTCGAAGGCGGCGATCGCCTGGCGGATATAGAGCGGGCTCGCGACGTAGGCGACGGCGATCGTGACCGCGCTCTGGGTGAACGGCAGGCTGATCCCGAAGGCGTCGAGGCTCGAGCCGAGCAGGCCGAGCCGCCCGAAGGCCGCGAGCAGCCCGATCCCCGCGACGGCGGGCGGCAGCACGAGCGGGAGCTCCACGAGAGTGATCGCGAGCGAGTGTCCGCGAAACCGGCGGCTCGCGAGCAGAAACGCCGCCGGGGTGCCGAAGACGAGGATCAGCGCCTGCGCGATCAGGCTCGTCTTCAGGCTGACGACGAACGCGTCCTGGACGACAGGGTTCCCGAGCTGCTCGACGAGCTCGGCTGGCGACGTGTGCGCGAAGATCGCCACGATCGGCAGGAGCAGGAAGACCATCGCGACGACCGCCGCCCCGACGTACGCGACCGTCAGCAGCGTGCGGCGGACACTCGGCCCCGTCATCGCGTCCTACCGCTTCGCGGGCTTCGGCTTCGGCTCGACGCGCGGCAGGAATCCCGCGGCGACGAGCTTCGCCTGGCCCGCCCTGCTCAGCACCCTCGTCACGAACGCGCGCGCCGCGGCCCCGTCGCCGCTCCCCTCGACGACGCAGATGCCGTACCGGACGGTCGGCTGTGCCCTGGCCGGCAGCCCGATCACGGTCACGCGGCGTGACACGGTCTTCGCATCCGTCGAGTAGACGAGCCCGGCGTCGGCCACGCCGAGCGCGACCTTCGCCAGCACCTCGCGGACGTCGGTCTCACGGCTGACGACGTTCGCGAGCACCGCCACCGAGAGCTTCGCGTGCTTCAGGGCCTCGAGCGTGTAGTCGCCCACGGGCACGCCCTGCCCGGCGACGACCACCTTGACGCCGGGCCGCGTGAGATCGCGCATGCGGCGAATCCGGGCGGGGTTCGCGCTCGGGACGACGATCACGAGCGTGTTCCGCGTGAAGACGACGGGCTTGGAACACAGTCCCTTCGCGTGGAGTCGGCTCGGCAGCGTGGTGTTCGCCGAGGCGAAGACGTCCGCGGGAGCGCCGTGCTCGATCTGGGCGGCGAGTGTGTTCGAGCCACCGAAGGAGTACTGCTGCGAGCCGTCGATCGTCGGGAGCACGTCCGTGAGCGAGGCGGCTGCGTACACCGTGATGCGCGCCTGCGGCGTCGCGTCCGCGCGGAGGGCGAGCCCGGCGAGCGCGACGCAGATCGCGAGGACGAGCGAGGCGACGAGGAGCGAACGGCGGTGGAAGGGCACTTGGTGCCGAGGCCTCCTCAGTGCTGGAGCATCACGTTCGTCGACTTGACGATCGCCGTCGCCGCCATCCCGGGCTCGAGCCCGAGGTCCTCGACGGCGTCGCGGGTGACCACCGCGACGAGCCTCACCGGGTCGCTGACCACGATCTCCACCTGCGCCATCAGCCCTTCGACCTGGACGTCGGTCACGACCCCGTGCAGCCGGTTGCGTGCGCTGATGTGCGTGCCGGCCGTGTCGCCGCGCACGCGGTCGATCTCGGCGGCGGTAAGGATGCGGCGGTTGCTGCTGTCGCGCTCGACCTGGAGGCGGCCCGCCTTGTCCCAGCGGCGGAGCGTGTCGAGGCTGATCCCGAGGGCCGCCGCGGCCTCG
>DASSBV010000114.1:0-8036 GCA_035698545.1 Gaiella sp. | reverse complement strand
TCTCCCGCTCGATCGTGCGGATGCCTTCGATGATCTCCTGGCTCATGACTCCCGTCCCTCGTCGATCAGGTTGCCCCGGACGATCTCGCCGACCGGGACCTCGAGCGTCGAGCCGTTCACCGCGACGGTGACGGCGTCGTCGTCGGCCGCCACGAGCGTCCCGCGGAGACGCTTCGAGGAGGCCGTCTTGAGCTTCACGGTGCCGCCAATCGCTCGGCGGAAGTGCTCCGGCCGGCGAAGTGGCCGCTCTGGCCCGGGCGACGACACGTCGACCGTCCAGTCGGAGCGGTAGGCGTCGAGGAGGCGCGTGACGCGCTCGCACAGCGCGAAGTCGACCCCCGCGGGCGTGTCGACGTACACGCAGAACCTGGCAGGCGAGAGCAGCTCGACGGCGAGAACCTCGACGTCGGGCAGGGTCGACTCGACGAGCGGCGTGATCGCCGCCGTCAGCTCCTTTTCTCTCTCATATGTGCCGGTTGCCATGGTTTTCGCCCCTTACAACACGAATGGGCGCGACCCGCGCCCATTTCGCCTTGCCGGTGAAATGTGGTGACCGAAGGATAGCACTGCTCGGGGGCTGCTTCGCGGCGGCCCCGAGAGCCGTAGGACGACCGTTCGCCGGCCCTTCGCCGGTGTCCGACTTCGAGTCGGAACCCGCGTCCGTCTGCGGCGGTCACACGTCGAGGACGATCGTCACGGGTCCATCGTTGACGAGCTCGACCTCCATCCTGGCGCCGAACCGGCCGGTCTCGACGTGGACGCCGTGTGCGCGGAGCGCCTCCGCGAAACGCTCGACGAGTGGCTCAGCGCGCTCGGGGGCTGCGGCGTCCGTGAAGCTCGGCCGGTTGCCCTTGCGCGTGGCCGCGAGGAGCGTGAACTGGCTGACGACGAGCGCCTCGCCGCCGGTGTCGAGGAGGGATCGGTCGAAGCGTCCGTCCTCGTCGGGGAAGATCCGCAGCCGGGCAACCTTCGCGGCGAGGCGCTCGGCTGTTTCGGACGTGTCTTCGTGCCTGGCACCGACGAGGACGAGGAGGCCCGCGCCGCACGCGCCGACGGTCTCGCCGTCGACGCGGACGGCGGCTCGCGTGACTCGCTGGACGACCGCTCGCACGGGGTGATTCTTCCGATCGGTGATCACGAGTGCATGGTTGTTCCGCAATTGCCGGTTCGCCGATACGGCAGCTAGCCTTGGGCTCTGCGGCCCCTTCTCCACGAGCCCAGATCGTGAACGGGCGGCTGCACCGATCGAGTCGACGCGGGTGACGAGAGACGAGCAAGCGACGGTGGCGCCTGGCCGAGCGGTCGCGTCGCCGACACCCGCCCCGGTTGTCGAGCATGCGGTGATCGAGCTCGGCGAGCTCAGGCCCGCAGTGCTACGTGCCGGCCGTCTCCTGGTCGAGACCGCCGTCGTGCCCACGGTGCTCCTGCTCGTGCTGCTGCACACCAGTGGCCTGCTTGCGGGCGCGGCGTCCGCGTTTGGCTGGTGCCTCCTCAGCCTCACCCTCCGCTGGGTCTTCGGGCGGCAGCTCCCGGCCACCCTGCTCCTCGGCACCGTCGTGGTCGCCGAGCGCGCGCTGGTCGCGCTCGCCACCTCCAGCGCGTTCCTCTACCTCCTCCAGCCGGCGATCGGGTCGGCGCTCATGTCGCTCCTGTTCATCGGCAGCGCGGCAATCGGACGACCTGTGACGCTGCGGCTCGCCAGCGATCTCCTGGCCCTGCCGGATCACATCGTCGGTCGGCGCGAGGTTCGCCGGATGTTCACTCAGGTCGCGCTGCTCTGGGGCCTCTCGCGGCTGATCGACGCGGCTATGAGCATCGGCTCGCTGCAGCTCGGCCTGGACGCGGGCCTGATCTCGCGCGGCCTGTTGAGCCCGTCGCTCACGGTGATCGCCGTCGGCGTCTGCTCCCTCTGGGGGGTGCGGTCGCTGCGTCGCTGCGGCATCACTGTTCGCCTGGCGCGCGCTGCCTGACCGCAGGTGGGGGTCGTCGAGCTCCGCGACCGTGAGGAGCTCGCGCGCTTTCTGCGACACAGGCCCGCCGTGCACGCGTACGCCCTCGGTGATCTCGACGACTTCTTCTGGCCGCACACGCGCTGGCTCGGTTGGCAGATCGACGGACGGCTCGAGCAGGTCGTGCTGCTCTACGACGAGCCCGACCCGCCCGTGCTGCTCGCGCTCGCGGAGGAGCCGGAGTCCGGGATGGCCGAGCTGCTGCTGGACGTCGCCGACCGCTTGCCGGCGACGGTCTATGCGCACCTATCCCCCTCGCTCCCGGAGGCCATCGCTCCAGGGTTTCTGTCCGAAACGCAACCCGCCGCGCACCTGAAGCTCGGTCTCGTCCACCCGGACGCGCTGGCCGGGCACGACACAGAGGCGGTCGATCGTCTCTTTCCGGAGGACCTCGACCAGGTCCAGCGTTTCTACGCGCAGGCCTATCCGGGCACATGGTTCCAGCCGCGGATGCTCGAGACGGGCCGGTACGTCGGCATCCGCCGCGAGGGGGCGCTCGTCTGCGTCGCGGGCGTGCATGTCTGGTCGCCGGCCTGGCAGGTGGCGGCGCTGGGCAACGTCGCAACGCTGGCCGAGGCGCGCGGGGAGGGGCTGGCAACAGCGGCCTGCGCTCGGCTCTGCCGGCTGCTGCTCGACGACGGGATCGACACCATCTCGCTCAACGTCCGCGCGGACAACGCGGCTGCGATCCGCGCGTACGAGAAGCTCGGCTTCACGCACGCGGCCGACTACGTCGAGGTCGTGCTCACCAAGAGTTGAGGGGACCTCTCGCGGCAGTTCGCTCGTATCGACGGCATGCGGGTGATCCTCTGCATCGCTGTCGCGATCGCCGCCATTGCCGCCGGAGGGGCGCGAGCGGACGGCCTGCCCGTCCTCGGGGTCGACGTCGGCGGCTCAGGGGTCGTCGTCGCGGGCTCACCCCGCTACGTCGCGCTGCGCGGCGTCGGCGGCGGCACGCTCGTCGCGCGGATCGAGCGCGGGTCGGGCAAGGTGCTCTTCTCGAGGCTTCTGCCCGGCGAGCTGACGATCCCGGCGGTTGCCTACGACGGCTCGCCCGGCGGCCTGTCGCGCGACGGCAACACGCTCGTCCTGATCACGCCGCGCGCGACGTTCCCGCGGGCAACCACCCCGCTCGTGGTCGTCGACACGCCCAGGCTCGAGGTGGTCAGACGCGTCGCCCTCCGAGGCGACTTCAGCTTCGACGCGGTCTCGCCCGATGGGCGGTGGGTGTACCTGATCCACTACACCTCGCCGACCGACCCGCTCCGGTACGAGGTCAGAGCGCTCGCCGCCGGAACCGGCATCCTCGCGCCGAGGCCGGTCGTCGATCCGCACGAGCCTGACGAGCAGATGGGCGGCCGGCCGCTCACGCGGGCGTCGAGCGCGGACGGCCGCTGGGCATACACGCTGTACGAGCGCCCAGGGAACGCGCCCTTCGTGCACGCGCTCGACACGACGGGCCGCACCGCGCGCTGCGTCGATCTCGACTGGCTGCGCGACCCGAAGCAGCTCATGGCACCGCGCCTCGTCGTGGACGAAGCCGGTTCGCACCTGCGCGTCGTCTCGCGTGGTGTGACCCAGGCCGTGATCGACACGCGGACGTTCGCCGCGGCGCCGCTCGCACAGGGCACAGGCGCGAGCCTGCCGGTATGGCTCGTCGCGGGCGTCGCTGCAGCAATCCTGCTCGGGCTCGCAGCGGCGGTCTTCCTTGTCGCTCAGCGGTGCCCGAAGTGGTGGGCTCGCGGAAGCGCCGTGACGAGGTCCGGTGTCGCCGCGACGTGGCGAGCGAGCGCCGAAAGGCTCTCGAGCTCGCGGACGAGGATGTTCCGGTTCCGCTCGAACCGCTCGTAGCGGCCGCGGGCGAGCACGATCGGCTCGCCACGGACGATCCCGCGGTGCCGCTCGTAGACGTCCTTCGGAACGATCAGGTTCACCTGGCCGTGCTCGTCCTCGAGCAGCATGAACACGATCCCTTTCGCGGTCGCCGGCCGCTGGCGGGCGATCGCGAGCCCCGCGAACGCGACCGTCGAGCCGTGCCGCACCTCGTGCAGCTCCGGGCTCGACAGCGTCCCCGGCGGTAGGTGCTGTCGGAGCAGCCCAAGCGGGTGCGTCCCGACCGAGAGACCGGTCTCCCGGTAGTCCGCGAGCATCCGCTCCCAGCGCGTCAGGTCGGGCAGCTCGGGGGTCTCCGCGGTCGGGTCGAGCGGCAGCGGCAGCTGCTTCGCCGCTCCTCTCGTCCCCTCCACCGACTGCGGCCTCGTTGCGAGGCCGAGCTCCCAGAGAAGGTCGCGCCGTCTCGGACCGAGGCCGTCGCACGCGCCGCCACGGACGAGCGCGTCGAGCGCGTCCCGCGAAACGGCCGCGCGGCGAGCCAGGTCGCCGACGTCGCGATACGGGCCGTTCGCCACCCGCTCTTCCTCGAGCGCCTCCGCGTCGTCCTTGCCCACCGACGAGACGTACGCGAGCCCCACGCGGACGGCGTGTGAGGAAGAGCGGGTGTCTGGCTGAAGCCAGACACCGTCGTGACTCGCTTCTAGCGAGCACCGCGCCTCGCTCAGGTTGACGTCGGGCGGGCGCACCTCGACGCCGCGCCGCTGGGCGTCCCGTACGAGGCTCGCGGGCGGATAGAAGCCCATCGGCTGCTCGTTCAGGAGCCCGCAGAGGAACTCGGCCGGGTAGTGGTGGCGCAGCCACGCCGATTGGTAGGCGAGCAAGCCGAACGCGGCCGCATGCGCCTTCGGGAACCCGAAGCCCGAGAACCCGACGAGCGTGTCGAAGACGCTCTGCGCAACCTCCTCGGCGACGCCGTTCGCGACCGCTCCCTCGACGAAGCTCACGCGATGTGACTCGAGCGCAGCGTGGCTCCGCTTGCGGCTCATCGCCCGCCGGAGCCCCTCCGCCTCGCCGATCGTGAACCCCGCGAGTGCGATCGCGACATCGAGCACCTGGTCCTGGAACACGACGACGCCGAGCGTCGCGGCGAGCGGCTCGCGGAGTAACTCGTGCGGCACGGGATAGACGAACGACGGATCCTCGCGCAGGCGCCGCCGGTGCTCGATGTACGGGTGCACCGCCTTCCCCTGAATCGGCCCGGGGCGGACGAGCGCGACCTGGATCGTGAGGTCGTCGATCGTCTCGGGCCGTGTGCGGAGGAGGCTCTGCATCTGCGCACGACTCTCGATCTGGAACACGCCCACGGTGTCCGCCGCCTGGATCTCGGCGAACACGTCACGGTCGTCGAGCGGGATCCGCGAGAGGTCGATCGGCGCGCCGTGCAGTTGCGCGATCCGGTCGACACACTCCTCGACGCAGGAGAGCATCCCGAGCCCGAGCAGGTCGATCTTGAGGAATCCCGCATCGGCGCACGAGTCCTTGTCCCACTGGCAGAGCTGGCGACCCGCCATCGCCGCGGGCTGGACAGGGACGAGCTCGACGAGCGGGCGCGACGAGATCACCATCCCGCCGGGGTGCTGCGAGACGTGCCGCGGCAGCCCGGCGATCTCGCCGGTGAGGAAGCGGAACGCACGCCAGCGCTTCGAGAGGAGCTTCTGCTCCGCGTCGGGGAGCGCCGAGACCTCGTCGGCGACCTGCTCCGCGTGCCAGCCGTCGGTCACGCGCGCGAGCCGCTCGAGCTCCGAGTGCGGCAGCCCGAGCGCCTTTCCGACGTCCCGGATCGCGCCGCGGGAGCGGTATGTCGCGAAGCTCGCGACGAGCGCGGCGTGCTCGTGCCCGTAGCGCTCGGTGACGCGGACGATCAGCTTCTCGCGGATCTCTCGCGGGAAGTCGAGGTCGATGTCGGGCACCGACGTCAGCTCGTGGTTGATGAAGCGGCCGAGCGAGAGGCCGTTCTCGACTGGGTCGACGTGGGAGAGCCCGGTCAGGTAGCAGACGATCGAGCCGACCGAGCTGCCCCTCCCCCGCCCCGGCGGCAGGAACATCCGCGGCGAGTCGCGGCCGCGCACCTCGAGCGCGCACTCTCTTGCGAGCTCGAGCACCTCGTGGTGGAGGAGGAAGAATCCCGCAAGCCCGAGCCTCTCGATCAGCGCGAGCTCGCCCTCCAGGCGGGCGCGCGCCTGAGCTTGCAGCAGTCTGTTGCTCGAGCTGTACCGCTCGCCGAACGCGTGGTCGCAGATCGCGGCGAGCTGGCCGATTGCGGGGTCGGTGCGGTCGGAGAAGTCGGGGTAGCGGTAGCCGAGCTCTTCTGTGAGGTCGAAGGCGAGCCGCTCCGCGAGCTCCACCGTTCGTTCGGCAGCTGCCCGGTCGATGCCCGAGAAGCGCTCGACCATCTCGCGCGGCGGGCGAAGGACGGCCTCCCGGTTCCCTCGCCGTTCGCGCTCGCAGCCGTCGAGCGAGGTGCGGCAACGGATCGCGACGAGCGCGTCCTGGAGCAGCGTCCGCCGCGGCGTGTGTGCATGGACGTTCCCCGTCGCGATCGTCTCGACGGCGAGGTGCTCGGCGAGGTCACGCAGCGTCGCATGCCGGTGCGCGTCTCCCCGCTCGTACGGACGCTGGAGCTCGACGAGGAACCGCTCCCGTCCGAACGCGGCCGCGAGCTGCGCCGCGCCGTGCTGGTCGTGGAGCGCGAGCCCGTCGCGCGCGCAGCCGGAAAGGCAGACGAGCCCCTCGTTCAGGTCGGCGACGATCTCGAGCGGGACGCTGGGCGGCAGCGGCTCCCGGTCCTCGTGTCCCGGTCTTCGCGTCCCGGCATGCGCGGCGGTGAGGATCCGGCAAAGGTTTACGTAGCCCTGCCCGTTCTCGCAGAGCAGCGTGATGTGACGCCCTCCCTCGAGCGTCACCTCCGCACCGGTGATGGGGCGGATGCCGGCGTGCTTGGCCGCATGCGCGAACTCGAGCGAGCCGTAGACGCCGTCGTGGTCGGTCAGAGCCAGCGCCGGATAGCCGAGCTCCGCGGCGCGCACGACGAGCTCCTCCGGATGCGAGGCGCCGTCGAGGAACGAGAACGCCGAGTGGCAGTGCAACTCCACGTAGCTGCCCGCCACTACGCTCCCTCATGGTGGCCGAAGCCGTCTTCATCGGGGTCGGCGAGGGAGAGGTGATCGGCGACAGCGTCGATCGCCGCGTCGAGATCCTCTCCGACGACGAGACGCTGAACGCGACGTGGTCGCGCTTCGGGCCGGGACGCGAGGGCGCCGACCTCCACGTCCACCGCCACCACACCGATTGCTTCTACGTCCTCGAGGGCGAGCTGACGGTGCGCCTCGGCCTCGAAGACGAGCTGGTGACCGTCCTTGCCGGAACGCTCGCGCGTGTGCCACCGCTCGTCGTCCACGGGTTCCGGAACGGGAGCGCCGCAGAGGTCCGCTACCTCAACCTCCACGCGCCGGGGCAGCACTTCGCCGACTACCTGCGAGCGGTGCGCGACGGCCGCTCGTTCTCGTACGACCAGCACGAGCCGCCGGAGGACGGCGGCCGCCCGGCGAGCGAGGCGGTGGCCGGCGCGGTGGAGCACGTCGCCGAGCGTCCGGGCCTGCATGTCGAGCTGCTCGCGGACGTCGACGAGCTCGGGATCTCCGAGAACCGCTTGGAGCCTGCGGCAGAGACGGATCCGCGGCATGTCCATCGCCGCCATGTCGAGTCGCTCTACGTGCTCGGCGGGGAGCTGACCGTCACGCTCGACGGACGCGAGCTGAGAGCCACGACCGGGACGTGGGTGCAGATCCCGGCCGGAGTGGCGCACGAGTATGCGTGCAGCGGAAGCGACGGAGCGCGATTCCTCGAGCTCCACACGCCGGGCTCGGGATACGGCGCCTCCCTGCGGGCACTCGCGGGTTTCGACCAGGAGCTCGTCTAGCGCACGACACGGAGCGTTACGTGCCGTCAGGCGCGCTGCGTGAACCAGCATCGCCGCTCACCGTCCCGATAGAGGCACACGTTGCGGCCCGACTCGAGGACGACCTCGAAGTAGCGACGGTCGACCGGTTCCTCGGTCCACCAGCGGTCGACGACGCGCCATTCCTCGCGGACGACGGCCACGAGCTCGCGGTTGACCAGGCGGGGCTCTCCCCC
>DASSBV010000113.1:0-10143 GCA_035698545.1 Gaiella sp. | reverse complement strand
GTTCACGCGCGGGCTCCACTGGTCGTTCGGGCTCAGGTCGACCACCTGGATCTCCCCGCGCTCGAGACGGCCGATCACGATGCCGCTGCCGCGCATGGTCACCACGCCGCGCGCATCCTCGACCGAGAAAGTCTCGGCAGGCGGTGCAGCGGCCTCGGTTGCAGGAACCGCGATCGCAAGCACGGCGACGATGACGAGCGCAAGGCGCATACGTGACACCAGTATCGGCACGACGGATGGGTGCAGGGTGAGTCGTCCGTAAGGAAAGTGTAAGACGCCGTCGGACGGCCCGTCGGTGCAAGATCCCCCGCACATGGACGACATCCTCGACTTCGGGACCGTCGTGCTCGTCGTCTCCGGCGGACTCGTGCTCGCGATCGGCGTACGCCTGCTGGCGAGCCGGCTCGGCATCCCGACAGCAGGCCTGCTCCTCGTCGCCGCGGCCGCTGCCTCCGACCTCGTCGACCGGCTGTCGAACGTCTTGAGCTTCGAGGACGTGCAGCGGGTGGCGACGCTGGCCCTGGTCGTGATCCTCTTCGAGGGCGGCTCAAAGATCGGACTGCGCCGCTTCCGCGGCGCCGCCGCTCCGATCCTCGCGCTGGGGGTCGTCGGCACGTTCGCGACGGCCGGGCTGCTGATGGTCGCCTCGCACGCTCTGCTCGACCTCTCGTGGACGGCCTCGAGCCTGATCGGGGCCGCGCTCGCCCCGACGGATCCCGCGGTGACGTTCTCCGTGCTTGCCGGCAAGGAGGTCGAGGGCCGCTCGGGGACGATCCTCGAGGGCGAGTCGGGCTTCAACGACCCGGTCGGGATCGCGCTGATGATCGGGATGATCGAGCTTGCGACGCACGACGACGCGTCGGGGTGGTCGGTCCTCTGGGAGTTCCTCCGCGAGATGGGAGTCGGGCTCGCCGTCGGTGTTGCGGGAGCCGCTGCGCTCGTGGCCGTGATCCGCTGGGCGCCTTTCCCCGACCGGACGCTCTACCCCGTCGCGGTGATCCTCATGGTCGGGACGATCTACGGCGCCGCGACAGAGGCGCGCGGCTCCGGCTTCCTCGCCGTGTTCGTCGCCGGGATCGTCGTCGGGGACATCCGCTTCGGGGCGCGACGCGCGGTGCGGGCGTTCAACGCCGCCCTCGGCGAGCTCGGCGAGCTCGCGACGTTCGTCGCGCTCGGCCTGACGGTCGACCTGGCGTTCATCGGCGACGAGGATCTCTGGTGGCGCGGCCTCCTGATCGCCCTGCTGCTCGGCTTCGTCGTTCGACCACTCGCCGTGGGCCCGCTCGTCTCGGTCATCGACCTGACCTGGGGCGAGCGCGGGTTCATCGTCTGGAGCGGGCTCAAGGGCGCCGTGCCGATCCTCCTCGCGTCCCTCGCGGTGGTCGCGGGGACGGAGTACGCCGCGCAGACCTACGGCATCGTCTTCGTCGTCGTGCTCTTCTCGGTCGTCGTGCAGGGCTCGCTCGTGCCGACCGTCGCCCGCCGCCTCGGCGTGCCGCTCGAGGAGGCACCGCCTCCGCGGCCCGCCCCTCAGTAGGTGTAGAAGCCCCGGCCCGACTTCCGGCCGAAGAGGCCGGCGTTCCGCATCGCGACGAGCCGCGGCGGCGGCGCCATCCGCGGCTCCCGCAGCTTTTCGTAGAGCGCCTCCGAGGCGTGGACGTGCACGTCGATCCCGACGAGGTCGACCAGCGTGCAGGGTCCCATCGGCCAGCCTGCGCCGTTCGTCATCGCCGCGTCGAGCGCCTCGGGCGTGACGCGCGCCTCGTCGAGCACCCGGACGCAGTCGTTGAGCAGCGGGATCAGGATGCGATTGACGACGAAGCCCGGCGTGTCGTGGCACGGGACCGCGACCTTGCCGCAGCGCTCCACGACGGCGAGCGCCGTCTCCACCGCCTCGTCGGACGAGAGCTCCGCGCGCACGACCTCGACGAGCGGCATGAGCGGCGCTGGGTTGAAGAAGTGCATCCCGACGACCTGCTCGGGGGACGAGGTCGCCGCGGCGATCTCGGTCACAGAGAGCGCCGAGGTGTTGGTGGCGAGCACGGCGTCCGCGCGACAGATCGTCTCGAGCTCGGCGAAGAGCGTCCGCTTCGCGTCGAGCTCCTCGACGATCGCCTCGACCACCAGGTCGCAGTCGGCGAGGGCCGCGAGCTCGGTCGTGGTCTCGAGCCGGGCGACTGCTGCGTCGCGCTCCTCCTGCGTCCGCTGTCCCTTTTCGACCTTCCTCGCGAGGAAGTGACCGATGCGACCGGACGCCGCTTCGCCGAGCTCGGCCGTCACCTCGCGGCCGACCACCTCGAACCCCGCCTCGACGGCGACCTGCGCGATCCCCGCGCCCATCGCGCCCAGCCCGACAACACCGATCCTGCGAACCTCCACGGCGCGTGAATCTACCGCGGCGACGTACCGGGAAGGCGCATTGCCGTCGCCCGACGGGCGCGATACGGTCTCCCATCCCCAGGGCAGCGAGGAGGGCAGGCACATGACACATCCCGCGGGACCCACGGATCGGCTCGAGACCGGGCTGACCCGTGAGGAGCTTCTGAAATGGGCGGCGGCCGCCGGAGTCGGGTTGTCCGCGCTCGGGACGCTCGCCGGCAAGGCGCACGGGGCGTCGCTCGACACGGTCAAGGCCGCGTGGGTCTACATCGGCCCGCCGGGTGACGGGGGCTGGACGTTCCAGCACGAGCTCGGCCGGCAGGCGGCGATGAAGGCACTCGGCTCGTCGCTCGACGCGACGAAGGTCGAGAGCGTTCCCGAGACGCCGGCGGTCGCAACACGCGTGATCCGGCAGCTGGCCCAGCAGGGCAACGACATCATCTTCACGACGTCGTTCGGCTACATGGACCCGACCCTCGCGGTCGCACAACAGTTCCCCGACGTGAAGTTCGAGCACTGCTCGGGCTTCAAGAGCGCGGCCAACATGGGCAACTACTTCGGGGCGATGGAGCAGGCCCGCTACCTCTCGGGGATCGCCGCCGGGCTCAAGACGAAGACCAACAAGCTGGGCTTCGTCGCCGCGTTCCCGATCCCGGAGGTCGTGCGCGGCCTGAACTCCTTCGCGCTCGGTGCCCGCTCGGTGAACCCGAAGGCAACCGTCCGCGTCGTCTGGACGTCGACGTGGTTCGACCCGTCGAAGGAGCGGAGCGCGGCCGAGAGCCTGCTCGCGGTCGGCTGCGACGTCCTGGGCCAGCACCAGGACTCGCCCGCGACCGGTCAGGCGGCCCAGGCGAAGGGCAAGTGGTGGGTCGGTTACGACTCGGACATGCACCGCTTCGCGCAGAAGGCGTTCCTCACCGCTCCGGTGTGGGACTGGGGCCCGTACTACATCCGCCGCATCAAGGCGGTCGGTGACGGGACCTGGAAAAAGGACGCGTACTACGGCGACATGCACGACGGGATGATCAAGCTCGCGCCGCTGCGAAACGTCGACGCGAAGACCCGCAAGACGATCACGGCACGCCAGGCCGCGATCAAGAGCGGCAAGCTCGAGGTCCTCGGCGGTCCGATCCTCGACCAGAAGGGGAAGGTCCGGATCGCGAAGGGCAAGGTCATGTCGCTCGGCGACGCGCTCTCGTGGCAGTGGCTCGTCCAGGGCGTCCAGGGCTCGATCCCGAAGGGTTGAGCAGGCACTTGTTGCCGGGGGCGGGGGCACCCGTCCCCGGCGTGCTGCTCCGATGAGCGACATCCCGCTCGTCGAGCTTCGAGGGATCGTCAAGCGCTTTCCCGGCCTTGTCGCCAACGACGGGGTCGATCTCGAGCTGCACGCGGGCGAGGTACACGCCCTGCTCGGCGAGAACGGTGCGGGCAAGACCACGCTGATGAACGTCCTCACCGGCCTGTACCGGCCGGACGAAGGCGCGATCCTGGTCGACGGGAGTCCCGTCTCCTTTCGTTCGCCGCGGAACGCGATCGACGCCGGGATCGGAATGGTGCACCAGCACTTCCGCCTCGTCGAGTCGCTCACGGTCGCCGAGAACGTCCTGCTCGGCTGGCACACGCCGAGGCTCTGGCTCGGGCGGAAGGCCGGGATCAGGCAGGTCGCCGAGCTCGCGGAGCGGTACCGGCTCGAGGTGCATCCCGAGGCACGGGTCTGGCAGTTGTCGGTGGGCGAGCAGCAACGCGTCGAGATCCTCAAGGCCCTCTACCGTGGCGCCCGCCTGCTGATCCTCGACGAGCCGTCCGCCGTCCTCACCCCGCAGGAGGCCGAGGGGCTCTTCGACACGGTCCGGGAGATGGCCGCGCGAGGCGAGGGGATCGTCGTGATCACCCACAAGCTCGACGAGGTGCAGGCAGTCGCCGACCGGATCACCGTGCTGCGCCGTGGTCGAAACGTCGGCGAGGCGACCCGAGGGGAGCTCGACTCACGGGCGCTCGCCCGACTGATGGTCGGCCGCGACGTGTCCCTCGAGATGACCCCGTCCACGGCAGAGCTCGGGGACGTCGTCCTGCGGGTCGAGCAGGCGTCCGCGCGCTCCGACCGCGGCCTACCGGCGCTCGTCGACGTCACGCTCGACGTGCGCGCGGGACAGATCTTCGGGATCGCCGGCGTTGCCGGCAACGGGCAGCGCGAGCTCGCGGAGATCGTCACCGGGCTCCGCTCGCTCGAGACCGGCAGCGTCGACGTGGATGGCCGGCGCCTGCGGGGCGCGTCGGCGCGGGGGGCAATCGATGCGGGCGTCGCGCACGTCCCCGAGGACCGGCTCGGCTCGGGGCTCGTTGCAGGGCTCTCCACGACGGACAACGCGATCCTCAAGGCGTACCGCCGCCGCCCTGTGGCGCGTGGGCCGTTCGTCGACGGCAGGGCCGCGAGAGCGCTCGCGGAGCGTTTCCTGGCGGCGTTCGAGGTGAGCGCGGTCTCCGTGGACGCGCCTGTGCGGCTGATGTCCGGCGGCAACCTCCAGCGCCTGCTCCTCGCGCGCGAGACGGCGGAGCAGCCGAAGGTGATCGTCGCGGTCCACCCCACGCGCGGCCTCGACGTCGGTGGCACCGAGACCGTACGCCGCGTGCTCCGCGAGCAGCAGGAGGCGGGCGCCGCGATCCTGCTGATCAGCGAGGACCTCGACGAGGTGCTTGCGCTCGCCGACCCCGTCGGCGTCCTCCACGGCGGCCGGCTCGCGGGTGTCCTCCCGCGCGAAGTGTGCGACGTCGAGGAGCTCGGCCTCCTGATGGGGGGTGCGACGCCGTGAGGCGGATCGGCCCGCTCGTGGTCGAGCCGCGTCCGGTCGCCTCGCGCTCTGCGAGCGTTCTCGCCCGGCTCGTCGCGATCGCGCTCGCCCTCGGCCTGGGCGCCCTGATCCTCGAAGCAGGCGGCTACTCGGCGCGCGACAGCTATCGGACGATGTGGGACGCCGCGTTCGCGAATCGCGATGCGCTGGCGGAGACCCTCGTGGCCGCGACGCCGTTGATCTTCACCGGCCTCGCCGTCGCCTTCGCTGCGCGGATGCTCCTCTGGAACATCGGCGCCGAGGGTCAGCTCTTCCTCGGCGCCGCCGCCGCGAGCTGGCTCGCGTTCTCCTTCCCCGACGCGCCGCGCGGCCTGCTCCTCCCGGCGATGGTGGTCGCCGGTGCGATCGGCGGCGCCGCCTGGGCGGCCGGGCCCGGGGTTCTCCGTGCAAGCCTCGGCGTAAGCGAGATCGTGACGACGCTGATGCTCAACTTCGTCGCGATCCTGCTCGTCGACTACCTCGTCCACGGGCCCTGGCGCGACCCGGAGAGCTCGGGCTTCCCCCTCTCGAAGCCGTTCACCGAGTCCGCGATCCTCCCGTCGTTCGGAGACACCCGACTGCATGTCGGCTTCCTCATCGCGCTGGGCGCGGCGGTGGTCGTGTGGGCGCTCCTTCGCTCGACCCGCTTCGGCTACGAGGTGCGCGTCATCGGCGAGAGCCAGCCGGCCGCGCGGTACGCGGGGATGCCTCTCCGCCGGAACATCGTGGTCGTGATGCTCGTCTCCGGCGGCCTCGCGGGGATCGCCGGGATGAGCGAGGTCTCGGGGATCGTCTTCCGGATTCAGCCCGACATCTCCGCGGGGTTCGGCTACACCGGGATCATCGTCGCGACCCTCGGCCGCTTCTCGGCACCAGGTGTGGTCGTCGCCGCCGTGCTCTTCGGCGCTCTTCAGGTTGGCGGCTACGCCCTGCAGACGACAGAGGTGCCGCCGTCGATCGTGCAGGTGCTCCAGGGCGCGATCCTCTTCATCGCGGTCGGCGCCGAGATGCTTGCGCGCTACCGCGTGCGCTGGAGCCCGCGGCGTGAACGCGATCGTGCCCCGTTCGCGGAGGAGACGCCGTGAACTCCGTCTGGGTCACCACCTTCGCCATTGCGATGGCGGCCGGGACGACCCTCGTGTTCGCGGCGGTCGGCGAGGTGATCGCCGAGCGGGCAGGCGTGCTCAACCTCGGGCTCGAGGGAATGATGCTCGTCGGGGCGGTGACCGGCTTCATGGCGCTCGATGGGACCGGGAGCCTCGAGCTCGGCGTGCTCGCCGCTCTCGCCGCCGGCGCCACGCTGGGTTTCCTCCACGCGTTCCTCACGGTGACGCTGCGCGCCGACCAGATCGTCGCCGGGCTCGCACTCACCATCTTCGGCACGGGGCTCTCCGCGTATCTCGGCCGGGACGTCGTCGGAAAGCCGGCGCGCGACTCGTTCGATCCGGTCGCGATCCCCCTCCTGCACGAGATCCCGTGGGTGGGCCCGGTGCTGTTCGACCAGAACGTCCTGGTCTACGCCTCGTGGGCGCTCGTAGCAGCCGCGTGGGTGGTCCTGTTCCGTACGCGCCTCGGGCTGCACATCCGAGCGGTCGGCGAGTCGGCGGGGACGGCAGACGCGATGGGCGTCTCGGTCGCTGGGCTCCGCTACGCCGCAGTTGTCGTCGGCGGGTCGCTCGCGGGCCTCGCGGGCGCGTATCTCTCGCTCGCCCGCACACCGGGGTGGAACGAGGGGATGACGGCAGGGCGCGGCTGGATCGCGGTCGGTCTCGTGATCTTCGCCCGCTGGAACCCGATCGGCGCGCTCGCGGGAGGATTCCTCTTCGGGCTGATGGAGGCGCTCAACTTCCAGGCGCAGGCGGTCGGGATCACCGTCTCACCGTTCTTCCTCGGGATGCTGCCGTACCTGTTCACGATCGCCGCGGTGGTGTTCGCGGGGCTCATCGGCGGTCGCCGGCTCGGCGCTCCAGCGGCGCTCGGACTGCCCTACCGCCGCGAGGAGCGCTGAACGGTGTCAGACACCGTTCAGCGTCAAGGGCATTCTGTGTCGATTTTGTGCCAATTGCTCCACAGCCGCGAGGGCGCATGGATATGGGGTTTGTCCGCGACCGGAGCCGTGCCGTTCCCGTCGTGAAGCGCCGGTCTCGTCGGCGGGGAGGCGGACCGCCCCGCGACGGTGTCAGACACCGAATTTCGTCAAGGGCGCGCCCGTGCCAACTCTGTGCCGATTGATCCACAAAGGCCCACGCGACGCCCGCGGCGCTCGGCGACCTTCTCGCGTCGGCTCAGCCTAGGTGGCGCCGGCGCCGCGCAGTGTCGTCGATCCGCGAGTCGCGCCCGGCGAGCAGGGCGAGCGGTCCGACGAGGAGGAGAAAGAGGACGATTGCGATTTCCATAGTCGTAGTGTGGCTGCGCAGGTACTATTAGGGCAAGTCGAGGTTTTCATGGCAACGATTACTCAAACTGATCAATGGTTGGGTGTCGAGCTGCGGCACTTCGCTGCGCTCGACGCGGTCGCCCGCGAGGGGTCGTTCGGCCGTGCGGCGGAGCGGCTCGGCTACACGCAGTCGGCGGTGAGCCAGCAGATCGCGACGCTCGAGAAGATCGTCGGCGAGACGCTCGTCGAACGACCGGGAGGCCCCCGTGCCGTCTCGCTCACGGACGCGGGCGAGTTGCTCCTCCGCCATGCGGAGGCGATCGTCGCCCGGATCGACGCCGCGCGTGCGGACATCTCGGCGCTTCGCGCCGGCGAAACGGGCACGCTCCGCGTCGGGACGTACCAGTCGGTCGGCGCACGTGTCCTGCCGGGCGTGATGCGGCGCTTCCTCGCCGACTGGCCGGGGATCGAGCTGGGGCTCTCCGAGCCGGCGACCGACCCCGAGCTCTACGGCCTGATCGAGTCCGGCGAGCTCGATCTCGCGTTCTGCAGCCCGCCGCTCCCGGACGGGCCGTTCGAGGCGTTGGAGCTGATGAGCGACCCGTACGTGCTCCTCGTGCCCGCGGACAGCGGGCTCGCGAGGCGCACCTCTGCCTCGCTCGACGACCTCGGCGACAACGTCCTGATCGGCTCGAACACCTGCGCCAGCGGCGTGCTCGTCGAGACGTCACTCGCCGACCGGGGCTACGACGTCGAGTACGCGTTCCGGTCGGACGACAACACCACGCTCCAGGGCCTCGTCGCCGCCGGCTTCGGCGTCGCCCTCACACCCCTCCTCGCCGTCCTGCCCGGAGACGACGATCGCGTCAAGGCGCTCCGTCTCGTGCCGAAGGTGCCGCGCCGCACGATCGCGGTCGTCTGGCATCGCGACCGGCACCGCTCCCCCGCCGCCCGTGCGTTCGTCGAGATCGCGCAGGAGGTCTCGGCGGACGTCGAGCGAGACCTCGTCGAGCCGTAGGCTTTACAGCCGCTCGAGCACGGCGGCGATCGCCTGGCCCTGTCCGATGCACATCGACGCGAGGCCGTAGCGGGCCTCGCGGCGGTCGAGCTCCGCGAGGAGCGTCGCGGTGATGCGCGCGCCGGTCGCCCCGAGCGGATGCCCGAGCGAGACCCCGCCGCCGTTCGGGTTCACGTCGCCGGCGACCCAGCGCTCGTGGAGCCCGGTGTCCTGCAGGAACTGGAGCACGACGCACGCGAAGGCCTCGTTCACCTCGATCACCGCGATGTCGTCCCAGCCGAGACCCGCCTTCGCGAGCGCGCGCTCGGAGGCGAGCGGGTTGCCGTGCAGCATCCGGTACGGGTCGACGCCCGCAAGGCCGAAGGAGACGAAGCGCGCCCGAGGCTCGAGGCCGAGCCGCGAGGAAGCAGCCTCGCTCGTGACGAGCATCGCCGCGGCACCGTCCACGATCGCGCTCGAGTTGCCGGCCGTGATCTTCCCGCCCTCCTTGAACGCGGCGGGTAGCGCGGCGAGCTTCTCCAGCGAGGTATCCCGCCGCGGGCTCTCGTCGACCCCGACGAGCACCGCGGCACCACCGGCTCCGACCTCGACGGGCACGATCTCGCGCTCGAAGCGCCCCTCGTCGATCGCTGCGATCGCACGGCGATGCGACTCGAGCGAGTACTCGTCGAGCGCCTCGCGCGAAAGCCCCCACTCCTCGGCGATCACCTCGGCCGAGATCCCCTGCGGCACGACCTCCCACCGCTCGTAGAGCTTCGGCGAAAAACCTTCGAACCCGCCGGCGGTCAGGTTCGAGCCCATGGGCACGCGGGACATCGATTCGACGCCCGCAGCGACGACGACGTCGAGATGCCCAGCCTGCACCGCGGCCGAAGCGTTGAAAGCGGCTTGCATCGAGGAGCCGCACTGACGGTCGATCGACGAGCCGCAGACCGTCTCGGGCCAGCCTGCCACGAGCGACGACATCCGCGCGACGTTGAGCGCCTGCTCGCCGACCTGGCTGACGCAGCCCATCTGCACGTCCTCGATCTCCGCCGGGTCGAGGTCGAGCCGACCCACGAGCCCGTTCAGCGACTGGGCTGCGAGCTCCTCCGCGCGGACCCCGGCGAGCACTCCGTTCCGCCTGCCGATCGGCGTCCGGATCGCCTCGACGACGAGTGCCTCGCTCACGGCGTCACGGTACCACCGAGCCCGTAGACTCACCCCATGGCGGCGACGGTCACCGAGCGCAAGGTCCTGGTCGACGGCGAGTGGGTGTCCGGCGAGGACTGGATCGAGGTCGCGTCGCCGTACGACGGCTCGCCGATCGCGCGCGTCGCGAAGGTGGGAGCGGCCGAGACGCGCGCCGCGGTCGACGCCGCCGAGCGGGCGATGCAGGATCCCCTGCCGGCGCACGAGCGCGCGGCGATCCTGGACCGCGTCGCGACCGCGCTCGCCGACCGCGCCGACGAGGCGGCCCGGTTGATCTGCGCCGAGGCGGGCAAGCCGATGAAGGCTGCGCGCGTGGAGGCCTCCCGCGCGGTGTCGACGTACACGATGGC
>DASSBV010000112.1:0-19813 GCA_035698545.1 Gaiella sp. | reverse complement strand
GGCGAGCTCGATCCCGCCGTGTGGGAACTGCTGCGCGTCGACGATCTCGAGCTGCTGCCCTACGACTGCACGGCCACGGCCGAGCACGCCGCCCGTCTGCACGGCGCCGGGCTGCTGACGGCGGACGAGCTGAGCGAGGTGGAGGAGCGGCTGTCGGCGATCGCGCACGAGCCTGATGCGATCCTCTCGTCCGACGAGGACGTCCACTCGGCGATCGAGCGGCTCCTCGGGCCTGTTGGCAAGAAGATCCACGCCGGTCGCTCGCGCAACGACCAGGTCGCCGCAGCGATGCGTCTCTACGTCTTGGACGCATGCGAGGGCGCCCGGGAGGCGATCGATGCGCTCGCCCTCGTCGTCCTGTCGTTCGCCGAGACCGAGGCGGACACGCTGATGCCCGGCTACACACATCTTCAGCGCGGGCAGCCGATCACCCTGGGACATCACCTGCTCGCCTGGGTGGAGATGCTCGAGCGCGACCGGACGCGGTTCTCGGCCGCACACGAGGCCGCTGCGCAGAGCCCGCTGGGCTCCGGGGCGCTCGCCGGAACGACGCTGGGCCTCGATCCGCCCGAGGGCCAGCTGCGGAACTCGGTCGACGCCGTCTCCGACCGCGACTTTGCGCTCGACTACCTGTATGCGGCCGCGATGCTGTTCCAGCACCTCTCCCGCATCGGCGAGGAGATCGTCCTCTGGTCGACTGCGGAATTCGGCTTCGTGAGACTGCCTGCGACGGCCTCGACCGGCTCGTCGATGATGCCGCAGAAGCTAAATCCCGACGTCGCGGAGCTGGTGCGCGGGAAGGCCGGAACCGTGCTCGGACGCCTGTCGGGCCTCCTCGCGACGGTCAAAGGCCTTCCGCTCGCATACGACCGCGATCTCCAGGAGGACAAGACGCCGGTGTTCGCGACCCGGCGCGACGTGCGGCTTGCGCTCCAGGGAATGACCGTGCTCGTGAGCGGCCTGGCGGCGGATCGAGATCGGCTCGCCGAGGCGGTCTCGGACCCGCTCCTGCTCGCCACCGACGTGGCCGAAGAGCTCGTCCGTGGCGGCGTCCCGTTCCGCGACGCGCACGAAGAGGTCGCGGGCTCGGTGCGTGCCGGCACGTTCGAGCCCACCGGCACCGCGGACGAGAGCATCGAAGCCCGCGGAGCGCCTGGGCCTGGCGGCGTGCACGACGCGATTGGCGCCGCGCGCAAGCGGTTCGGCGGGCGGTAGCAGTCGCAGCCGCATGTGACGCGGGACGCAGCGGCGGCGTATCTCCGGAAACGGACTCCGGAGGTCGTCGAACATGAAGAAGATCGCAGCCGCAGTCGGGCTTCTCGTCCTTGCAGTCGCGGCGGTCGCAGTGCTTCAGCCGAGCGGGGCGCGGGCGGTCGATCCGCCCGCGAGCGCGGACACGGTGACCGTCAGCGGGGACGGCGCCGTCCTCGCTGTGCCCGACCGCGCCGAGATCTCGGCGGGCGTCGAGACGCGCGCCCGGACGGCGCGGGCCGCGTTGCAGGCGAACGCCACGGCGATGGAGCGCGTCCTCGAGGCGCTGCGGTCGGGCGGCGGCACGGACGTGACGACCGAGACGGTCTCGCTCTCCACCTCGTTCGACGACCAGGGGAGCCCGAACGGGTTCGTCGCGTCGAACATCGCCTCGGCCACGGTGGCGTTCGACAAGGCAGGGAGCCTGATCGACACGGCGGTCGCGGCCGGCGCGAACACGATCTACGGCCCGTCGCCCTCGCGGTCCGACGCCGACGCCCTCTATCGACGGGCGCTCGCGAAAGCGGTGAACGACGCGGCCGAGCGCGCCGCCGTGCTCGCGAAGGCTGCCGGCCGCGAGCTCGGGCGGGTCACCGCCATCTCCGAGTCCGGCGCCGCGCCCGTGCCGTTCGCAGCCAAGGCGGCAGCCGACGCATCGACCCCCGTCGAGTCGGGCCCGCAGGAGACCACGGCGTCCGTGAGCGTCACCTACGAGCTGCGCTGACCAGAGCCATTCGCGCGGCGGACAACGCTTGTGGTGAATCACCACAAGCGTTGTCTCCCGCCCGCGCGGCTTGTGGCTCAGCCTGGCGCCGGCGCCGGCGAGCTGCCGGGAACCGGCGCTTCCTTCGGTGCCGTGACGAGCGAATGGCCGTGGTGCTCCGTGCCGTACCCGCCGGGTACCGGGATGTAGAGCTCGGGGTAGCCCCACATCCCGTGCTCGGAGACGTCGAGCCCCATCCCCTCGACGTGCGGCTCGGCTCGGATCCCGACCGTCACCTTCATCAGGCCGAGGATGAGGAACGACGCGGTGAACGTGAAGGCACCTACCGCGACAAGGCCGAGCACCTGGACGCCCAGCTGGTGGAAGCCGCCGCCGTAGAGCAGGCCGCCGCGGCCGGTCTCGAGCTTGTCGGCAAGCTCCGGCACGGTCAGGAAGCCGAGGGCGAGCGTCCCCCAGACGCCGGACATCCCGTGGGCGGCAAGCGCACCGACGGGATCGTCGATCCCGACGCGCTCGACGAGCAGCGAGCCGAGGACGACGATCACGCCTGCGACGAAGCCGATCACGATCGCCGCCCATGGCGCGACGAAGGCGCACGCTGCGGTGATGGCGACGAGCGCGGCGATCGCACCGTTGAGCATCATCGAAAGGTCGGGCTTCTTGATCACGATCCACGACGCGGTCACAGCCCCCAGTACGCCGGCCGACGCGGCGAGGTTCGTGTTCAGGGCGACATAGGCGAAGAAGCCGACGCCGCCGAAGTCGACACCCAGGGTCGAGCCCGAGTTGAACCCGAACCAGCCGAACCAGAGGATGATCACGCCGAGCGTCGTGTAGGCCATGTTGTGGCCGGGGATCGGCTGCGGCTTCCCATCCACGAACTTCCCGATCCTCGGGCCGAGAAGCAGCGCACCGGCGAGGCCGGCGAGCGCACCCTGGTAGTGGACGACGGTCGAGCCCGCGAAGTCCTGCATGCCCTGCGAGTAGAGCCAGCCGTCCGGGCTCCAGACCCAGTGCGACACGACGGAGTAGAGCAGCGTGAAGACGACCCCGAACACGATGTACACCCAGAGCCTCGTCCGCTCTGCCATCGCGCCCCAGACGATCGCGAGCGAGACCGCGGCGAAGGCGACCTCGAACAGGTAGCCGGCCGCACCAGGGATCGAGCCGAACCAGGAGAACGGTTCCGCGCCGATCGCGAGCAGCTCGTCGACCGACGGTGCGAAGCCCGAGCCGCCGACGAGGCTCCCGCCCCCGTCGCCGAACGCGATCCCGAACCCGACGAGGTAGTAGACGATCGAGACGACGCCGAGGATGAGGACGTTCTTCGCGGCGATGTGGCCGACGTTCTTCATCCGTGTGAGGCCCGCCTCGAGGAACGCGAAGCCGGCCTGCATGAACAGGACGAGGATCGCTGCGAGGACGACCCAGATCGTGCTCGCCGCAATTCCGAGCTCTCTGGTGGTCATACGCGCTCACCGTCCGCGAGCTTCTCGCCGGTGCGGTTGTGGGTCACGGCGTAGACCGGCGACATCCAGCAGATCCCGTCGCCGTTGACGTGCCCCGTGCGTGCTGCGTCCACGATTGCGCCGATCACGTCCTCCGCGATCTCGTCGCGGACGACGAAGGTCAGATGCGCTTTCGGGAGGAACCGCGACTCGAACACACGGCCGCGGTACTCGTGGGTGATCCCCCGCTCGCGCCCGTGGCCCACCGCCTCGAGCACCGTGACGCCGACGTGCCCCGTCTCGGCCTCCACCGCCTCCATCACGGTCTCCACGCGATCCCGGACGACCACCGCCTCGACCTTCATCACAGCCGCTCACCTCCTCCGGACCACAAAAAAAGCCCCACCTCCCGCAAGCGCGAGAGGAGAGGCGTCGTTGCCGTCGGCGGGATCGTCGTCGTCCCCGCCTGGCGAGCACCGTAGCGGGGCCACGCGACGGACGTCAAGCGGTGAGTACGGGAAACCGCACTTGTCCGTGGACGGACGCGGGGGTACGCTCGGCGCACGATGCTGCTCGGTATCTAGGACATCCGTTGCCGAGGCCCGCCTGGGGCGTGCCTCTTTTTCCGCACGTCCGGGTACCGCCGTTTCGAAGGGAGCACCATCGTGAAGGAGTTGTCGCCCGTTCCGCCCGACGTCCTCGCCGTCGAGGCACGCGAGCTCCGCAAGGAGTTCGTCCGCAAGGACCGCCGCCACGGCAAGCGGCGTGTCGCTGCGCTCGCCGACGTGTCGCTCGAGGTCGCCCGTGGCGAGTGCGTTGCGATCCTCGGCCAGAACGGCTCGGGCAAGTCCACCCTCGTCCGCCTCCTCTCGACGCTCCTCCTGCCCGACGGAGGGAGCGCGAAGGTGTTCGGCTACGACGTCGTGCGCCGCGACAAGGACGTCCGCCGGCTCGTAAACCGGGTCTCTGTCGAGGCGAGCTTCTTCAAGAAGATGTCGCCGTCGGAGAACCTCCACTACGCCGCCCGCTTCTACGGCATGGGCCCGTCGGAAACCGGCGAACGGATCCCGGAGATCCTCTCGCGGGTCGGGTTCCCGCCGGACCGCCGCGGCGAGCCGATGGAGAACCTCTCGCGCGGGATGCAGCAGAAGGTCGCGCTCGCACGGGCGCTCCTCACCTCGCCCGTCCTGCTGCTGCTCGACGAGCCGACCACCGGTCTCGACCCGCGGTCGAAGCTCGAGGTGCAGGAGTTCATCCGCGAGATGCGTGCCGTGCACGACTCGACGATCCTCCTCTGTACGCACGACCTCGGCGAAGCGGAGGCGCTCGCCGAGCGCGTGGGCATCCTCGACCGCGGCGAGCTGCTCGCGCTCGAGCCGGCCGCCGAGCTCAAGACGCGCTATGACGCCGACACGCTCGAGGAGGCGTTCTTCGCCGCGACGGGCCGGGGCTTCTCCGACGAGGAGGACGAGCTCGACGCCGAGGAGAGGAAGGCGCTCGCATGAGAGAGAAACGGAGCATGAGCCAGGCTGAAGCCTGGCACCTGCGCAGTTCCTTCTTGAGCCTCCGTCACGAATTGATCGGGCTCGCGGGCGTCGTCGAGCGGAACGTCTACCTCACGCGCCGCTACATCTACTGGGACCTCGCGTTCTTCGTCTGGACCGTCGCGAACACGCTGACGATCGTGTTCATCGCGAAGGGGATCGAGGCAGCCGGAGGAAACATCGACGTCGACCGCGCGACCACCACCTTGCTGATCGGCGCCGTCGTGTGGGCCTACCTCGGGATCATCTTCGAGTTCCTCACCGAGACCGTGGCCTGGGAGCGTTGGGAAGGGACGATCGAGTACACGTTCATGGCCCCGCTCTCGCGTGCGATGCACCTCGGCGGGTCGGGCGTGTTCGCCGTGCTCTACGGGCTCGTCCGGGCGATCCTGCTCTTCATCGTCGTCGCCGCCTTCTTCGGGCTCGAGTTCGACGACGCGAACTTCACGGCCGCGCTCGTGATCCTCGTCGTGGCGTCGGTCTCGTTCTTCGGGATCGGGATGATGACCGCCGTGCTGCCGCTCATCTCCCCGGAGAAGGGCGCGCAGCTCGGCTTCGTGGCGCAGGGGATGCTGCTCGTCGTCTCGGGGGTCTACTACCCGGTGAGCGTCCTGCCGGAGTGGATGCAGTGGCTCGCGAAGATCTCGCCGGCCACCTACGCGCTCGAGGGGATCCGCGCAGCGATCCTCGACGGCGCGCCGCTCGGATCGCTGTGGCATGACATCTGGCCGCTCCTGATCATCGGCGCTGCCTGTATCCCGCTCGGGCTCTGGATCTTCAACCGCGGCGAGGTGTACGCGAAGCGGCACGGCAAGCTGAAGCGGAGCGGCTGATGGGCGTCGAGGTGCGCGTCGCGGAGACGGACGCCGATCTCGAGGCCTGGCGGCGGGTACGGATCTCCGTGCTGCCGAACGAGCGTTGCGCAACGGTGGAGTGGATGCGGAGATCGATGACACCGGAGCGGCTCTACGTGCTCGCGGAGCTCGACGGAGTCGTCGCGGGCTCGGGGCTCGCGGGACGATCGGATCTTGGCTGCGCGGGCCTCCATCCTCGTGTTCTGCCGGCTTTCCGCCGCCGGGGGATCGGCACGGAGATCCTTCGCAGGTTGGCGGGTCATGCGGCCGCTCACGGGTTCGAGGAGGCCGGCACGAGCGTCGAGGACGCCGGCTCGCTCGTGTTCGCCGAGCGCTTCGGATACGTCGAGGTCGACCGCCAGGTGGAGCAGGTGCGAATGATCGGCGCGGAGGTGGCGCCCGCCGTCCCAGACTGGCTCGAGATCGCCGTCGTCGCCGAGCGTCCCGAGCTATGGGCGGCTGCGTACGAGCCGCTCGCCGTGCAGGCGTTGGCCGACATGGCGACCGACCGGCCGGTCGTCGTCACGCGCGAGCAGTGGGAGCGCGACTGGCTCGCCTGGCCCGAGGGTATGGTGATCGGGCTCGTCGAGGGAGAGATCGTCGGCTGCGCTGGGCTCGAGCGCGACGAGGACGAACCGACACGCGCGGAGAATGCGCTCACCGCGGTGCTTCGCGACCGGCGCAGGCAGGGGATCGCAACGCTGCTGAAGGCTGTGACGCTCAAGATGGCCGCGGACCACGGGATTCGCACGGTCTACACCTGGACACAGCGGCGGAACAGCGCGATGCGCACCCTCAACGATCGTCTCGGTTACGTCACCGGTGCCGAGAGCATCACCGTCCGCGCCCCGCTCCCGCTCCCTTTCCCGCCGGCCGCGTGATCGACGGCGGAGGCAGGCTCCGGGCCGCTCGGCGGCTAGGGCCGGATCCGGCGTGGTGCGACAGCCGGCACGCGGTGATGCTGCAGGCGCAGCGGAAGCAGGCCCGTGCGCAGCGCGAGGGCAACCGCATGCGTGCCGTTCCTCGCGCCGAGCTTTGCGATGACGCGCTTGCGGTAGCTCTTCACGGTCTCGGACGAGAGAAAGAGTCGCGCGCCGGTCTGCGCGGCGGTCTCGCCGTCGGCGGCGCCGGCGAGGATCTCGCACTCGCGCGGGGTGAGAGGCTCACCCTCGAGGATCTCCCCCAGAAGCGACGTCACGCGGCGCGTCTCCGTAAGCGCGTGGAGCCGGTGTGGACGAGCGTGTGGACGCGACCGGTGCTGACGCCGAGATCGCGTGCGACGTCGGCCGCCGTCTCGCCGTCGACCGTCGTCCGCACGAGGGCGACCCGCTCGCTCGCCGGCAGGGTGGCGAGCACGCGGAGGCGCTCGAGACTCTCGAGCGTCGCATCGGGGGTCGGGCGCGGATCGGGTGGGTCGTAGGCGATCCGCTCGTCGCCGTCGCCCGCCGGACCGAGGTCGTGGAAGCTGACCACGTCGGCGTAGGTTCCGTCGCCGAGCGCGTTTCGCCTGGCTCGCGACCGGATCGCGTCGAGGATCGCTCCGCGGACGTAGCGGAGCGCGAAGGCGGGAAACGGGACGCCGTAGGTCGGGTCGTACCTCCGGGCCGCCTTCACGAGCGCCAGGTTCCCGTCTCCGACCAGCTCTTCCTGGTCGAACCGAGTGTGGCGCCATCGTGCGGCCTCTCGCCGTGGCAGGTGGAGCGCCTGCTCGACGAGGTGCTCGTGGGTCACACGGGTGCCGACGACTGCCTCCTCGGTCGGGGACGAGACGCGCAGGAGCAGCCGCCGCGAACGCGCAGCTTCCTTGGGGGGCTGGGGGCGCTTGGCACGACGGCGTGCTCCTGCGGGGCGGTTGTGGGGGCAACCGCACGGGGGGTGGAAGGCTCGGACCATACCGCGCTTTCCGGAAGGATGGGTCGTGAACGGGAGTCAACGCGCCCACGACACGTTCCGCCGTCCGGAGTGGTAGTCTCCGACCGGTTTTTTCGAGGCAACGGAGCCTCGGGTGCGGAGTTCCCGCCCCCGGGGCTTTTTCGTTTTCAGGGAGGAGAATGGCGATGGCCAGAGCGAGGAGCACGGGAGCGGGAGCCCGCTCGACGATGGTGAAGTCGAAGGATCGCGCGACCTCGAGCGTCGCGTCGCGGCGCGCAGTGCTCAAGACGCTGCGCGACGAGAACGTCGAGCACGTCCTGTTCTGGTTCACCGACCTCGAGGGGCACTTGAAGTCGTTCGCGGTCACCCCGGCCGAGATGGAGGGCGCGCTCGACGACGGGATGGGCTTCGACGGGTCCTCGATCACAGGCTTCAACGCAATCGAGGAGTCGGACATGGTCGCGATTCCCGATCCGGAGACGTTTCAGCTGATGCCGCGACCGATCGACGAGCACGGGCATGCGATCGGCTCCCCCGTCGCGCGCATGATCTGCGACGTCGTCAAGCCGGACGGCGTGCCGTATGAAGGCGATCCGCGCTACGTCCTGCGCGCAGCGCTCGACCGGATGCGCTCACTCGGGTTCGACGCGTTCAACGTCGGTCCGGAGCTCGAGTACTTCCTGTTCGAGGACGACCAGGACACGAAGACGCTCGACGAGGGCGGGTACTTCGCGATGACCGCACAGGACGCTGCGACCGAGGTACGCAACGACACGATCAACGCGCTCGAGTCGGTCGGCATCCCGATCGAGTACCACCACCACGAGGTCGCGCCCTCGCAGCACGAGATCGACATGCGCTACGCGGACGCGCTCGCGATGGCCGACCACACGATCACCTATCGGCTGATCGTGAAGGAGGTCGCCGCCTGGCACGGCTACTACGCGACGTTCATGCCGAAGCCGTTGTTCGGCGAGAACGGGTCCGGCATGCACACCCACATGTCGCTGTTCAAGGGTGGCCGCAACCAGTTCTTCGACGCGAAGGACCCGCACCACCTCTCGAAGACGGCGAAGGGCTTCATCGCCGGGCTGCTCGTCCATGCACGCGAGATGTCGGCCGTGCTCGCGCAGTGGGTCAACTCGTACAAGCGGCTCGTGCCCGGGTTCGAGGCACCGGTCTACGTCGCGTGGTCGCAGCGCAATCGCTCGGCGCTGATCAGGATCCCGCTCTACAAGCCCGGCGCCGAGCAGGCCACGCGCGCGGAGATCCGCTGTCCCGACCCGGCCTGCAACCCGTACCTCGCATTCGCCGCGCTCCTGCACGCCGGGCTCGAGGGAATCGAGCAGGGCTACGAGCTGCCGGACGAGATGACGACGAACCTCTACCGCCTCTCGGACGAGGAGCGGAGCGAGCGCGGGATCGTCGCGCTCCCCGGCTCGCTCGGCGAGGCGGCGGAGGAGCTCGCCGGCTCGGCGCTCATGCGGCGGGCGCTCGGAGAGCACATCTTTCCGCGTTACGTCGAGCTCAAGCGGCGCGAGTGGAACGAGTACCGCATCCAGGTGACCGAGTGGGAGAAGGACCGCTACTTGTCCGCGCTATAGCGCTGGACAACGTCCACCCGAAAGCGCATGATCAGAGGTGCAGGCCGAGCCGCAAGGCGAGTGGCGACGTCTGTGTCTGACGGCCGATCGCGGGTCCCCGGTGGGGGCCCGTGGTCGTTCGGGACGGGGGAACCCGTGGTTCCCCCGTCGGCCCCCTCCTTCTCGGCGCGGGGGAAACCATGTTTCCCCCGCGAGCTGTGTCGCGCATGGGTCGACCGCGCCTGGCCCCCCGGCCGGCAAAGCCGGCCTCCGGCCGCGGTGCGCAACTCACGGTTCCGCGTCGTCGTACTCAGGCTACGGCTGCCAGACCATGAGGGCGACGATGGCGAGGGTTGCGACGAGCATGGAGGCGTCGAGCGTCAGCGCGACGGGATCGCGGAGGCTGCGGGTGAGCTCCGGGGATCTTTCGTCGCCCGCCGATGCTTCGCGCTCCGCGAGCTCGCGGGTTCGCCGGTCGAGCCGGCCGGCCAGGGCGCCCACGACGACGAGCCAGGCGATCAGCGCGTACGTCCAGAGGAGCCAGCCGGCGCCGTACGAGAAGCGCAGCTCGTGCGCGAGCCAGGCGCCTGCTGCGACCGTGAGGACGAGCCCGAGACCGACGAGCGGCACCAGCGGCCGAACGGCCCGGAGGAGGAGCGCGCTCTCCGACGGGCGAGCCTTGCCGATCGCGAGCAGCCGCAGCGCGGTCACGCCGACGCTGCTGCCGACGAAGAGCAGCACGCCGACGAGGTGGAGGAACAATGCCCAGTCGCGTGCCACGCCCCGACCGTATCCCGCTGGACACGTCGGGTGTCTCGGTCGAAACCCGCGTAGCCTGCGCGCTGCCATGATGACCGCGCTCCGCATCCTGCATGTCCTCTCGGCGAGCATCTGGGTGGGCGGGACGGTGGCGCTCGTGTTCATCGGGGTGCCGGCCATCCGACGGCTCGAGGGCGAGGCGCGCGCCGTTGCGATGCGAGCGCTCGGCCGGCGGTGGAGGCCGATTGGGTGGAGTGCGATGGCGGTCGCGATCCTCTCCGGCCTGTGGCTGACGGAGCGCCACGGCGGCTTTCAACGGGCGGCGCTCGACAGCGACTTCGATCGCACGCTGATCCTCAAGTCGGTGCTGGTCGCGCTCCTCGTCGTCGGCGGGTTGCTGCACGACTTCGTGCTCGGCCCGCGGCTCCAGCGCGAGCTTCGGGGCGGGGCTTCGACCGCACCCGCGACCCGGCGGCAGCTCGTCGTAGTCGGCTGGCTGAACTTCGGCTTGACGATCGCGGTGCCTGTGCTCGGCGCCGTGGTGTTGTCGACCCTGGACTGATGGCAGCTGGACGACGGGACCTGGACGAAGGAGCGCGGGCGGAGCCCACGTCCGATGAGGCAGGCCGGCACCTCGCGCTACTCACGCGGACGACGGAGGTCGTGAACTCGTCCCTCGACCTCGACGACGTGCTCGAGGCGATCGCGCACGAGGTGGCCGCCGCGCTCGAGACCGACGCCTGCTTCGTCTACCTCTACGACGACCGGGCGGACGAGCTCGTGCTTCGGGCGACGCACGGGACGCGGATCGAGGATGCGACGAGCGCCCCTCGGATGCGGTCGGGGGTCGGGATCACGGGCGTCGCCGCGGCGGAGCGGCGACCGATCATGCTGCCGTCGGGCGCGCATCTCGACCCACGCTTCAAGGCGTTTCCCAACCTGCCCGAGGACGAGTACGAGTCGATCCTCGCCGTCCCGATCCTCGCGCGACGGGTGCTCGAGGGCGCGCTCAACGTCCGCACCCGTGAGCCGCGCGACTTCACGGAGGCCGAGATCGGCCTCCTCACCTCGATCGCCTCGCAGGTCGGCCAGTCGATCGAGCACGCGAAGCTCTATGCGCAGGCGCGCCGGCGCGTGCAGGAGCTCGAGGCGCTCGCTCGGATCTCGGAGGCGGTCTCGGAGTCGCTCTACCTGGAGGAGTCGCTCGAGGCGATCGTTCGGACGACGGTCGAGTCGCTCGGCGCGAGCGGCGCGGCGCTCGTGCTCGAGGACGGGCGGGTCGCCTGGCCCGAGGGGCGTGCCGGCGAGCACGCCGTCCGCCTGCCCCTTCGCTGGCGCGGCCGCGCGATCGGTGAGCTCGTCGTCGACCGCGACACCCCGTTCACCGACGACGACCGGCAGCTGCTCGACGCGATCGCGAACCAGGCCGCGGTGGCGCTCGAGCACGGCCGGATGGCACTGCGGGGCGTGCTCGCCCAGGAGATCCATCATCGCGTGAAGAACAACTTGCAGACGGTGGCTTCGCTCTTGCGGTTGCAGGCGCGCGCCGAGGGCGTCGATCCGCGCAAGGCACTCGGCGACTCTGTCAACCGGATCCTCGCGATCGCCGCAGTGCACGAGGAGCTGACCGAGCATCGTGAGGACGTCGTCGATCTCGCCGAGCTCGTCGACCGGCTTCGCGCGATGCTCGTCCAGGGCCTCGTCGTGGGCAAGGAGGTCGAGGCGACGCTCGAGCCGGTCGAGCTGGCCGGCCAGCGCGCGACCGCGCTTGCGCTCGTCTTCTCGGAGCTCCTCTCCAATGCCCTCGAGCACGGCGGCGACCACGTCGCGGTCACACTGCGGGCCGAGGGCGCCGAGATCGTGCTCTCCGTCGCGGACGATGGGGTGGGAATGGCTGGGGACATGGACGGGACGGGGATCTCCATCGTCCGTGCGCTCGTCCGCGACGAGCTCAGAGGGACGCTCGCGCTCTCGAGCGAGCCGGGTCTGCGCGCCGAGGTGCGGTTCGCCGCGGAGCGGTGAGGAGGGGCATGCGGATCCTGCTCGCAGAGGACGAGACGATCATCCGGCTCGATCTGCGCGAGCTGCTCGAACGCGCTGGGTTCGAGGTCGTCGCCGAGGCTCGCGACGGCGAGGAGGCGGTCGAGCTCGCGCGGAGCGCTCAGCCGGACCTCGCGCTCCTCGACGTGAAGATGCCCCGGCTCGACGGGATCGAGGCGGCCCGTCGCATCCTTGACGAGCGCGCTATCCCGATCGTGATGGTGACCGCCTACGGCGAGGAGGAGCTCGTCGCGCGCGCGGTCGAGGCAGGGGTCTTCGGCTACCTGGTCAAGCCGTTCCGCGAGTCGGACCTGCTGCCCGCGATCGCCACGGCTCGCGCCCGGCACGAGGAGCTCGTCGCCGTACGCGAGGAAGCCGACTCGCTCGCCGAGGCGCTCGCGGCGCGGAAGGCGATCGAGCGGGCGAAGGGTTTGCTGATGGAGCGGGAGGGCCTGACCGAGCAGGACGCGTTCGCGCGGCTCCGCAAGGCGAGCCAGATCTCCGGTCGCCCCCTCAAGGTTGTCGCGGATGCGCTGATCGCCACGTTGGACGCCTAGGACATCGCTAGGAGCCGATCCTCCTCACGGCGCCGCCGCGCGCGGCGGGTCGCCCAGACCCCCGCAGCGACGAGCGCCAGCGGCGCCAGGGCGATCGCCAGCGCGAGCAGGACGATGCCCTCCCAGGCAAGCACTGCGAGCGCCTTGTCGAGCGCTCGATCGAGCCGGGAGCCGGAGCCGGGAACCGCTCCACCGGAGTCCTGCTTGGTTTGGAGGTCGAGCTGCACCGTGGCGTTGCGAGCCTCGGCGGATGTGGCGGCATGGCTCGCGCGCAGGTCGCGCAACTGTGCCCGCGCCTGAGCGCGCTGCTCCTCGAGTCGTGCGCGCTCGGCGGCCGTCTCGGCTCGGTCGATCGCAGTGGTCAGGGCGGCAATGCGCGCGCGCACCTGCTGCTCGCGGCGGTCGAGTGAGTCGAGCGATTCCTGGAGGTCGTCGATCTGGACGTTCTGGGCCAGGATCGTGCCGAGGCTCGAGAGGCGGGTCACGGCGTCGGCGGCCTTGGCCGACGGCACGCTGAGCGTCATCGACGCAGATCCTTGGTCTCCCGTCGCGTAGTGGACCGAGACGACGTATCCGCCGAGGTCACGGGCGATCGCAAGCGCCTGCTGCGTCGCGTCCGAGAGCGCGTCGGTGTCCTCGACCTGGAGCGAGAGCGCTGCGCTGTAGCGCTGGGCGCGACCCGCAACCGGTCCGGGCGCCGCCTTCTGCGCCGTCGCCGCGTCGCCCGCGGTCGGCGGGGCGGTCAGCGACTCGCCGGTCGTGCCGGCCGAGCGTGCGGTCGACTCGGGGGCGGCGGTGCCCAGGGTGTCCGGCGAGTCGGAGCGGGAGACTCCGATCACGACGGCAGCCGCCATCGCCATTGCCGCGCCGGCGGGGACGAGAAGAGCAAGGCGGCGACGTCCGCGCAAGCGCCCGCCGAGCGTGGGAGTGCGAGGCACCGGCCGGGCCGCGATGGTCATCACCTGGAGGCGAAGCGCGTCGCTCGCGTGTGGGCGCGTGGCGCGCAGCTCGCCGACGATCTCGTTGACGGTCATCCCTCGTTCACCTTCTCCTCGAGTCGCTTCAGGGCCCGGCTCAGCCGGGTCGAGACGGCGGTCGGACTGATGCCGAGCACGCGGGCGGTTGCGTCGCCGTCCAGCTCCAGAACTACGCGGAGCGCCAGCACTTCCCGCTCGCCGGCGCTGAGCGCGGCGAGCGCGGCCTCCAGTGCGGGCGAGAGGCCCTCGGCAAACGTCTCCTCGACACGCTCGGGGAGCGCCGCCGACTCTTCCCGCTTCCGTCGGCGCGACTCGGCCCGGAACCAGTCGAGCGCGGTGGTGCGCGCGATGCCGAGCAGCCAGGTGCGGGCGCTGCCGCGAACCGGGTCGAATCGGCTCCACTGGCGGAGCGCCTTCTCGAACGTCGAGCTCGCGAGATCCTCGGCGGTCTCGCGGTCGCGGGTCAGGTACAGGAGGTAGCCGAGGACGTCGTCGAGGTGCGCCTCGGCGGCTTCCGCAAGGCTCCGCGGCCGGCGAACGGCGACCGGCTGCTCGAGCGTCATCGCGTGCACGTCCTCTCTACGCCGCCGCTTCGCCTGAGCGTCACACCGTGATGATCGGCGACGCAGCGGCTTGTGTTGATTCAACGCAAGCAGTGGGCGCTGGTCGACACACCCGCGCGAGCCTCGAAATCGAACGGTGACGCGATCGAGGTACGGGGGCCGTCACCGTCGAACGACGGATGCGAGCGACGGGTTGACAACGCTTGTGGCGATTCACCACAAGCGTTGTCGGACGCCGGCCGTGTCGGGGCTGCGCTCCGGGTCGGCGACAGGTCGGAGTGCTAGGGCGCGGACGGCGCGCCGACGTTCTCGTCGCTGTCCTGGGCCTCCGCGAACAGCGCCTCCCACCGCTCGAGCAGGCCGTCGAGCTCCTCGCGGGTGGCGGTGTAGGACGCGAGGAGGTCCATGTCCGTCCAGTTCTCCGCGAGCCGCGCCTCGAGCTCAGCGACCCGCGGCTCGAGCCCTGCGATCCGCCTCTCGACCTCGTCGAGCTCGCTCGGACGCTTTCGCGCCGGTCGAGCCGGCTTCGGCTTCGAAGATCTCGCCTCGCGTGCCGGTTGCGCCGGTGGCGCGCTCTCGCGTGTGCGCACGAGGTCGGCCCACCCGCCGTCGTAGGAGCGGAGAGTGAGCTCCTCCACGGCCACGATCCGGTCGGGCACTGCGTCGAGCACCGCGCGGTCGTGTGACACGAGCAGGATCGTGCCCGGGAACGCCTCGAGCGCCGCCTCGAGGGCTTCGCGGCTCTCGAGGTCGAGGTGGTTCGTCGGCTCGTCCAGCACGAGGAAGTTCGCACCGGAGGCGACCACGATCGCGAGCGCCAGGCGGCGGCGCTCGCCGCCCGAGAGGACGGAGACCGACTTTTCGTGCGTCTCCCAGCCGGAGAAGAGGAACCGGCCGAGGAGGTTCTGCGCCTGCGGTCGGGGGAGCCCGGTCGCCTGGGACGTGACGTCGAGGATCGAGCCGTGGTCGGGAAGCTCGGCCTCGTGCTGGGAGAAGTAGGCAGGCACGACGCCGTGCCCGATCCTCACGCGACCCGCGTCCGGCTCGCGGTGGCCGAGCAGCGTCTCGAGCAACGTCGTCTTCCCGGACCCGTTCGGGCCGACGAGCGCGACGTGCTCGCCCCGCTCGAGCACGAGCGACGCCCCGTCGAGCAGCAGCTTGTCGCCCGCGCTCAAGACGATCCCTTCCGCCTCGAGCACGTCCCGCCCGGAGCGCGGTGGGCGAAGGAACTCGAACCCGAGCGTGCGCCGCCGCTTGGTCATCGCGTCGAGCTCCTGGGCGGCGGTGCGGCGCTCCTTCTCGAGGCGTCCGATCTGCGTGAGCTTCGCCTGCGCCTGCTTCGCCTTGGACTTCTTGTACCGGAACCGCGCGACGAATCGCTCGAGGCGCTCGATGTCGTCGCTGACGCGGTCGAGCTGCGTCGCCGCGGCGTGAGCGCGAGCCGCCTTCTCGCGCCGCCAGGCGTGCCACGGGCCGTCGAAGAAGACGGGCTTCGGGCCTCCGAGCTCGAGGACGGCGGTCGTCACCGCCTCCAGGAACCAGCGGTCGTGCGCGACGAGCACGACCGCGGCATCCAGGGACGTGAGCTCCCGTTCGAGCCACTCGAGGCTCTCGACGTCGAGGTGGTTCGTCGGCTCGTCGAGGAGCAGCAGGTCGGGGTCTGCCGAGAGCGCGCGCGAGAGCGACGCGCGCGTCAGCTCTCCGCCGGAGAACGTGTCGAGCTGCCGGTCGAGGTCGTCGTCCGCGAAGCCCAGGCCACGAACGATCGACGCGGCGCGGTCCCGCCACGCCCAGCCGCCCGCGTGTTCCAGCCGCGCCTGGGCGTCGCTGTAGCGGCGCATCGTCGCCGGCGCATGGTCGCCGCCCGCCATCGCCTGCTCGAGCCTTCGCAGCTCTTCCTCGATCGCGACGAGGTCGCCGGCGCCCGAGAGGGCGTACTCGCGCAGCGTGAGCCCCTGACCGCGGGGCGGCCGTTGGTCGTGCAGCGCGACACGGGTGTCCTTCGCGAACGCGAGCTCGCCTGCCGTGAGGGACGTCTCGCCGACGATCGTCCGCAGCAGCGTCGTCTTGCCCGCTCCGTTGGGGCCCGCGAGCGCCAGGCGGTCGCCGCGGCGCAGGCGGAACGAGACCCCGTCGAAGAGGGGGTCGCCGGAGAGCTCCTTCCGCAGACCGGATGCGATCAGGACGGCCATGCCGGAAGCATCGCGGAGGCGAGCCCGGTTGCGTCGACGGACCCTCATCACGGGGCCGATTCGGGCCGATGAATCGGGGGTGAGGACATTCATCGGCCGGTCTCTCGGCGCCGCTGTCGCGGCGCTCGGTCTCGTCGCGCTCGCGGGCTGGACCTTCGACCGGGAGGTGCTCACGGAGCTCGTCTCCGGCTCGACGCCTCTCAAGGTCAACACGGCGCTCTGCTTCGTCGCGCTCGGCACGGCGGTGGTCTTCCGGCCCACCGAGCGGGAGCGCCTGCGGACCGCGCTCGCGGCCGGCGCGGCGCTCGTCGCCGCGGCGACGCTCGTGGAGCACTTGTGGTCGCGGTCGCTCGGGATCGACGAGCTCCTGTTCGACGATCGGTTTTCGCCTGCCGGCTCGACCGGCCGGATGTCGGTGGGAGCGTCGATCGGGCTTCTGCTCGCCGCGGTGGGCCTGCTCGCTCTCGACAGCCTACGCCGCAAAGTGCGCATCGCCGCCCAGGTGCCGCTCGTCCTCACAGGTGGCATCGGGCTCGTCGGGCTCGTGGGGTACGCCTCGGGGCTCGACGACCTCTACTGGCGCTCGGACGTCACGACGATGGCGATCCCGACTGCGACGGGGATCCTCGCGCTCGGCGCGGCGGCGCTCGCGCTCGCGCCGGTCGAGGGTGCCATCGCGGTCGTCCTGCGACCGTCGCCCGGCGGTCGTCTGCTTCGGCGCCTCCTGCCGGTGGTCGTGCTCGTCCCCACTGCGTTCCTGATCCCGATCGGTCGGGGGGCGGGCGCCGGCTGGTTCGGGTTCGACGTCGGCGTCCTGCTGTTCCTGATCGGGACGATCGCGGTGTCACTCCCCGTGCTTCTGTGGACGGCACGGTCGCTCGACGTCGCCGAGAGCAGGCGCCGTCGAGCGGAAGCCGAGCGCGAGCAGCTCCTCGCCCAGAGCCGCGCGGTGCTCGACGCGTCCACTGACGCCATCCTGATGACGGACGTCGAGGGCCATGTCCTGTTCTCGAACGCCGCGATGGACGCGTTCTGGGCCGTCACCGCGCTCGGGGGCGGCGGCACGATCTGGGATCGGATCGACCGGCTGTCGCGCCAGACGACGTCGGACGAGACGTATCGGAACCTGGTCGAGGCGGTTTCGCGCGACCCCGAGGCAGAGCACGTGGGCGAGTTCACGCTCGCCGAGAGCGGCCGCTCGTTCGTCGGACGCACTGCCTCCGTGCGGAGCACGGACGGCGTGCTGATGGGGCGCATCTTCTCGCTGCGCGAGACGACGACGGAGCGCGCTGCGGGACGCGCGAAGGACGAGTTCGTGGCAACCGTGTCGCACGAGCTGCGTACGCCGCTCGCCGCGATAGCCGGCTACGTCGAGCTGCTCGAGGACGACGTCGAGGGGGCCGGACGCGAGTTCCTCACCGTGATCCAGCGGAACGCCGAGCGCCTCCAGCGGCTCGTGGACGACCTCCTGCTCGTGCAGCAATGGGAGACGCGCGAGGTCGCGATGGAGGTCGTGGACGTGGATGTCGACGACGTGATCCGTCACAGCCTCGAGCGGGTGCGTTCCACCGCCGACAGGAAGTCGATCGCCGTGTCGATCGCCGGCGACTCGGGCGTCGTGGTGCGCGGCGACGCGATGCGGCTCGGCCAGATAGTCGACAACCTGCTGTCGAACGCCGTGAAGTTCACGCCCGACGGCGGCGCGGTCTCGGTCGCCGTGTGGCGGGGGTCGCTCGCGTGCGCGATCGAGGTGAGCGACTCGGGGCCCGGGATCGCCGACGACGAGCGCGGGCGGGTGTTCGAGCGGTTCTTCCGCAGTCGGGACGCCGTGGCACGCTCGATTCCGGGAACGGGGCTCGGCCTCGTCATCGCGCGTCGTATCGCCGAGGCGCACGGCGGCGCGCTGGAGCTCGTCGATCGGGAAGGGGCCGGCGCGGTCTTCCGTCTGCTGCTCCCGTTTGCATCGGCCCCGACCGAGAGCTCCCGCGCAGCATGACCTGGGCGCGCGTCCTTCTCCCCCTAGCGGTGCTCGCGCTGGCGGCCGGCTGCTCCTCGAGTGACTCGACATTCCGGGATTCGTCGTCGAGCATCCCTGCGCCGCGCGTCGTGCGCGGCCTGCACGTGCCGGCGCGTGTCGTGGGCGAGAAGCTCGCGCTCGCGACGCGGAGCGGCTTCGAGCCCCAGTTCTGGCCGGGCGTGAACCTCGGCTCGACCGTCCCCGGCACGCTCCCGGGAGAGGTCGCCGCCCGCCGCGCGGACTACGACAGGTGGCTGCCCGAGATCGCGGCGCTCGGCGCGCGGGTGATTCGCGTCTACACGATCCTCGCGCCCGACTTCTACGACGCGCTTCGTGCGTACGACCTTGCGCATCCCGAGAGACCGCTCTACGTCCTGCACGGCGTCTGGATCCCCGAGGAGCAGTTCCTCGCGAGCGGGAACCTGTATGCGCCGAGCGTCACTCACGGGTTCCGCGAGGAGATCGCGCGGGCGGTCGCCGTCGTCCACGGCGACGCGACGCTGCCCGAACGCCCCGGTCACGCGAGCGGTCGCTATCGGTCGAGCATCGCGCCGTGGCTGCTCGGCTGGTCGATCGGCGTCGAATGGGACCCCGCGGCGACCGCGTCGAGCGACCACCTGAACGCCGACGCTCCGGCAGCGCGCGGGCGCTTCGTGCGGTCCCTTCCGCGCGCGACCCCGACCGAGCGGTGGCTCGCAGGGATGCTCGACTACCTCGCGGGCCTGGAAGCGAAGCGCGGTTGGTCGCGCCCGGTGACCTTCACGAACTGGATCACGACCGACCCTCTCCGCCATCCGACCGAGCCGCTCGAGAAGGAGGATCTCGTCTCGATCGACGCCATGCACCTCCGGGCGACGTCGGCGTGGCCGGGCGGCCTGTTCGCGAGCTACCACGCATATCCGTACTACCCCGACTTCCTGCGCTACGAGCCAGGATTGCAGCGAACGCGTGATGCCCACGGCCGTCCCGACCCGTACGCCGGGTACCTCGCGGCGCTCGAGCGCCATCATCACGGGCAGGCGGTGATGATCACCGAGTTCGGCGTGCCGTCGTCGCTCGGCCTCGCGCATCTCGGTCCGCTCGGTCGCGACCAGGGCGACCACTCCGAGCAGCAGGCCGCTCGGATCGACGCCGACCTGCTGCGGACGATCCGCCGGACGGGTCTCGCCGGCGGGATCCTCTTCGAGTGGGCGGACGAGTGGTTCAAGTTCACGTGGAACACGACCGACTACGAGCTTCCGAGCGAGCGGCGGGCCCTCTGGCGGAACGACCTGACCAACGAGGAGCACTTCGGCGTGCTCGCCACCGAGCCCGTCAGGGCGCGCGTGACGCTCGACGGCGAGGACCGCGAGTGGGCGACGAACGGCTCGCAGGTCGTCGCCGAGTCGCGCGGCGCCGTCCGCGAGGTCAGGGTCGACCACGACGAGGAATA
>DASSBV010000111.1:0-6087 GCA_035698545.1 Gaiella sp. | reverse complement strand
ACCACCTCGATCTCGGTCGCCTCCCAGCCGGAGAACACGGCGAAGGTCGCCCACAGGTAGGACGCCTTCCCGCCGAGCGCCTTCGACGTCTCGTTCGCGCGCTTCGCGATCGCACCGCTCATCCCCGCGCTCGCGACGTTCGCGAAGGACGCCGTCGCGTCCGACCCGTCCCAGGCGCGGTACGAGGCGCGCCCGACGTCGATCGTGCGGACGTCTCCCTCGAGAGCGATGCGCACAGCGTCGTCGACCTTCCGCGGGATCCCGAACGTGCGCGAGAAGTCCCAGCCGGTCCCGCGCGGGACGATGGCGACCTCCGGCTGCCGTCCGAGTCCCGCGAGGCCGTTCGCCACCTCGTTGACAGAGCCGTCGCCGCCTACCACGACGAGGAGCTCCGCACCGTCGAGCGCCGCCTCGCGGGCGAGCTCGGCGAGATGTCCCTGTCGCTCGCTGAAGAGCGTCGCTCCCTCGAGCCCGGCCGCCGCGGCGCGTCGCGCGAGCTCCGGCCAGCGCCGCCCCGTGGAGCCGTTCGCCGAGGCCGGGTTGACGAGGAAGACCGTGTGCAAGTGCTGCGCCACCGTCGACCGGTGCGGCTACGAGGCGGTCACGACGTGCAGCGCGAGCTCGGTCATCTGGTCGACGGCCGCGCGCATCTCCTCGTCGGTGATGCGGATGAACTCGCCCTCGACGACGATGTCCGAGACGATCAGCATGCAGCCTGCCTGGATCTTGCGCAATGCCCCGAGGGTGAAGAGGACGGCGGCCTCCATCTCGACGGCGAGGATCCCACGATCGGACCAGCGCCCCGCGAGACCGGGATCGGGCTGGTAGAAGATGTCGCTCGAGACGATCGGCCCCACGCGCACCGGCTTCCCGAGCTCCTTCGCCTGGTGCACCGCCTCGTGGACGAGCCCGAAGTCCGCGGTGGGCGCGTGGGGCTCGCCATCGACGTAGTGGGTCGCGGTGCTGTCGGCGGGCGTCGCCGACAGCGCGATGATCAGGTCGCCCATCTTCAGGTCCGGCTGCAGGCCGCCGCACGTGCCGACACGCAGCAGCTTCTTGACGCCGAGCTGGACGAGCTCCTCGATGACGATGGCGGCGGAGGGGCACCCCATCCCGGTCGACTGGACGGAGACCGGCTTGCCGTCGAACGTCCCGGTGTAGCCCAGCATCCCCCGCTCGGAGTTCCGCTGGACGACGTCCTCCATGAAGGTCTCGGCGATGTGCTTCGCCCGGAGCGGGTCGCCGGGGAGCAGGCAGGCCTCGGCGTAGTCCCCCTGGTTCGCGCGTACGTGGATTGGCATGGCGCGACACTCTAGTGCCCGTGCGCCGTGCAAGAGCGCTCGTACGGGAGGCCTTAAGGTGTCCGCGCGATGCGTGCCCGCGTGATCGAGCCCTCGACCGATCAGATCCTCGTCTATTGCGGCGAAAGCCCCATCGAGCGGGTGTTCCTCGAGGACGTCGCGCGCCGCGGCCAGGGTCGCTTTGCCGCCGTCGAGAAGGACGACGGGACGCTCCGGGCGCTCTGCCACCTGGGCACGAACGTCGTTCCCTCGGGGACCGGTTGCGCGGCGTTCCTCGACGAGGCCAGCCGCGCCGCGCCGCGAATGCTGATCGGCGAGCAGGGCGCCGTCAGCGAGCTATGGGAGTCGGGACGCCGCAAGCTCGGACGTGCACGCGAGGATCGTCTGAGCCAGCCCGTCTACGTGATGCGCGAGGCGCCCTCGCCCGGCGAGACCGGCCTGCGCGCCGCGCGGCGCTCCGACCTCGACCTGCTCGTGCCGGCCTGCGCGCGCGCGCATTTCGAGGAGCTGTCGGTCGACCCACTGCGACGCGACCCCAACGGTTTCCGCTGGCGGACGCGGGCACAGATCGAGGAGGGCCGCTCGTGGGTGTGGATCGAGGACAGCGTGATCCGCTTCAAGGCCGAGGCGTCGGCGTGGACGCCGTACGCCGTGCAGCTCCAGCAGGTCTGGGTCGATCCGCCCGCCCGCGAGCAGGGATATGCGACCCGAGCGATGCGGGATCTGATTCGGCTCCTCCTCGCGGAGGTCCCCGCGGTGTGCCTCTTCGTGCGGGCGGAGAACACACCGGCGATCCGGCTCTACGAGACGATCGGGATGGAGCACGTCCTGGACTACCGCAGCGTGCTCTTTTGAGGACTCTGCTCTTCGTCCGGCACGCCCAGGCTCGTACGAACGTGGAGGACGCGATCAGCTCGACGCCGCCCGGGGCAGGGCTCACGCCGCAGGGCGTCGAGGAGGCGGTTTTCCTCCGGTCGAAGCTCGCGGAGCGGAGTATCGACCTCGGCGTGGCGACGCGGCTCGTACGGACGCAGGAGACGCTCGACCTCGCGCTCGACAGTCGCAACATTTCCCGCATCGTGCTGCCGGAGCTCGACGAGATCCGGTTCGGCTCGTTCGAGGGCGGACCGCTCGAGCGGTATCGCGCGTGGGCGTGGACCAATCCGCCCGACGCGCCGTGCCCCGGTGATGGTGAGAGTCGCGCGGAGGCCGCCGCCCGGTATGCCGACGGCCTCGACGCGCTGCTCGCGCGGCCGGAGGACGTCGTGCTCGCCGTCTCGCACTCCCTGGCCGTCCGCTACGCGCTCGACGCCTCGGACGGCCGCTTTCCGTCAGCACGTGTGACAGCAGTCGAGCATGCCACCGCCCACGAGCTTCCCGCCGACGCGGTCGCAAGGGCTGCCGAGACGCTCCGCGCCTGGGCGGCGGTGCCGACCTTCGCCGACGAGCTCCCTTCGGGCTGACGCGAAGGCACACTTTCCGCGTGGAGCTCCGCGCGCGCGTCGAGGCGCACATCCGCCGTCACGACCTCATCGAGCCCGGTGGCGAGGTCACATGCCTCGTCTCGGGCGGCGCCGACTCCACGTGCCTCTGGCACATCCTGCGCGAGCTCGGCTATTGCGTCGCGGCGGTTCATGTCCATCACGGCCTGCGCGGCGCCGATGCGGACGCGGACGCTCAGCACTGCGCGGACGTGCTCGGCGCCGAGATCGTCCGGGCGGAGCCGCGGCGAACAGAGGCCGAGCTCCGAGACCTGCGCTACGCGCTCACCGCCGGCCGTGGCCTCCGTGCGACGGGCCACACGGCCTCCGACCAGATCGAGACGGTCCTCTACCGGATCGTCTCGAGCGGCTCGACCCGCGGGATCCGCGTCCGGCGCGCGGACGGAGTCGTCCGGCCGCTCCTGACCGTGTGGCGGGAGGAGACGGAGGAGTACTGCGCCGGCAATGGGCTTCCCTGGCGGGTGGACTCGACGAATCCGTCGACGAAACGCGGGCTCGTCCGTGAGCGGGTCCTGCCGCTCCTCGAGGAGCTCGACCCCCGCGCCCGCCAGAGCCTGCTAGCGCTCGGCGCGGAGCGACCCCGGCTTCCGCGGCGTCTCGAAGCCTCCCTCGTCGATCTCGTCTCGTCGCTCGAGGGCACGCGGAGGGTCGATCTCGGCGGCGGTCTCCGGGCAGTGAGGACGTACGACGAGCTGCGGCTCGAAGGCGTGGTCGAATGGGGCCCGTGGAGGCTCGAGAGCGACGTCCCGGGGCTCGTCGTCCGCTCCCGCCGACCCGGTGACCGCCTCGCTGGCCGCTCGCGTAAGGTGCAGGACGTGCTCCTGGACGCGAAGGTGCCGCGGGACGAGCGGGACGATTGGCCACTCGTCGCGACCGAGGACGGAGCCGTTGTGACGGTCGTCGGCCTCGCTGAGGCGCCGGGCTGGGAGGGCGCGGTGCGCGTCATGCGTGAGGGCGGGTGAGCACCTCGGTGCACGCCGACGTCGGCGAGGTCCTGATCGACGAGGAGACGCTCCGCAACCGAATCGTCGAGCTCGGCACCGAGATCTCCGCGGACTACGAGGGGCGCGACCTGCTCCTCGTCGGCGTCCTCAAGGGCGCGATCTTCTTCATCTCCGACCTGATGCGCGAGCTCACCGTGCCCTGCGAGGTCGACTTCATGGCGATCTCGAGCTATGGGGCCGCCACAGACTCGTCCGGCGTGGTGCGGATCCTGAAGGACCTCGAGATCAACATCTCGGGCCGCGACGTCCTCGTGGTCGAGGACATCATCGACTCCGGCCTCACGCTCTCCTACCTGCGTCGCACGCTCACCGCACGCAAGCCGGGATCGCTCGAGATCTGCGCGCTCCTCACGAAGCCCGAGCGGCGCGAGGTGGAGGTCCCGCTGCGGTATGTCGGGTTCGAGATCCCGAACCGTTTCGTGATCGGCTACGGCCTCGATTTCGCCGAGCGCTACCGCAACCTCCCATATATAGGGGTCTTGCACCCCGATCTCGTCCCGAACGGGCTCTGACCAGGGAATTTCCGGTTAACCCCACCGGGGCCGCCGCACTAGCGCACGGAGGGCACCTTGCTACCCTCCGAAGCACGTGAATCGTTTCTTCCGCAGCGCGCTGTTCCCGCTCGTCGTCATCGTCCTGCTCGTGTATCTCGCGAGCCAGACGCTGATGCCCCGCCGCGACAACGGGAAGGACCTCACCTACTCGCAGCTGATCGACGAGACGAAGAAGGGGAACGTCAGCGAGGTCACGTTCTCGCCGAACCGGCAGTCGATCGAGGCCGTGCTCGACTCGGGCACGAAGGTGAAGGTCAACTACCCCTCGCCGGAGTCGCAGGTCAAGTACGAGCAGGTTCTCCAGGCGAACAACGTCACGTACGACTCGAAGGGAATCGGCACGAGCGCGTGGTGGGCGCTCCTCACCGGGTTCCTGCCGTTCCTCCTGCTGATCGGGTTCTGGATCTTCCTGATGAACCAGATGCAGGGCGGTGGCTCGAAGGTGATGAGCTTCGGCAAGAGCCGCGCCAAGCGGATGTCGCCCGACTCGCCGAAGGTGACGTACAAGGATGTCGCCGGTGCGGACGAGGCGGTGGAGGAGCTCCAGGAGATCAAGGAGTTCCTCGAGAACCCGAAGAAGTTCCAGGCCCTCGGGGCGCGGATCCCGAAAGGCGTCCTGCTCTACGGCCCGCCCGGTACCGGTAAGACGCTGCTGGCGCGCGCGACCGCGGGCGAGGCCGGCGTGCCGTTCTTCTCGATCTCCGGCTCCGACTTCGTCGAGATGTTCGTCGGCGTCGGCGCCTCGCGCGTGCGCGACCTGTTCGAGCAGGCGAAGCAGGCAAGCCCGTGCATCATCTTCATCGACGAGATCGACGCGGTCGGCCGGCACCGCGGCGCGGGTCTCGGCGGCGGCCACGACGAGCGCGAGCAGACCCTGAACCAGCTCCTCGTCGAGATGGACGGGTTCGAGCTGAAGGACAACATCATCCTGATCGCGGCGACGAACCGGCCCGACATCCTCGACCCGGCGCTCCTGCGGCCGGGACGCTTCGACCGCCAGATCGTGGTCGACCGGCCCGACCGGAAGGGCCGCCAGCAGATCCTCGAGGTGCACGCGAAAGGCAAGCCGCTGGCGCGCGAGATCGACCTCGACGTCCTCGCCGCCGCCACCCCGGGCTTCACCGGCGCCGACCTGGCGAACGTGATCAACGAGGCGGCGCTGCTTGCGGCGCGGCGCGGCGAGAAGACGATCGGCCAGCTGGAGCTCGAGGAAGGGATCATGCGCGTGATCGCCGGCCCCGAGAAGAAGTCGCGCCTCTTCTCCGAGAAGGAGCGGAAGATCACCGCGTACCACGAGATGGGCCACGCGCTCGTCGGCTACTACCTCGAGGGCACCGACGAGGTGCACAAGATCTCGATCGTCAGCCGCGGCCAGGCGCTCGGCTACACGATCTCCCTGCCGGCGGAGGACCGCTACCTGACGACCAAGGGCACGCTGATGGACCAGATGGCGATGACCCTCGGCGGCCGCGCGGCGGAAGAGCTCGTCTTCAACGAGGTCACGACGGGCGCCGCGAACGACATCGAGCGGATCACGTCGACGGCGAAGCAGATGATCATGCGCTACGGCATGAGCGAGAAGCTCGGCCCGCGCGTGCTCGGCCGCAACCACGACATGCCGTTCCTCGGCCGCGAGATGGGCGCCGAGCCGGACTACTCGGAGGAGATCGCAAAGGAGATCGACGACGAGATCCGGCGCGTGATCGAGGAGGCGCACGACAAGGCG
>DASSBV010000110.1:0-3493 GCA_035698545.1 Gaiella sp. | reverse complement strand
GCCGCGGGCGCCCGAGTTGGCCATCATGAAGATGGAGTTCGTCTGGCGCAGGTTGTCCTTCATCGCGTCGGCGACCTCGTCCGTCGCCTCCGTCCAGACGGCGACGACCCGCTCCTTGCGCTCCTCCTCGGTCATCAGGCCACGCTCGTACTCGAGCTCGACCTTGGCGACCTGCTCCTCGTAGCCCGCGAGGATCTCGTCCTTCGAGGGCGGGATCACGATGTCGTTCTTCGAGACCGTGATCCCCGCGCGGGTCGCGTAGCGGAACGCGAGGGACTTGATCGTGTCGAGGACGGACGCCACGACATACGCCCCGTACTGGCCGACGAGACGGTCGATGGTCGCGTCGAGCTCCCGCTTCGTGAGAGCGCGGTCGATGACGAGCGGCTCCTGGAGGCCGTCCTTCACCGCGTCTGCGAGCGAGCGTGCGATCTCGCTCTCGAAGATGACGCGGCCCGGCGTGGTGAGGCGCACCTCGTCGCCGGCGCGGAACTCGATCGGCGCCTGCAGCGAGACGTTCTCCTTCTTCGTCTCGAGCGCGAGCTCGACCTCCTCCTCGCTGGCGAAGCGCGGCGGCCGGTAGCCGATCGCCTTCTCGAGCTCCTCCGCGGTCGTTGCCGTGAGGTCGTGCTCGCAGAAGGTGAGGTAGTACGCGCCGAGGACCATGTCCTGCGTCGGCGTCGCGAGCGGCCGCCCATGCGCCGGCGAGAGGATGTTGTTCGACGAGAGCATGAGGATGCGGGCCTCCGCCTGGGCCTCGGCCGAGAGCGGGAGGTGCACCGCCATCTGGTCGCCGTCGAAGTCCGCGTTGAACGCGTGGCAGACGAGCGGGTGGACCTGGATGGCCTTGCCCTCGACGAGCACGGGCTCGAAAGCCTGGATGCCGAGGCGGTGGAGCGTCGGCGCCCGGTTGAGCAGCACCGGATGCTCCGCGATGACCTCCTCGAGGACGTCCCAGACCTCGGGAACCATCGACTCGACGTACTTCTTCGCGGCCTTGATGTTCTGGACGGACTTCCGCTCGACGAGCCGGCTCATGATGAACGGCTTGAAGAGCTCGAGCGCCATCAGCTTCGGCAGCCCGCACTGGTGCAGCTTCAGGTTCGGGCCGGCGACGATCACCGAGCGCCCCGAGTAGTCGACGCGCTTGCCGAGCAGGTTCTGGCGGAACCGGCCCTGCTTGCCCTTGAGCATGTCGGAGAGCGACTTGAGGGGGCGGTTGCCCGGGCCGGTCACGGCGCGCCCGCGGCGGCCGTTGTCGAACAGCGCGTCGACGGCCTCCTGGAGCATCCGCTTCTCGTTGTTGACGATGATCTCGGGCGCGCCGAGGTCGAGCAGCCGCTTGAGCCGGTTGTTGCGGTTGATCACGCGCCGGTACAGGTCGTTGAGGTCGCTCGTGGCGAAGCGTCCGCCGTCGAGCTGCACCATCGGGCGAAGCTCCGGCGGGATCACCGGAACCGCCTCGAGCACCATCCACTCGGGCTTGTTCTCCGAGGTGATGAACGCCTGCACGACCTTGAGGCGCTTGATCGCGCGCTGCTGCTTCTGCCCCTTCGATGTCTTGATCATCTCGCGGAGCGTGATCGACTCCTGCTGGAGGTCGAGATCGCGGAGCAGCTCGCGGATCGCCTCGGCGCCCATGCCGCCCCGGAAGTACACGCCGAAGCCGTACGGCGATCCGAACCGGTCCTTGAGCTCGCGGAAGATCTGCTCGTCGTTGACGACCTGCTTGACATCGAGCTCGCGGAAGAGCTTCCACGTCTCCTCGAGCCGGCGGACGCCCTCGACGGCCGCGTCGCGCGCGTCTGCGCGGCGGCTTTCGATGTCGGCGACCATCTCCTTGACCTTGCCGGCCCACTGCTGGACGACCTCGAGGTCCTCCTTGCGGGCGCCCTCGACGAGGCACAGGTCGTACGCGAGCTCGCGCACCTGGTCGGCGGTCGCCTCGCCCTCGGCCCGCTCGAGCACGTCGCGCAGGAGACCGTCACCGATCCCGCGCGCCCGCTCGAGGTTCTTCAGGTCGACCGACGAGACGAGCTGCGCATCCTCCTCGCCGAGCTCCTCGCCGCCGAGCAGCTGGTCGAGCAGCTTGTGAAGGTGCTTCGTGATCGCGCCCTTCTTCGAACCGGAGGAGCGCTCGAGCTCCGAGCGAAGCGGCTCGAGCGCCTCGCGCAGCTCGACCGCCGCGGTTGCGACGGACTCGATCTCGCGAGGGGCAAGCCGGCGGTCATCGCGCGTCGCCGCCTGACGGACGAGCTCGCGGAGGCGCTTCGGGTCCTCGCTCGTGATCGACTTCGCGAGGCCGGGCAGGATCCCGCTCGCCATCGTGCGCGCCTCGTCGAGAGGTGGGAGCACCTGGTCCTCGGCCCAGTTGGAGAGGCCGCGGGCCCAGAACTCGTCGTCCTCGTCGAAGCCCTTGTCCTTGCCCTGCGAGAGAAACGCGCGGCGGCGCGCGAGGCGCTCGTCGAGCGCCGCGAGCTGCTCGTCGCGGTCGACGTTGATCTGCTCGGACTCGCCGCGGACCTTGTCCTCGAGGTCGACGAGGTCGGCCGCACGCTTCTCGCGGTCGACGCCCGTGACGATCGAGGCGGCGAAGTAGAGGACCTTCTCGAGCTCGCGCGGGGCGATGTCGAGGAGGTAGCCGATCCGGCTCGGGACGCCCTTGAAGAACCAGATGTGCGAGACGGGCGCGGCCAGGTCGATGTGGCCCATCCGCTCGCGGCGCACCTTCTGACGCGTCACCTCGACGCCGCAGCGCTCGCAGATGATCCCCTTGTAGCGGACGCGCTTGTACTTGCCGCAGTAGCACTCCCAGTCCTTCGTCGGACCGAAGATGCGCTCGCAGAACAGGCCGTCGCGCTCGGGCTTCAGGGTGCGGTAGTTGATGGTCTCCGGCTTGGTGACCTCGCCCATCGACCAGTCACGGATCTGCTTTGGCGAAGCGAGGCCGATCCGGATCGCGTCGAAGTCGTTGATGTCGATCTGCGCCAAGGGGATTTCTCCTTCGGACACGTCCCGGGTGGGACGCGTCCAGCTCCGTCATTCGTTTGTCAGTTCTCCTGGGTGCAGCGCCAGGCGCTGCACCCGCATCTCAGTCCTCTACTTCCAGGTCGGCCGGAAGCGCGAGCTCCTCCTCGGCCGGCCCTTCCTCGAGGTCCTCGTCGGAGGCGAGGCCCGGGTCGGCGCCGTCCTCCGGCGCACCCTCCTCGACCTCCTGCACCGTCGGCTCGCCGGCGGTGCCGCGAATCGACGCGGGCGAGAGGTCGATCCCGAGCTCCTCCGCGGCGCGGAGCAGCTCGTCGTCCTCCTCGCGCACCTCCACCTCGCGGCCCTCGTCGGAGAGGACGTGCACGTCGAGGGAGAGGGACTGCATCTCCTTCAGCAGGACCTTGAACGACTCGGGGATCGACGGCTCGGCGATGTTCTCGCCCTTGACGATCGCCTCGTACGCCTTGACGCGGCCGATCGTGTCGTCGGACTTGATCGTGAGCAT
>DASSBV010000109.1:0-7468 GCA_035698545.1 Gaiella sp. | reverse complement strand
GGCCCGCGCGTGCTCGGCCGCAACCACGACATGCCGTTCCTCGGCCGCGAGATGGGCGCCGAGCCGGACTACTCGGAGGAGATCGCAAAGGAGATCGACGACGAGATCCGGCGCGTGATCGAGGAGGCGCACGACAAGGCGCGGACCGTCCTGCGCGAGCACATGGCCGAGCTGCACAAGCTCTCGGCGATCCTGATCGAGCGCGAGACGATCGACAAGACTCAGTTCGAGCGGCTGCTCCAGGGCGAGTCGGAGGAGTCCGTCTTCGTCGAGGAGCCGCCCACGACGCCGCCAGCGGCCGAGGAGCCCGACGCCGAGAAGAAGCCGCTGCTCCGCCCGTCGCCCAGGCCGCTTCCGGGCGCGGCGATGCAGCCGCCGCCCGACCCCGCCGCGTCCTAGCCCGCGGGACGTGGGCTCTGCCGCCCTCGTCCCTGGAAGCTCTGCCCCTCGGTAGCGTCCTGTCGATGAGCGGCACATTCGCCGACCGCTGGCCGCGCCCGAGCGTTATGGGGATCCTCAACGTGACGCCCGACAGCTTCTCGGACGGCGGGTCGTATAGGTCGACCGTCGACGCCGTTGATGCAGCGCGGCGGATGCTCGCCGACGGCGCATCCCTCGTCGACGTCGGCGGCGAGTCGACCCGTCCGCGGGCCGAGCCTGTCTCCGTGGAGGAGGAGCTGCGCCGGGTCGTCCCGGTGCTCGAGGCGCTCGCCGGCTCGCCGGTCTCCCTCGACACGTCCCGGGCGGAGGTCGCGCAACGGGGGATCGAGCTCGGCGTCGCGATGGTCAACGACGTGAGCGCGCTCCAGCGAGACCCGGCGCTCGCCGAGGTCGTTGCGGAGGCGGGCGTCGACGTCTGCCTGATGCATATGCAGGGCGACCCGCACACGATGCAGGACGAGCCGCGCTACGACGACGTCGTCGAGGACGTCGTATCCTTCCTCGAGGAGCGACTTGCGTTCGCTGTCGGCGCGGGCATCCCGGAGGATCGGATCTGCCTCGACCCGGGGATCGGGTTCGGAAAGACGCCCGGCCACAACCTCGAGCTCCTGTCCCGACTCGACCGGATCGTGGCAATCGGCCGACCTGTGCTCGTCGGCGTGTCCCGGAAGTCCACGCTCGCGCGGGTCTTCGGAGAAACGGGGCCTGTGGGAAGCGACGCGGCCTCGGTGGGTGCGGCAGTCGCAGCCTTCGACCGCGGCGCGGCGGTGTTCCGTGTCCACGACGTGCGCCCGCACGTCGAGGCGCTCGCGGCCGCTGCGGCCGTCGAGCGGGGAAGGGTGGTCGCATGACGATCGAGCTGCGGGGGATCGAGCTCTACGGCTTCCACGGCGTCCTCGAGACGGAGCGGAAGCACGGTCAGCGGTTCCTCGTCGACCTCGACCTCGAGCTCGACGACGGCGTGGCTCGGACAGCCGCCGCCGGCGATCGCATCGAGGACGCGGTGGACTACCGCGACGTCGTCGACGCCGTGCGCGACGTCTCGGACGCGCGGGCGTACATGCTCCTCGAGGCGTTCGCGGCTGCGCTTGCCGAGACGCTGCTCTCGCGCTTCCCTCTGGCACGGATCAGGGTGCGCGTGCGCAAGCCGGACGTCATCCTCGCCTCGCCCGTGGAGCACGCAGCGGTCGTCGTCGAGCGCGCAGGTTAGCCGCGGGCGGCTGCGGCGCGCTTCTCGAGCGCCGCCGAGGACAGCGAGAGCCGGTAGGTCGAGCTGGCCGTGGTCGGGGGGAGCGACACGGCGAGGTACGCCCAACGCCCGCGGGTCGCGTTGTCGTAGACGAGGCGCTCCGTGGTGCCTGCTGCGTTCGCCCGAGCCAAGCGGCCGGCCGTCGCGAACCGGCCGAAGACGGTCGGCGCGGTGCTCGAGAACAGCGAGAGGTCGCTGTTCTCAGTCGCGGTGAGCCTCGCGACGACTCGGCGGTGCGCCGGGAGCCACACGCGGAACACGTCGCGCGGGTCCTCCCACTCGTCCACCCTGCCCGCGATCCGTCCGGTGCGCCTGGCCGCGGTCGTCAGCGGGGGCTCCTTGCTCAGATACATGTCCTTCACGGGGTTGACCTGGTTGATGTCGTCGTTCGGCTCGAACGGATCGTCCACCGGCGCAGGAAGGGCAAGTGCGGCGGCGAGGTCGAGCACGCCGAAGCCCGACGCGGTGTCGCGTCCCGGCTGGCCGATGTCACGCGCGGATCGGCGCAGGATCTCGGCGACCTGCCTCGCCGTGAGCTCGGGACGCGCCGTCCAGAGCCACGCCGCCGCCCCTGCGACGATCGGCGACGAGAAGCTGGTGCCGTCCTCCGGCTGCCAGTTGCGATTGATCGCGCTCGCGACGAGGATCCCGACACCCGGGGCCGCGAGATCGACGTACGGGGATTTGCTCGAGAACGAGGCGACCTGGCCCGACGCATCGGTTGCGGCGACCGTCGTCACGTGGGGGAGCGCCGCCGGGTAGCCGATCGGGCTGCCTTCTTCCCCGCTGTTTCCGGACGCGGCGACGACGAGTGACCCGAGGGCGACAGCCTGGTTCACGGCGAGCTCGACTGCGAGGTCGCGGTTTCCGCCGACGCTCAGGTTGATCACTCCGTGGCCCGCCCGCGCGGCGGCCAGGATCCCCGCGGCGATCTGCCCCGAGTCGAGGCGCGTTCCCGATCCGAGCGCGGCATCCCACGAGCGGAGCACCGCCTGGGGGTAGATCCCGACGACGCCGATGCCGTTCGCCGGGGCACCGATCACCGACGCGACGGACGTCCCGTGCTCGCCGCCGACGCCGATCGGCTCCTGTGAGTTGAGCGCCACGAGGTCCGGGCGTCCGACGAACTCCGGATGGGCGAAGTCCACGCCCGAGTCGACGATCGTGATCGGGACGCCCGGCCCGGGCGGTGTGAGGCCGTCGATGCCGATCTGCTGCCGCCACGTCTCCTGGGCCTCGAGCGGGTCGGGGGTGACGGTCCTCTGGGCGACCGTGTACGTCCGCACCGGCTGGGACGCTGCGACCGCGCCGCGGGCGCGGAGGTCGGGGAGCAGGCGCGAGGGAACGCGCCAGAGGCGCAGCTGCGCGTCGATCTGCGTCCCGCCGGCGGTGGACAGGTGCGCGGGCGCGGTGCAGGCCGCGCCACTCGTGAGCCGGAGGATCGTCGCCGGAGCGGCTGCGGATGTTCCGGAGGGCCCGACCACGGTCGAGGCTGCCACGGCAGCGACGGCGACGAGAAGACGGTTCACGGTCACCTCAGTGATACCGATGGTGTCGCGCCGCGATGTGGAGAACGTGAGATGGTCGGTTAAGAAGTCGTTATGGGAGATCCCGTGCGCGCCTACGTCGGCCTCGGGTCGAACCTCGGGAACCGCGAGCGGACGATCGAACGAGCCGTCGGGCTCCTCCACGCCGATCCCGGGGTCGATGTCGTGTCCGTGTCGAGCCTCCGCGAGACGGAGCCGTGGGGGCCGGTCGAGCAGCCGAGGTTTCTCAACGGCGCAGTCGAGGTCGAGACGAGCCTCGAGCCCCGGGAGCTCCTCGGGGTGCTGCTCGACATCGAGCGCCGACTCGGCCGGGTCCGCGCGGAGCGCTTCGGCCCGAGGACGATCGATCTCGACCTCCTGCTGTACGGCGAGGCGGTCATCGACGAGCCGGGCCTCGTCGTGCCCCATCCTCGGCTGTACGAGCGGGCATTCGCCCTCGAGCCGCTGCACGAGCTCACTCCGGAGCTGGTCGTCCCGGGTCGTGGGAGTGTCGCGGATCTGCTGGCGGCCTTGGCCGGCGAGGGACGAGGCTGAAGTCACGTCCGCTGGGACTACACTCCCGACATGAGCCATCTCGATGAGCTCGACGAGTTCGAGGCGGAGCTCGAGCTACAGCTGAAGCGCGAGTACACGGCCGTTTTTCCGCTGTTTCGCTATTGCGTGCTGACTCAGGACGCGACGTACCTCTGCAACACGCTCGACCTCAAGGTCGTGCCGCAGGCGAGCTACCCCTTCTTCCATGCCCAGATGGAAGACGTCTGGGTCTGGGACAAGAACCGACCGACGCGGATCATTCCGCGCGCCGAGGTCTATACGTCCGGCGACGTCACGATCGAGGAGCTCCGCGGCGAGGACGACGAGCCGCGTCTCACCGCCGAGGCCCTCGCAGAGCGGCTCGGCGAGGCGCGCCGCCCGGACGACGACGAGTTCTGAAGCTAGGTCGCCAAGCAGGATTCGGCAGAGGCCGAATCCTGCGGCTTGATCCCCGCCTGCGGCGGGGCACATCCCTGAAGGCGTCGCCTTCGGCGCCGCAACTGCGTTCGGGCCAGGGGCTCCTAGCTCGTCGTTCTTGTGGCGCTCTGATTCACTTGCGCCGTGCTTCTCGCAGTCGACGTCGGCAACACGCAGACCGTCCTCGGGCTCTACGAGGGCGAGCTGCTGACGGACCACTGGCGCCTCGCCACCGATCGGACGCGCACGGGGGACGAGCTCACCGTGTTGCTCGGCGGGCTGCTCGACCCTGACTCCGTCGACGCGATCTGCCTCTCGACCACAGTCCCGATGCTGCTGCGCGAGTGGGAACGGCTCGCGGAGCGCTGGGCGCACGCGCCGCTCCTCCCGGTAGGCCCGGGCGTCCGCACCGGCATTCCGATCCGCTACGACGACCCGCGTGAGGTGGGCCCCGATCGGATCGTGAACTCCGTCGCAGCGAAGGCGAAGCTCGGCGCGCCCGTGATCGTCGTGGATTTCGGCACCTCGACGAACTTCGACGTCGTCTCGCCGGCGGGCGAGTACGTCGGCGGCGTGCTCGCGCCGGGGATCGAGACGTCGATGGACGCGCTGTTCGCGACGGCGGCGCGACTCGTCAGGGTCGAGTACGTCGAACCGGCGAGCGTCGTCGGCAAGACGACGGTCGCCGGCCTGCAGTCCGGTCTCGTCTACGGGTTCGCGGGGCAGGTCGACGGCATCGTCGCCGCGATCCGGGGCGAGCTCGAGGCGCCCGAGGCCCCCGTCGTCGCAACGGGGGGTCTCGCGGAGCTCGTCGCCCCGCACTCAGCGGCGATCGAGCACATCGACCCGTTCCTCACTCTCGACGGCCTCCGGATGGTGTGGGAGCTGAATCGGTGATTCCCGACCCCGGAGCATTCGCCGTCTTTGCCGCCGCCGCGCTGCTGCTCGCCGTGGTGCCCGGGCCTGCGGTGCTCTACATCGTGGCGCAGAGCGTCCCGGGCGGACGGCGCGCGGGAGTCGTCTCCGCCCTCGGCGTGTCGACGGGCGGCCTCTTCCACGTAGGCGCGGCGGTGATCGGGCTCTCCGCCCTGCTCGCAGCCTCGGCCGAGGCGTTCACGGTCGTGAAGCTGCTCGGCGCCGCCTACCTCGTGTATCTCGGGATCCGCGCGCTGCTCAGTCGCGACGAGCGGATCGGCGGTCGTCGCCTCGAGCCGACGCTCGGGCGCACGTACCGGCGCGGCGTCGTCGTCAACGTGCTCAACCCGAAGACCGCGCTCTTCTTTCTCGCCTTCCTGCCGCAGTTCGTCGACCGCGACGGCTCGACGAGGGGGCAGCTGGCGGTGCTCGGCGTGACGTTCGTCCTGATCGCACTCACGAGCGATCTCGTCTGGGCGCTCGTGGCCGGGACCGCGGGCGGGGTGCTGCGCCGCAGCCGCATGTTCCTGCGCGTCCAGCGGTACGTCTCCGGGACGATCTTCCTCGCCCTCGGCGCGCTTGCCGCCACGGCCGGCCGCAACAGCTGAGCCGCTACTCAGTCGCTTCTCGGCGTTTTCGGCTGTCCCTCCCATCGCCGAACCACTTGCTGCGGCGGCCGGAGGCCGGCTTTGCCGGCCGGGAGGCCAAGGTACGCATGTAGGCGGCTGCGCTGAAGGAGGGGGTTCGTGGGGGAACCATGGGTTCCCCTGCGTTACCCGCCGCCGTAGATCGAAATGGGCAACGGCAGCGTGACGGCCTCGCCGGGCGGGATCTCGGCCTCGAGCCGCTCGACGAGGTCGACTGCGTCGGGGGCAGCGGCGAAGAGCCGTGCTTCGACCTCGTCGATGGAGTCGAGCACGACGAGCTGCTGCTTGAACTCCCGGGGGAACCGTCCGTGGCCGAGATACCAGCCGTAGAACTTCTTCAGGAAGCCGCTGGCGCGGCGCTCGCCGAGCTCGCGAACGGCTTCGCGCAGGAAGACCACGAGCTCTGCGACGACCTCCTCGCGCGAGGGCTCGCGTGCGTCCCCTTCCACAATCTCCTCGAGCGCCCACGGGTTTCCCTGTGCCGCGCGCCCGACCATGACTGCGGCCGCGCCCGTGCCTTCGAGCACGCCTTCCGCGATCGCGCGGGAGACGATGTCGCCCGACGCGATCACGGGCACGTCGACGAGCGCCACGAGCTCGGCGGTGAGAGCGTGGTCGGCGGTGCCGGTGTACATCTGCTGCGCCGAGCGTGGGTGCAGCGTGAGCGCGGCGGCGCCTGCGTCCACGAGCCGCGGGCCCACCGCGAGGCAGTCCCGCGAGCCGTCTCGCATGCCCCGGCGAAGCTTCACGGTCACGGGGACGTCGACGGCCTCGGCGATCGCCGAGACGATCCGCGTCGCGCGGTCCGGGTCGTCGATCAGCGTCGCGCCGGCACCGGTCTTCGTCACCTTGCGCACGGGGCAGCCGAAGTTCAGGTCGACGAGATCGGCGCCCGCCGCCTCGACCAGCCTGGCCGACTCGGCCATCGCCGCCGCGTCGGAGCCGAACAGCTGGATCGCGAGCGGGTGCTCGTCGGTGGCCACGCGGAGATACCCGAGGGTGCGCTCGTTTCCGTGCTCGATCCCGGCGCTCGAAACCATCTCCGAGCAGACGAGACCGGCTCCGAAGCGGCGTCCCTGGCGCCGGAACGCCTGCACGCTGACGCCCGCCATCGGCGCCAGGACGAGCCGTGTCGGGATTTCGACCGGCCCGATCGACCAGGGCTGGCGAAGGTCGACCATCGTCGTCACGGGATCGTAGACGCCAGTCGACGCGGCACCGTCCGGGGGGTTGCGCAAACCGGCATCGCGGAGCTACCATGCGCGTCCGCGTGGCGCATCGAGCGCCTCGTTCTTGTTTAACGGCGACGAATCCGGAGGCCTTCCACTGAAGGACGTGCTCCTCACACCCGAGGGCTACGAGACCCTCAAAGGTGAGCTGGACACCCTGCGCACCGAGCGGCGGCGCGAGATCGCCGACCGTATCCGCACCGCGCGCGAGTTCGGCGACATCGCGGAGAACGCCGAGTACGACGACGCGAAGAACGAGCAGGCGATGCTCGAGCACAAGATCGCCCAGCTCGAGGATCGGCTCGCCCATGCCCGGGTGATCGATACCGACGACGTCGACACGAGCGTGGTCTCGGTCGGCTCAGTCGTCCGCCTGCGCGACGTCGACGCCAAGCAGACCGTCGAGTACCACATCGTCGGCTCGGCCGAGGCGAATCCCGCCGAGCAGAAGTTGTCGAACGAGTCGCCGGTCGGCAAAGCGATCATCGG
>DASSBV010000108.1:0-14578 GCA_035698545.1 Gaiella sp. | reverse complement strand
GCTGCGGCCCGTGACGGCCGTCTCCCACGCGCGGCGCTCGAGCGGAGCGCCACACGCATCGACGAGCTCGCGGCGACCTACGCCGGGTAGTTTCCCGCGGATGCGCGCGCGTGGGATCGGGGCTGCCGTGCTCTACGGCCGAAGCGCGGTGAGGATCGCGCGTCGTGGGCGGCGCCGCGGGAACGAGGAACGGCTCGTGTTCGTGGTCGGCTCTCCGCGCTCGGGCACGACGATCACCGCGAGCCTGCTCGGATCGCTGCCCGGCTTCGTCGACCTCGACGAGGTGCAGCCCTGGAAGGCGGCGATCCCCGGTCTGATCGGCGGCTCGGAGGACGAGGCGTCGGCCCGGCTGCGCACGATCCTCGAGCGCGTGCGGCGGCTGGCGCTGGCGGGCGGATTGCGCGGCGTCGAGCAAACGCCCGAGACGAGCTTCGTGCTCGCGGCGGCGCTCCGCGCCTACCCCGACGCTGTCGCGGTGCACGTCGTGCGCGACGGGCGCGACGTTGCCGCCTCGTTGCTCGAGCAGGGCTGGCTGAGCGCGACGCGGACGGGTGCCGACGACGCAGGTCTCGCGTACGGGCCGCATCCGCGGTTCTGGGTCGAGCCCGAGCGGCGAGAGGAGTTCACTACCGTCTCGGACGCGACCCGCGCAGCGTGGGCCTGGCGCCGGTACGTGACCGCCGCCAGAGCTGTGGCGGAGCGGACGGTCGAGCTCCGGTACGACGAGCTCACCGCGGAGCCGTCACGGGCGGCCGTTTCGGTTGCCGAGGCGCTCGGGGTCGATGCGAAGCTCGTCGCCGAGCGTTTCGTGCACGTGCACGACCGTTCGACCGGCCGGTGGCGCCGTGACCTGACTTCCGAGCAGCTGGCCGACGTCGAGCGCGAGGCCGGCGAGGCGCTCGTGCAGCTCGGTTACGAGCTCAGCTAGCCGCGGGAGTAGCGGCTCGCACGAGGCCGATCCGCTCCAGCTCCGCGAGGACGAGGGCGACCGACTCGTCGGGGGTCAGCGCCACCGTGTCGGCGACGACCTCTGCGTCGTCCGGGTCCTCGTAGGGGTCGTCGACGCCGGTGAAGTGCTGGATCTCGCCGGCGAGCGCCTTCGCGTACAGCCCCTTGACGTCGCGCTTCGCGCATTCCTCGAGCGGCGCCTTGACCCAGACCTCGACGAACGGCCCCTGCTCGGAGACGAGCGCCCGCACTCGCTTGCGCGTCCCGTCGTACGGCGAGATCGCGGCGACCACGACCGCGGCGCCGTGCCGGGTGAGCCGGGAGGCGACCCAGCCGATCCGCTCGATGTTCGTGTCGCGGTCCTCGTGCGAGAACCCGAGGCCCTTCGAAAGGTGGGTGCGCACGACGTCGCCGTCGAGCACCTCGACGTGGGCGCCGCGGCGCTCGAGCTCGCCCGCGAGGGCATGCCCGATCGTCGTCTTGCCCGCCCCCGAGAGGCCGGTCAGCCAGACCGTGAAGCCGGTGCGCCGCTCCGCCACGGGCGGATTGGTACCAGAGGCGGTGTCGCGCAGGACTGTGCACCCGGTCACTGAATCGGTCTGAATGGCGGAAGACGGAGACGCCGGAGCGTCGGCGAGGTTCGATCGCTTCGCCGAGGCGGCGTCTGATTTCGTCAGCGAAGCCGCGTTCTTCCTCGGCTGCGTCTTCCTCGTCGTCGTCTGGGTGCCCAGCTACTTCGTGTTCGGGGACGTGGACACGTGGCAGCTGGTCATCAACACGGCCACCACGATCGTCACGTTCCTCCTCGTCGCGCTGCTCCAGAACTCGCAGCGACGGAACGAGCTCGCGATGAACGCCAAGCTCGACGCCCTGGCCGACGGGCTCGCCGACCTGATGGAAGGCATCGCGCCCGACAACGCCAGGCTCCAGTCGGACATGCGCGAGCTGCGTGACGCGGTCGGCATCGAGCGGGCCAAGAAGGCCTAGTCGAAGGCCGACGGGTGCAGGAGAGGAAGAGCAGAGCTGCGTGCGTCGCGGAGGTGCTCGACGAGTGAGGGCGGCGTGACCACCGTCGCGGTCTCGCGGCCCGTGCGCCGCACGCGTGCCGTGTAGCCCCGAGGCGTCCAGAGGCGTAGCACCGCTCCGACCACGACATGCGGCTCTCCGTCTCGCAGGACGAACGCGCCGTCGGGAAGCGAGGCGAGCGCGGACTCGTGCAGGCGCCGGCCACCTGTGGGCTCGAGGCGCTCCGCATGGAGCCGTAGGTCGACAGCATCCGCCTTCGACTCGCCGGGATGACGCGCCAGCCAGCCCTCCATGAAACCCACGTAGTCCGCACGACGGCACTCCGCGCACGGACGGTGACCGGCGGCCAGCGCCGTCGCCTCGTCGAGGAAGAACAGCTCCGTGTAGCGGCCGGGCTGCATCATGGGCGACCGGTGCCGGTCCTTGAACCGGAGCCGGCACGCGATCCACCGTCTCACCTGGTAGCGGCGGACGATCCGCCCCGCGTCGTCGTGGAGGCAGCCGCGGTTCCCGTAGACGAGCCCGCGAGCCGGGTCGGCGACGAGATCGCCGAGCGCGGTCACACGGTTCTGGAGCGGCATCCCGAAGACGTAATCGCACAGCCGCCGTCGGATGTGAGGCGGAGCGACGCTTGTAACGAGACCGCAACACGATCCCCGCCTATGGTGCGTGCATCGACTGGACGCTCTTCCACGCGGTGAATGACGGCGTCGCCACGCGCGATTGGCTCGAGGACCCCCTGACCCGGCTGTCCGACGTCGCCGTGCCGCTGTACGCGCTGGCGACGGTGGCGCTCTGGCTGCTCGCGCGGCCTTACGGCAACCCACGGTGGAAGCTCGCCTGCTGCTCGGCTTTGCTCGCGTCCGGGGTCGCGCTGGCCACGAACCAGGTCATCTCGCACCTGTGGGCGCGCCCGCGACCGTTCACCGACCACCCGCTGCTCACGCACGTCCTCGCGGCGCGGACGACCGATCCCTCGTTTCCGAGCGACCACGCCGCGGCTGCGTTCGCGATCGCCTTCGCCTTGCTGGCGTTCTCCCGTCGGGGCGGGGCGATGTTCCTCGTGGGAGCGACCCTGATCGCCGTCTCGCGGGTCGCGCTCGGGATGCACTACCCGAGCGACGTCCTCGCCGGCGCACTGGTCGGTTTGGGAGCCGCGACGCTCGTCACGACGCTCGGGCGGCCCTGGGTCGTCCGGCTCGTCGTCGTCCTGAGCCGCGCCACCGATCCCCTCTTGCGCCCGCTGTGGGCGTGGTGTCGCCGACTACTGCCGGCGTCGCGGTTCTCGCTCCGCGACTAGCGGACGTTCCGAGGAGGCGGAGAACCGCCCCCTCGGAACGCTGACTTACTGGCGCGCGGCCGCTCGGACGCGTTCCTCGACCTCGGAGCGCGGCTTGCCGGTCTTCTCGCTGACCTTGTCGACGATCCGATCGGGATCGTCACCCGCCTCGTCCATGTCACGGTCGGACACCTCGTCGAACTCCTGGACGATGCGGCTCTTGATCTCCTGGGCGCGACCCATCAGGTCGGTCTTGATGTCGTCGAGTCCCATCGACAGCTCCTTCCGTCGGATGGCCCCACGCGTGGGCCCGGTCAATGAAGTCCTGTCCGTCCTGGCGGAGCGCAAAACATCGGAGCACGGGAGGTCGTCCGTCGCATCCGATCGCATAGCGTCCGAACACCTACACGAACCAAGAGGAGGCACGAATGGGACGCGAGCTCGTCAACCCGGAGGGAATGCACCCTGCGCCCGGCTTCAGCCACGTGGCGATCGCGACGGGCTCGAAGCTCGTCTACTTCGCCGGCGAGGTCGCGCTCGACGAGGCTTTCAACATCGTCGGCGGCGACGACCTCCGCGCGCAGACTGTCGCGGCGATGCGGAACGTCGAGACGGCGATCGGTGCGGTCGGCGTGACGTGGGACGACATCGTGCGCCGCACGATCTACACGACCGTGCCGACCGAGTACGAGACGATCACGAGCGCGATCGACGAGGTGACAGGCGGTGCCGGGCATCCCGCCCAGACGATCCTCGGCATCACGGGGCTCGCCGTCCCGGGCCTGCTGATCGAGATCGAGTGCACAGCATCCGTCTGACGTGGTGCGAGGCCGGTCGCGTCAACCGGGCGCCGAGGGCGCGAACGGGAGCAGCTCGTCGACGCCCGGCTGGACGATCCCCACGTGCGACTCGGGCGCCTCGTTCCAGGCGCCCGGGAGGTCGCCCAGCGGCTCGGAGACGATCGCCCGCGTCTCGTCGGACAGCGACGCGAGCTCTGCGCTGTCGGGATAGAGCGACTTGAGCGCGTCCATCCGCGTGCTGAACCAGAGCGACCTCGAATCGCCCTCGCTCGAGTAGCGGAACGCCCAGATGGTCGTCCCGTCGGTCGTCGCGATCGTCATCTGCAACGGGTGCTCGACGTCGTGGCGCCGACCGGCGTCCTCGACGAAGCCGACCATCCTCTCGACTGCCGCGATGGGATCGTCTTGCAGTCCGAAGGTGAGGGCGAGGTAGAACATCGTCTCGGAGTCGGTCGTCCCCTCGATCGACGGGTAGTACCGGTCGTCGACCGCGAGCACCAACTCCCGCTTGAGGCGGGGGAACTCGCGGATCAGTCCGTTGTGCATCCAGAGCCAGCGCTCGTAGCGGAACGGGTGGGTGTTCGTCTCCTGGATCGCGGTCCCCGTGGAAGCGCGGATGTGGGCGAAGAAGAGCGGGGACGAGACGCCCGCCGCGAGCTCGCGCAGGTTCCGGTCGTTCCAGGCCGGGTGCGTGCTGCGGTACAGCCTCGGCGTGCCGGTGTCGTCGTACCAGCCGACACCGAACCCGTCTCCGTTCGTGGTTGTCGCCCCGAGCCGGGAGTGGAGGCTCTGGTCGATCAGCGACCGCTCCCGATTCACGAGGAGCTCCTCGAGGCGGATCGGCGAGCCGGAGTAGGCGAGCCAGCGGCACACGACGACGCTCAGCTCCCGGCGGCAGCTTCGACGTCGGATGGTGCTCTGGGAAGTGGGCCGCGAGCCCGCTTCCAGACGACGTCCAGAGCCACCGCGAGAAGGGCGATGACGACGATCGCAGTGAATGTCTGCGGTGCGTTCCGGAACGTGTCGACTACGAAGAACCCGAGCACGACGAGCGTCACGCCAATTCCGATCATGATCAGCCACGCCCTCGCGCCCGTTTCTCCACGCAACCGGTAGCCGGCTGCTCCGACGAGGACGAAGATCATCAGCGAGCAGGCGCTGCCGACGGATGCGATCGCCGACAGATCGACGGTGTTCGCAACGACGAGCACGGTTGCGGCACTGATCAGGACCCCGCTCTTCGCGCCGAGCCGCGATCCGCGTCCGAAGAACGGGGGAAACTGGCCGACGCTGGAGAGCATCGCCGTCAGCCCGGCCGACGCGTACAACGTCGCGACCACGGATCCGGCCATCCCGACCATGGCGGCGACGGCGATCATCGTGAAGCCTGCATCGCCGAGTGCAGGCCGGCCGGCCTCTGCGATCGCGGTCGGGCCGTACTGCACGACCTCGGCGACGGTAAGGGTGCCGAACACGCTGATGGCGACCAGCACGTACACGAGCGTGGTGACCGCGAGGGCGCGGTTCATCGCCTTGGGCAAGTCCCTGGCGGGATCGCGCATGTCTCCGGCGGCGAACGTGATGACGCTAAACCCCAGATACGCGAAGAACGTCAGCGCGACGCTGGCGACGATGTCCGAGACGGGCGGATAGTCGCTGAACGAGAGCAGGTCGAGGTCGATGCTCGGGAGCGTGACGGCGACGAACACCGCGAGGATCCCCACCATGACGAACACGATCAGGGTCTGTGCCTTCGCGACCAGCTGCGGTCCGACGACGACGACGAGAGCCATCGCGACGACGATGGCCGATGTGAAGACGTTGTCCCACCAGTCGGCGCCGCCGTCGCTCACGAACAGCGACACCGCGTAGTCGCCGAACGAGACGGCGCACATCGAGCAGACGATCAGGACGGCAGACATGTACCCGAGCCAGGCGGCGATTCCGAGCAGTCGCCCGTTTCCGAACCCCTGGAGCAGGTACTCGAAAAGGCCGCCCGACGACGGATACCGGACGCCGAGTTTCACGACGTTGTAGCCGATCAGCACCGACACGATGCCCGCCAGCAGAAACGAGATCCACGTGGCAGCGCCGGCAACCGCCCCCGCTTCGCCGAGCAGAGCGAAGATGCCGGCGCCGACCATCGCGCCGACGCCGAGGAGGGCAGCGCCTCGTACGGTCATCCGTCTACGGCGTCGCCGGCGCGGGGGTTGCGGGTGGCGCGGGCGTGTGGCCGCCGAAGAACAGCCAGACGATCGCGATCCCGACGAGCGCGGTCACGACCCAGCAGATCTGGAGCGGCAGCTGGAACGAGTGGTCGACGACGCGCTTGCCGAGGTTTGTCGTGCCGGTCTCGTCCGCCTCGGCGGCCGCGATCTGCGTGCCGTTGGCGGGCAGGAAGAGCACGCCGACGACGGCGGTCCACATCGCGATCATGTAGCCCGCGCCGATCCCGAGCGCGAGCCCGAGCGGGACCATCGTGCGGGTCGCGGCCGACTGGCTCGTCGTCAACCCCGCGACGAGGAAGATCGCGACGGCGATCATGAACGGCCAGTTCTCCGCGAGGCTCCCGAGCGCCTGGACGATCGCGTCCTCGTTGTTCGCGATGAACGTGTCGGCCATCCACGCGATTCCGAAGAGGGCGATCATCGCGACCATGCCCGAGCGGAAGATCGGCGTGCCGGGGATCTCGCCGGCGTTGACGTGGGCCAGCACGAGGATCAGCGCGGCAGCCGTCAGCATGATCATCTGGATCAGCGGCGTGACGGACATCGGCTCGACGCCGCCGCCCTCAGCCGCGACCGTCGGCCTGATCCCCTCCACGAAGCCGAACACGCAGATCGCGAGCACGCCGACGAGGAAGATCGCGACGCTCCGCTTCGCGTACGGCAGGAGCTCGATCTCGGCTGCAGGTGCGGGCGGATGGACCTCGCCTGCCGCGAGCCGTCGCTGGTACTCGGGGTCGTCGTCCAGCTCCTTCCCGCGCGTGCTCATCAGGAGCGACATCACGAAGATCCCGACGAGGCTGGCGGGGATCGTGATCAGCAGCACGTCGATCAGGTCGTAGTTGTAGATCTCGACGAGCGGCAGGAGCGTGGCGGTCGCCGCTGCGACGGGGCTGGATGTGATCCCGAGCGCGTTCGCGACGGTCGAGCTCGCGAGCGCGCGCTCCGGGCGGATCTTGTTCGCGTAGGCGACTTCGTTGATCACGGGGATGATCGAGAAGAACGTGTTGCTCGTCCCTGTCAGGATCGTCAGCACGTACGACACGTAAGGAGCGACGAAGTTCAGGGCTTGCGGCCTCGCCCGGAGGGCCTTGCTGGCGACGAGGACCATGTAGTCGACACCACCTGCCGCCTGCATCGCCGCCGCCGCCGAGACGACCGCGATGATGATGAGCATCGCGCTGAACGGCGGCTCACCCGGGTCGAGCCCGAAGAGGAAGACGAGCACGAGCGTGCCGACGCCTCCCCACAGGCCGAGCCCGATCCCGCCCGAGCGGACGCCTAGCGCGATGAACCCGACGACGACGAGCCCCTGGACCGCGACCAGGATCCAGTCCATCGTGCTCATCAGCTCTTCTCTTCCCTCTCGCGCAACTGCTGGCAGGTGCTCGAGTCGCGCAACGCGGCTGCGAGGGCCGGATCCGACGCCGCCACCTGGGCAAACGTCCGCACGCCGGAGGCGAGTGTCGTGCCGAGAGCGCCCGCGGCAGACGTGATCTGCTGGATCGCCTCCTCGAGAGTGTCCGCCTCGTTGTCGAGCGAGTCCTGCGCCTGCTCGAGGTCGTCCTTCGACGAGCTTGCCCAGTCGGAGATCTGCTGCGCGGCCTGCTGGCCCTGCGGCGTGTCGGGCGCGCCGGCGTTGTCGAGCCCCTCGACGAGCGTGTCGGTCGCCTGGACGGCACGCTCGAGGCCGGCGCGGATGAAGCCCCTACGGCTCTGGGGGGTCTCGGATTGCGGCTCGTCGACGCCTGCGTCGCCAAACGCCGCCGGCGTGCGGATGTCCTCGATGACCGCGTCGAACTCGCCGCGCCAGACGCCGACCGCACCGCAGACGCTCTGCGCCCACTCACCCGCGGGGACGGTCTCGTCGCTCTTGTCGCGGCCGCCGATCGCCGCGGTGATGAGGATCACGAGGATGACGCCGGCCGCTGCGAGGACCCAGGTGGCGCCCCCTCGACTCACGGTCTATCTCTCCGCCGACGCCTCGTCGAGGAACGCGACGAGCAGCTGCCAGAACCGCTCGACCGTGGGAATGCTCACCCTCTCGTCGGGGGAGTGCGGGAACTCGATCTGGGGACCGAACGAGAGCATGTCGAGGCCCCGCACCTTACTCCCGATCACGGCGGTCTCCAAGCCCGCGTGGACTGCGGTGACGACGGGCGGCTCGCCGAACAGACGCTCGTAGACGGCCCTCGCCGCCGCGAGCGCGGGTGAGTCCAGATCGGGGCGCCACCCCCCGTAGTTGACCTTCACCTCGAGCTCGCCTCCGGCGAGCCGGGCTGCGGCGGCGAGCGTCGCGATCACCTCGGGCAGGGCGGAGTCGTTGGACGAGCGCGAGAGGCTGTGCAGGGTGAGCCGCTCACCTTCGGTGAGCGCCTCGCCGAGCGAGGTCGAGGTCTCGACCAGGTCGTCGAAGTCCGGGCTCATCGCGAGCGGGCCGGTCGGGACGAGCGCGACGGCGTCGAGCAGGCGCGCCGTGGCCTTCGCGCTCCAGGGATCCGCCGCTGCGTCGGCCGGGCCGACGACGATCGACAGGCTCGGGTCCGTCTTGGCGAATGCGTCGCGGATCGACTCGGCCGAGGCGGCGACGGCCTCACGGAAAGCGTCCGCGTCGCCTGCGGCCACCGAGCAGACCGCGACAGCATCGCGCGGGATCGCATTTCGGCTCTTGCCGCCATCGAACGAGACGAGCCGGAAGGGCGTTGCGAGCGACGTCTCCCGCAGCGCACGCCCGAGCACCTTCACGGCATTCGACCGACCGAGTGCGATGCCCATGCCGGAGTGACCGCCCTGGCCGCCGCTTACCGTGACGGCCAACGTCACCGTGCCATCGTCGGCCGGCTCGCGCGGCGCCTCGATGCGGATCCAGGTATCCGTGCTCCCCGCGCAGCCGACCGTCAGCTTGCCGTCCTCCTCGCTGTCGAGGTTGACGAGGGCCGAGCCACCCACGAGCGCGGGGTCGAGGGCGTTCGCACCCTCGAGGCCGACCTCCTCCGCGACGGTCATCAGCAGCTCGAGCGGCCCGTGCGGGAGCGACGTGTCCTCGGCGAGCGCCATCATCGCGGCGATCGCGACGCCGTCGTCCGCACCGAGCGTCGTGCCGTCGGCGGTCAGCCAGTCGCCGTCGCGGACCAGCGCGATGCGTCCCTCGGCGGCGTCGTTCGGGCTCGACGGATCGCGCTCGCAGACCATGTCGAGATGCCCCTGGAGCGTGATCGTGGCCGCGCCCTCGCGTCCCGGTGTCGGTGGCACATGGATCACGACGTTGCGGCCCTCGTCCTGCCGCAGCTCCAGGCCATGCTCTTCCGCCCAACGGCGGACGTGCTCGATCACGGGCTCCTCGCCGCGCGACGGACGCGCGATGCGCGTCAGCGCCTCGAAGTGCGCCCAGAACGCGCGGGGCTCGAGCCCGGCCAGGACGGACGCTTCGGTGGTCATGTGGCGACCCTCGGTTTTCGACTCAGATGCCGAGGATCTGCTTCTTCTTCGCCTCGAACTCCTCGTCGTTGATGATGCCCTGGTTCTTCAGCTGCGCGAGCTTCTCGAGCTCGGCCGCGTAGTCGGGCTCCGCCGGTGCGGCAGCCGCGGCGGCCTGCTGCTGGGCAGCCACCTGCTGGTCGTAGGCGGCCTGGTCCTGCGCCGCGTACTTCTGGTCCTGCCTGTGCCGCACGGCACCGGCGGTTCCGGCGACGACGGCGGTAGTGGCTGCTGCCCGGACGAGACCGGGCCCTCTGCGTGCGAACATGCTCCGATCTCCTTTTCTAGGCGTTTGCCTGCTCGACGACCCACTCGCGCGCGGCCTGGACGACCTCGTGCGGGACGCGTTCGAACGCGACGAGCTGGCCGCCGGCGTCGCGCATCGCCTGGGTCACCTTCCGCGCCCAGACGTTCTCCCATACGAGCACCGCGGCCGAGGAGTTGGGCTCCATCGCCTCCGCGGCGTCCTGCATGTCCTCCTCGCTCAGGAGGCCCTGCACCTCGATCCCCAGGGTGTCGAGGCTCTCCTGCACCTTCGGGTCGAGCTCCGTCAGCTCGAGCGCGACGACGTCGCCGTCCTCGGTCTTCGTGACGAACACGACGTCGATCAGCCGGATGGTGTTCGACTCCACGAGCTCGGAGAGCGCGGGCGCGATCTCCCCTTTGAACTGGTTGCCCGGAAAGGCGACGATCGCATAGTCGACAGGTCCTATCTCTTCCATCGTTGCCTCCTCAGGCCAGTGCTTTCTGCTTGATCGTGTCGAACTCGGTCTGGGTGATGGCGCCGCTGTCGAGGAGCGACTTCGCGCGCTCGATCTCCGCGGCGGCGCCGCCCTCACCGCCCCCGGCGGTCTCGCGCACATAGTCGTCGAACTGTGCCCTCTGGCTGCGCGCCCGATCCAGGTTCCGCTCGGTCATACCCACGTTCTGCGTGATGAGGTACACGAAGACGCCGAGGAAGGGAAGGAGGATCGTGAAGACCAGCCACCCGGCCTTTCCCCACCCGGAGAGGTCGTGGCGCCGGAACACGTCGGCGAACACCGTGAAGAGGAGCCAGATCCACAGGATCCAGAGGAAAAAGACGACCATCGTCCACATCAGGTCCAGAAACGGGTAGTCCGTCGCGAGCATTCACTCCTCCTGGGATCTGAGGGCAGCGGCGCCGACTGCGCCAGACGCGGGACGCTATCACCAAGCGAACCGCATGCTCTACCCCGATTGCGGTGCCCTTCGTCGGGCGGCGTGTGCCGTCCGGCAAGGTGTTCATTCTCTGGCACGACACCGGTTCGGGTGCCCCGACGAGGAAAGGTCCTCTTTCATGGAACGGCGGAACAGCTGGCTCACTTATGCGGCCGTGATGATGTTCATCAGCGCGGCGCTCTACGTCCTCTGGGCGGTCAACCTGTGGGCCGACAGCGCGTGGGTGGCGGACGTCTCGAACGGCATCCTCGGCAACAAGGGCTGGCTCTGGGGCCTCTTCGACGCAGCGCTCGCCGTCGTCTTCGTCGCTGCGGGCAAGAGCCTCCTCGACGGACGTGACTTCGGCCGCTGGTTCGCCGTGATCGCCGCCTCGATCGGCATCGTGCGCTGGTTCTACTGGATGGCGTTTGCGCCGTTCCTCTCGCTCACGATCCTGGCGATGCTCTTTCTCGTGATCTACGCGGTCCTCGTCACCTGGGAGGCGAAGCCGGCGCGCTAGCCAGCCACCCGCCAAGCGAGCGATCTTGTCGCCGCGCGGTGTGCCGATATACATGGCGATGGGAGCGACGCCCGAACCTGCCGACACCGCCGCCGCCCGCGGCCGCTCGGGCCTGATCGGGACGCTAGTCGCGGGCATCGCGTTCTTCGACGCGGTCGTGCTCGGCGCTCCGATCGCGGTCGCCGCGGCCGTGCTCGGCCGCCCGCTGCTCGTCTTCGGTGTCGCCGCCGTCGTGATCGTCGTGCTGGTCGTCGGCTGCTGTCGCTGGCTCGACCATCGGTGGGATGCGTGGTTCACCCGCAACGGCGCCCGTCTCGAGCGCTCTCTCGAGTCGATGCGCTCGAGCCGACTGCTGAAGCATCCTGTCGCGTGGATCCAGCGCGGCTCCGAGCGCTCCTATGCGTTCGCCGCAGCCGTAGCCAACCCGATCCTCGTCGCGGTGTTTGCTCGATCGCTCAGCGGCGAGCCGGTCGGCGAGCGAAAGCAGCTCCTCGGCGCGGTCGCCTACGCGATCCCGTACGCGGCGATGTGGACGCTGATCGGCTTCGCCCTTGCGGGGGCGTTCAACGCCGCGTAACGCTCCGAAGAAAGGAAGCCCCCTCGCCGACGCGGGCAGCGTCAGAACGCGTTCGCGGCCGACCTCCACTCCTCGAGGCGCTTTGCGATCAGCTCGGCGCGCTCCTTTTCGTCGGCGCCCTCCAGCACCTCGAGATCCACGGGGTCGGCTCGGAGGTAGACGCCGGAGGTTCGGGCATTGAGTCCCGGATCGCGATCCGATCGCGTCGTCCAGTACCCGGTGGCGCGGTCGGCGCCCTCGACCGTGATCTCGCCGGTGCCCTCGAGTTGCGGGGCGTTCGGGTCTCTAGGCCGTTCGCCGTTCCAGAAGTAGAAGACGCTCGCCGGATCCCTGCGCTCCTTCGCAGCCACGCTCCAATAGCGGATCGACAGTGTGCCGTCCTCCTGCCAGCCCCGGCCGTTCACGGTCACGTCACCGTCTCGATCTCGGGCGATTCGAAGCAGGCTCACAGCCGACGGTTCCTCCGCGGTCCGTACCGTGAGCGACAGCTGCCACCACAATCCTTCGATCGGGCCCCGGCGGCCCTCGGTCTCGATCGCCTTGCGGAGCTTCTGGTTGATCGCGCGAACCTCTGCGGGGCTCGTGGCTGGGTCGTAGCGGATGGACGTCAGGCCAAGGAGGTCGCTCGGGAGCTTCGAGCCGTTCGCGTGGAGGATGAACGTGCGCCGGATCCCCAGCGCACCGCCGAAGAGCCCTGCCTCGAACACCACGTTGTCGCGCGGGGAGGCCTGGCCGGAGTCGGACGTGTCCGTGGTCGTCCAGTCGTCCTGCGCGAATACGAACGCGGCGAAATCGACGTCCTGAGACAGCTCGACGAGACGGTCGAGGGTCGATCGCCCCGGGTTGAACGTCGTCGTCCAGGGCTCGACGTCCGCGACATCCTGGAGCCCGTGCGTGATCGCGCGGAGCAGCTTCTCCTGCTTGCCCGACGACCCCAGGAAGATGCGCGGCTTGTTCATGCCCGATTCACGATCTGGCGAGAGACGAACGCCAGCGTAACCAAGCTACCGCCGGGCGCGAGCCGAGCCCGCGCGGCTGCGTCAGGCGGCCACGAGCTCGTCCTCGCGCGAGCCGAGACCGAACTCGAGCCCGCGGTGCGCGGCGTAGGCGTACGGATGGTGGAACACGTCCAGCGCGTGATCACGCTCGTCGAGCACTAGCTCGAACGCTTCGCCGGCCCGCGTATCCGAGACGAGGACGCTGAGGAAATCACGGCCCGCGTGCCAGAGCAGCGCCACCTCTACGCCGTCGGCGGTGCGGTGGTCGAGCTCTCGGATATCGGTTGTGGTTGCGACGGTCGACATGGCTACTCCGTTCTCCCGGCTCTGCTTGCCAACGGCGTCAGGTTCACAGACGAGGCGCCCGCCGGTGATGCGGGCAGCCGGTGAATCGAGAGGCGGCCGACCGGAGTCGTCTGGTTCGGGAAGTCGAACCTCGGTCTGATCCCCGCGCCCGATAGGGGGTCGACGCGATCGCACGACTCAACGACGATTCGCCTGCGGGCCTGCGGTGACAGCCGCTGCCAGGCGTGCGCCGACATGCGCGTCCTGACGCACCCGGGCCCGCTGCTCGACCTGTTTCAGGCGGGGCAAGCCGAGACTTGTGTTCCGCCGGGAATGTGCCGATACTCCAGGGCAATAGTGCGTCTACGAGGGGGCCTGAGATGAAACGGTTGCTTCTGGTTGTGGTGCTGATCGCCGCTGTCGTCGCGCCGAGCGCGCTCGCCGCCGATCCGACACCGGCCGACTTCAAGAACGCGGCGAAGTACTGCAAGGCGCTTCGCGAGTCGAAGGGCGTCGAGGCGTTCGCCGAGCTCTATGGGACGAACCCGAACAAGAAGAACGCCTATGGCAAGTGCGTCTCGAAAGCAGCCAAGGGCAAGGCCAAGGCTCGTGAGGACAAGCCGGACGCCGAGACGGCGAACGCTGCGGTCCTGGCGTGCAAGAAGCAGAAGGCCGACGACCTCGCTGCGTTCGCGCAGAAGTACAAGAACCTCGGCCAGTGCATCAAGGCCAGTAAGTGATCTAGGGTCGGACGCGCCCGGAAGGAAGGTGCCGGTTAGTCCCAGCGCTCGGTGGCCGGCACCGAGAGCCACTCGCGTGGTAGCGGTTCGCCTGACGTTTTACGACGACCGAATCGAGACTCGTCGTGATTCCGGGCGGCGCACCACTGACCCAGTGGGAGTGACGAGCCCGTTCGGCGAGCGGCTCCCGCCGGGCTAGCTACTCGGGCGGCGCCGCCGTAGACCTGTCGGAAAGCGGGCGACCGCGACTAGGCTGTGGCCGCCGGATCGGAGGAGCGGATGAGCGAGTACGTGGTGAGAGCGCTCAGCCCGGACACCTGGGACGGGTTCGCCGGGCTCGCGCAACGGCACAACGGCGTGTTCGGGGGCTGCTGGTGCACCTACTTCCACACGATGCACTCCGAGAAGACGTTCGACGCCGACGACAACCGGAGTCTCAAGCGGCGCCTCGTCGAGGAGGGCCGGGCGCATGCCGCGCTCGTCTACGACGGGGACGAGGCGGTCGCGTGGTGCGAGTACGGGAG
>DASSBV010000107.1:0-3680 GCA_035698545.1 Gaiella sp. | reverse complement strand
ACGACGTACGCCGACGCGGGCGAGCTCCGGCACCGGCGGCGTGCTCGGCGTCGCGAGGACGTTGACCGGCTTGTGGACGGCCTCGACGATGGCCGCGATCTGCTCGATGCTCGAGAGCCAGGGCGCGTAGAGGCAGTCGGCGCCCGCATCGCCGTAGGCGACGAGCCGCGCGATCGTGTCGTCGAGGTCGTCGACCCCGCGGAGATGGTTCTCGGCGCGACCGGTGAGCACCATCGGCGGATCGAACGCGTGGGCCGCCTCGGCGGCGGCGGCCACCCGCTCGACCGCGAGCGCGACGTCCTCGATGCGCCGGTCGACCGGGTTCCAGTCCTCGATCGAGCACCCCGCCGCGCCCGCTTCGCCGAGGAGGCGCACGGTCTCCGCCACGCCGCCGGGGTCGTCGGGATAGCAGCGCTCGCTGTCGACGTTGAGCGGCAGCGGCGTGGCCGCCGCGACGTCCGCGACGTGCGTAACGAGCTCGTCGCGTGCCACCTCGCCGTCGAGCCGCCCGAGCGTCCAGGCGAAGCCCGCGCTCGTCGTTGCGAGCGCTTCGGCGCCGACCGAGGCGAGGAGCTTCGCCGAGCCGACGTCCCACGGGTTCGGCATCACGAAGATCCCCTCGCGAGCATGGAGCTCTGCGAAGCTGGCGCGCTTCTCTGCGGCGGCGTCGCTCACCGCGTCCACGGCGGCGCCGTGTCGGCCTCGACGCCGTAGCGCTCGATCGCGCTCGCGACCACCGAGGGCTCGACCTCGCCCTCGTCGGCGAGCGCCTTCAGCGCGGCAACCGCGACGTGGTGCCGGTCGACCTCGAAGAACTTTCGGAGGGCAACGCGGTAGTCGCTCCGGCCGAAGCCGTCGGTTCCGAGCGCGACATAGCGCCCGAGGACGAATGGGCGGATCTGATCGGCAAAGGTGCGGATGTAGTCGGTCGACGCGACCGCCGGGCCCCTCCGCCCGGCGAGGCACTCCTCCACGTACGAGCGCCGCTGCGGATCGGTCGGATGGAGCCGGTTCCAGCGCTCGACCTCCAGCCCGTTCCGGCGCAGCTCGGTGAAGCTCGTGGCGCTCCAGACGTCGGCCGCGACGGAGAAGTCGGAGGCGAGCAGCTCGGCTGCGGCCTCGACCTCGCGCAGGATCGCGCCGGAGCCAAGGAGCTGGACGCGCGGACCGTCGCCTTCCGGCGCCTCGTGGAGGAGGTACATCCCGCGGAGGATCCCCTCCTCGGCGCCCTCCGGCAGCGGCGGATGAGCATAGGGCTCGTTCAGCAGCGTGAGGTAGTAGAAGACGTCCTCCTGCTCCGTGACCATGCGGCGCAGTCCCTCCCGGATGATCACGCCGACCTCGTACGCGTATGTCGGGTCGTAGGCGATGCAGTTCGGGATCACCGACGCGAGCACCTGCGAGTGGCCGTCCTGGTGCTGGAGCCCCTCGCCGTTCAGCGTCGTCCGCCCGGAGGTGCCACCGAGCAGGAACCCGCGGGCGCGGCTGTCGCCGGCTGCCCACGCGAGGTCGCCGACCCGCTGGAAGCCGAACATCGAATAGAAGATGTAGAACGGGATCATCGTCACGCCGTGGTTCGCGTACGCCGTGGAGGCGGCGATCCAGGACGAGAACGCGCCGGGCTCGGTGATCCCCTCCTGGAGGATCTGCCCGTCGCGGTCCTCGTGGTAGTACATGAAGTCCCCGGCGTCCTCGGGCTGGTACAGCTGGCCCCGCGACGAGTAGATGCCGAGCTGGCGGAACATCCCCTCCATCCCGAACGTCCGTGACTCGTCGGGCACGATCGGCACGACCCGCGGCCCGAGCGTCTCGTCGCGGACGAGCGAGTTGAGGATCCGGACGAACGCCATCGTCGTCGAGTTCTCCCGGTCTCCGCTCCCCTCGAGCACGCTCGTGAAGGGATCCGGGGTCGGTAGCGGCTCGGCGTCGGTATGCCGCGCGGGCAGGCTCCCGCCGAGCGCCTTGCGCCGCTCCAGCAGATGCTTCAGCTCGGGACTGTCCTCAGGTGGGCGGTGGAAGAACGCGCCGGTCGCCTCCTCGTCCGTGAGCGGGATCCCGAGCCGGTCGCGGATCGCAAGCCGCGCCTCGTCGTTCATGGCCTTCTGCTGGTGCGTGATGTTGCGGCCCTCGCCGGCGACCCCCATTCCGTAGCCCTTGATCGTCTTCGCGAGGATCACCGTGGGCTGGCCGGTGTGCCGGACCGCGGCGTGGTAGGCCGCGTAGACCTTCTGCGGGTCGTGCCCCCCGCGCCGTAGACCCCAGATCTCGTCGTCGGTCCAGTCGGCCACCATCGCCGCGGTCTCCGGGTACTTGCCGAAGAAATGCTCGCGCACGAAGGCGCCGTCGTTCGCCTTGAAGGTCTGGTACTCGCCGTCGACGCATTCCTCCATCAGGCCGCGCAGCCAGCCGTCGTGGTCGGCCGCCAGCAGGGGATCCCAGTTCGAGCCCCAGATCACCTTGATCACGTTCCAGCCCGCGCCGCGGAAGCTCGTCTCGAGCTCCTGGATGATCTTCCCGTTGCCGCGCACGGGGCCGTCGAGGCGCTGGAGGTTGCAGTTGACGACGAAGACGAGGTTGTCGAGCCGCTCACGGCTCGCGAGCGAGATCGCGCCCATCGACTCCGGCTCGTCCATCTCGCCGTCGCCCATGAATGCCCAGACCTTTCGGTCGCCCGCGGGGACGATCCCGCGCGCCTCGAGGTACTTCATGAAGCGCGCCTGGTAGATCGCCATCAAGGGGCCGAGGCCCATGGAGACGGTCGGGAACTGCCAAAAATCCGGCATCAGCCACGGATGGGGGTAGGACGAGAGCCCACCGCCCCCCACCTCCTGGCGGAAGTTGCGCAGCTGCTCCTCGCTCAGCCGGCCCTCGAGGAACGCCCTCGAGTAGAACCCAGGCGACGAGTGGCCCTGAAGGTAGACCAGGTCGCCCAGGTGGTCGCCCGAGCGGCCGCGCCAGAAATGGTCGAAGCCGACCTCGTAGAGGGTCTCAGCGGATTGGTAGCTCGCGATGTGACCCCCGAGCTCGGTCGACTCGGCATTCGCCTGCAGCACGATCGCGATCGCGTTCCAGCGGACGAGCGCCGTCGCCATCCGCTCGAGCTCGGAGTCGCCGGGCATCTCCGGCTCGTCCTCGGGAAGGATCGTGTTGACGTACGGGGTCGAGACGCCGGCCCCGACGGAGACTCCGAGGTCCTGCGCGTGGTCGACGACCGTGTCGAGCAGATCGCCCATCCGCCGGCGCCCGTCCGCCTCGACGACCGCGTCGACGGAGTCGAGCCACTCCCGGGTCTCGACCGGGTCGGTGTCGTTCGTCTCCTGGAGCACGCCCTAAGCATGCCGGACGTCCGGGCCGCGCGGCTCCGTCAGGCTGCGGTCGCCGGCTCGACCGCCGAGCGCCGCGCGGCGTCCGCAAGAAGCCAGCGCAGCTCGTCGAGCGCGCGTTCGTTCGCCTCGAGCTCCATGCTTGCGCCGCCGCGCGTCTGGAGGCGCCGACGCTCGCTCGTCAGCTGTTGGATCTCGGAGACGAGCGCGGCGACCTCTCGCCGGCCGTCTCGCCGCCCCGCGAACGTCCTCGTCATTCCGTTGCGCCTCCGTCTCCTCGACACGCCTACAGCATGGCGTGCCACTGTCCTGTCATTTCGGGGGATCGCGCCAGTCGGATGGTGCGGCTATCCACAC
>DASSBV010000106.1:0-5342 GCA_035698545.1 Gaiella sp. | reverse complement strand
CGACGAGTGATCCGCATTGTCATTCGGGCCTCTCCTCTCCTCGATCGACGACGAAGGTCGCCTCGGACTCCCAGGACAGCGTCACCTTGCTTCCCGGGGCGGGCGCGCCACCGCCCGCCTCGACGTTCTGGTGGAACACGGTCAGCTCCCCGACCGGGGTCGCCACCACGACCTCGGTCGCCACGCCGATGTACGCCGACTCCTTGACCATCCCCGAGAGCCGGTTCACCCCGGCGTCGCCGAGCCGGATCTTCTCGGGGCGGACGCCGATCGACACGGGCCCGTGGTTGCCGTTCGTCCGGGCGCGCAGCTCGGAGCCGTCGAGCAGCCGGACGACGCCGTCTCCCGACACCGTCCCGTCGAGCAGGTTGGACTTTCCGAGGAACCCCGCGACGAACGCGGTGCGCGGCTCTTCGTAGAGCTCGGCCGGCGTACCGAGCTGCTCGATGCGCCCCCCGTTCATCACCGCGATCGTGTCCGCCATCGTCATCGCCTCCTCCTGGTCGTGCGTGACGTGGACGAACGTGATCCCGACGTCGTTCTGGATCCGCTTCAGCTCGAGCTGCATCTGCTTGCGCAGCTTGAGGTCGAGCGCGCCGAGCGGCTCGTCGAGGAGCAGCACGCGCGGGTTGTTGACGATCGCGCGCGCAAGCGCGACCCGCTGCTGCTGACCGCCCGAGAGCTGCCTCGGCTTCCGGTCCTCGCGCCCGCCCAGATCGACGAGCTCCAGCACCTCCCGCACGCGCGCCCGCCGCTCCGTCTTGCCGATCTTCCGCCGCTCGAGCCCGAAGCCGACGTTCTCGGCGACCGTCATGTGCGGGAACAGGGCGTAGCTCTGGAACACGGTGTTCACATCGCGCTTGTACGGCGGCAGCCCGACGACGTCCCGGTCGCCGAGGAAGATCTGCCCCTCGCTCGGCTCCTCGAAGCCGCCGATCATGCGAAGCGTCGTCGTCTTGCCGCAGCCCGACGGCCCGAGCAGCGCGAAGAACGAGCCGCGCGGAATCTCCAGCGAGATGCCGTCGACCGCGCGCACCTCCGCGAACTCCTTGACGACGTCGACGAGGCGGACGTCGGGCGGCATCGTCGACTCGCTCATTGCGCGTCCCCGTTTCCCCGATCCCCGCCGACCCCCCAGTCGTACAGCTGCTTCCAGAGCTCCAGGTAGAGGAAGCTCTCCGTCGAGACGACTCCGGGTAGGCCCCGGATCCGGTTCGTCACGTCGAGCAGCGCCCTCCGGTCGGCGCACACGACCTCGACGAGCAGGTCGAAGCGACCGGCGGTGACGACGACGTAGTCCGCCTCCTCCCAGCGCGCCAGCTCGTCGGCGACAAGCTCGGGCGCGCCGGCCGTGCGGATGCCGACCATCGCGGAGGACTCGAAGCCGAGCCCGAGCGGGTTTGTGACGCCCGTGACCTGCAGGATCCCCTCGTTGCAGAGCCGGGCATACCGAGCGCGCACGGTCGCCTCCGAGACACCCACGGCGGTTGCGATGCGCCGGAACGACTCACGCCCGTTCGACTGGAGCGCCTCGATGATCCCGCGGTCGACTCGGTCGAGCTCGGGCGCCCGCGAGACGGGGCCGCGCGGCGGACGGGCGGTCTGCCCCCTCGGCGCGCGTCGCGGCTGCGTTCGGCTGCGCAATGCGAGGGTGTTCCTACCATGCTCCCACGCATTCCGTCAACGCGATGCGTCGTGGGCGGCGGAACGCGGGCTCAGGCGAGCTTCACGCAGACGTGCTTGAGGCGGGTGTACTCCTCCATCGAGTAGAGCGACATGTCCTTCCCGTAGCCCGACTCCTTGAAGCCGCCGTGCGGCATCTCGGCGGTCAGCGGGAAGAGGTGCTCGTTCACCCAGACGGTGCCGAAGTCGAGCCGCCCCGCCACCTTCATCGCTCGGCCGACGTTCTCCGAGAAGACCGAGGCGGCGAGCCCGTAGCGGACGTCGTTCGCCATCGCGACCGCCTCCTCGTCCGACGCGAACCGCTGCATGGTGACGACAGGCCCGAAGACCTCGTTCTGCACGATCTCGCTGTCCTGCGCGACGTCGGTGACCACGGTCGGCGCGACGAAGTACCCGCGGTCGCCGACGGACCCGCCGCCGGTCACGACCGTCGCCTTCGCGGCAACAGCCCGCTCGACGAAGCCGAGCACCCGCTCCTGCTGCTCCGCGGAGATGACGGGGCCCATCACGATCTCGTCGTCGGTGCCGGGGTCGCCCACGGTCATCCCCTCGACCGCGGTGACGGTCGACGAGAGCACGTCGTCCCAGATCCGCTCCGAGACGAGGATCCGCGACGACGCGGTGCAGTCCTGCCCCGAGTTGAAGTACCCGCCGACCTTGACCGCCTCCGCGACGGTCGCCGGGTCGGCGTCGTCGAGCACCACCATCGGCGCCTTGCCGCCGAGCTCGAGGTGAACGCGCTTGACGGTGTCCGCCGCGTTTTTCGCGATCAGCTTTCCGGTGGCCGTGTCGCCGGTCAGCGAGACGAGGCGCACCGAGGGATGCCGGACGAGGCGGTCGCCGGCCGGGACTCCGTCGCCGGTGACGACCTGGAGCACACCTTTTGGGAGGATCTCCTGCGCGAGCTCGACGAAGCGGAGGACGGTGAGCGGCGTCTGCTCGGCGGGCTTGATGATCTGCACGTTCCCGGCCGCGAGCGCAGGCCCCATCTTCCAAATCACCATGAAGAGCGGGTAGTTCCACGGCGCAATCCCGGCCACGACGCCGAGCGGCTCGCGGCGGATCATCGACGTGTAGCCCTCCACGTACTCGGCCGCGGCCTTGCCTTCGAGGTTCCGCGCTGCCCCGGCGAAGAAGCGGAGGTTGTCCGACATCATCCCCGGCTCGTCGACCGCGACCCACCAGGGCTTCCCGACGTTGAGCGACTCGAGGCGCGCAAGCTCCTCGGCGTTGTCGTCGATCACGTCCGCGAGCCCCAGCAGCAGCTCCATCCGGTCCTTCGGCGTCTTCTCGCGCCAGCTCTCCCAGGCGGTCTCGGCCGCGGCCACGGCGCGGTCGACGTCCTCCACGCCTGCGCGGGGAACCTCGGCGATGACCTCGCCCGTGGCGGGGTTCCGGACCTCCATCGTCTCCCCCGACAACGCGTCGACGAACTCCCCGTCGACGAACATCTTCTGCTGCGCGACTGAAACGCTCATGCGACTCCTCCGGGAGGTCGACTCGTTCGCCGACAGTATCTTGCACCCGCGATGAGGATCCTCGTCATCGGCACCGGCGGTGTCGGCTCGGCGTTCGCCGCGATCGCGCGGCGCCGGACGTTCTTCGACCACTGCGCGCTGGCGGACTACGACCTCGCACGCGCCGAGGCGGTCGTCGCGGCGGCGGACGACGGCCGTTTCGCCGCGCACGCGGCCGACGCCTCGAGCCGCCAGGGCGTCGTCGAGCTCGTCCGCGAGACGCGCGCCGACGCCGTGCTCAACGCGGTCGACCCGCGCTTCAACGAGCCGATCTTCGACGCGTGCCTCGAGGCGGGCGTCACGTATCTCGACATGGCGATGACGCTCTCCGAGCCGCATCCCGAGCGGCCGTACGAGCTGACCGGCGTCAAGCTCGGCGATTACCAGTTCGAGCGCGCAGCAGCGTGGGAGGAGCGCGGACTGCTCGCGCTGGTCGGGATCGGGGTCGAGCCGGGTCTCTCCGACGTGTTCGCGCGGCACGCTGCCGACGAGCTGTTCTCGTCGATCGACGAAATCGGCGTCCGCGACGGCGCCAACCTCGTGGTCGAGGGGTACGACTTCGCGCCGACGTTCTCGATCTGGACGACGATCGAGGAGTGCCTCAACCCGCCGGTGGTGTGGGAGCGCGACCGCGGCTGGTTCACGACGGCGCCGTTCTCGGAGCCCGAGGTGTTCGACTTCCCCGAGGGGATCGGCCCGGTCGAGTGCGTGAACGTCGAGCACGAGGAGGTGCTCCTCGTCCCCCGCTACGTCGACTGCCGGCGCGTCACGTTCAAGTACGGGCTCGGCGACGAGTTCATCGAGGTGCTGAAGACCTTGCACAAGCTCGGCCTCGACGGGAAAGAGCCGATCCCCGTCGGCGATGTGCAGGTGGCGCCGCGCGACGTCATCGCCGCATCCCTCCCCGATCCCGCCACGCTCGGCGACCGGATGACGGGCAAGACCTGCGCGGGCACGCTCGTGACCGGGACCGGTACGGACGGACGGCCCCGCACGACCTACCTGTTCCACGTCGTCGACAACGAGTGGTCGATGCGCGAGTACGGGTCCCAGGCGGTGGTCTGGCAAACGGCGCTCAACCCGGTCGTCGCGCTCGAGCTCCTCGCCTCCGGCACGTGGTCGGGGACGGGGGTCCATGGGCCCGAGGCGTTCCCGGGCGCGCCCTTCCTCGGGAAGCTCACCGAGTACGGCTCCCCCCACGGCATGCTCGAGCTCGAGCGTGTTTGACGCGGGCCGATGATTCTCGTGCCAGCCGTACGTCTATCTCCGTGAGATGCGTCCTAGGATGGCCCGATGGCGCAGGTGATGCTCCGCGCTCCGCTCTCCGAGCTCTGTGGGGGGCGGGCGCACGCGATCGCCGGCGCGACCGTGGGCGAGGTGCTCGTCGCCCTCGAGCGGGAGCATCCACCCATCGCCGGCTGGGTGCTCGACGAGCAGGGACGAATCCGCGAGCACGTCAACGTGTTCGTCAACGGCATCCACGGGGAGGCGGCAACACCGGTCGCCGGCGACGACCGCGTGCACGTGCTCCCCGCGATCACGGGAGGTTGAGGTGACTGAGCTCCTCGTCGGGACGAAGAAAGGGCTCTTCCGGCTCGAGGGCAACGGCGGTGGGTTCGAGGTGACAGCCCGCGCGTTCGCCGGCCAGAGCGTCGAATACGCGATGCGCGACCCGCGCACGGGGCGCTACCTCGCGTCCGTCACGTCGTGGTTCTACGGTCCGCGGATCTGGGTCACCGACGACCCGACGGGCGAGTGGGAGCAGGCGACGGGAACGGTGCTGCCCGGCGACGACGAGGTCGATCCCGCGGCGGAGTTCAGCGGCAACCCGGACGACATGTACAAGGGCGCGCTGAACCGGCTCTGGGTGATCGTCCCGGGGGTGGAGGACGGCGTCCTCTACGCCGGCGGCGACCCGGGCCCGCTCTTCTCCAGCCGCGACGGCGGCCTCACCTGGTCGCTGAACCGCGGTCTCTGGGACCATCCGACGCGGCCGGACTGGAACCCCGGGGCAGGCGGCCTGTGCCTCCACACGATCGTCACATGGCCCGGCGACCCGTCGAAGCTGCTCCTCGCGATCTCCGCCGTCGGCGTCTGGCTCACCGAGGACGGCGGCGCGTCGTGGCGCCACTCGAACGAGGG
>DASSBV010000105.1:0-11561 GCA_035698545.1 Gaiella sp. | reverse complement strand
GCGTCGTCGGCGAGCGCGTTTGAGGCGCAGACGACGATCCGCGCCCGACGGACGAGCCGGCGCGCGAGTGGCCGCACGTGCTTTGCGAGCGCGACATCGGAGCCCCAGAGCTGGAGCACAAACGGCTTGCCCGTCGCCATTGCGGGCAGCGAGCTCGGCAGCCAGTGCGCATGCACGACGTCCGCGTTGCGGGCGGCTCGGCGCGCCGCGAGCGTGAACGAGAGGAGGAACAGCGGCAGGAGCGCGACCTTCCACGGGGCGCGGCGCAGGTTGTTCACGATCCCGTCGCCGTACGCGATCCCGAAGTGCCGGAAACTCGCAGGCGAGACCACCCGCACCTCGAGCCCCTCGGCGCGAAGGGCTTCCACGCCGTCGCGCACGAAGGTCCCTGCGATGTCGCCGCCGTCGCGTGGGTAGGACGTCGTCAGAACGAGTAGCTTCACGCCGGGCGGCGGCCCAGACTCGCCGCGAACACCGTCGGCGCGGCGATCGCGAGCAATGCGAGCACGAAGAAGTAGTAGAAGGACATCGTGAGGTAGAAGGCGTTCGAGGCGAGCGTCGCGACGAGCGCGGCGGTGAGCCCCCACCCGAGCGGCCGCACGCGTGCGGCAAGTGGGTCGCCAGCGGCAGCGAGCGCGCGCCCGATGCGGCGCGTCGCGCCGACTCGGCGGAACAGGTAGACGAGGAACGCCGCGAACACGACCGCGCCGACGAGCCCACTTTCGACGAAGAGCGCGACGTAGAACGAGTGCGGCCCGAAGTTCGTCCGGCCCGTGACGAACTCGTAGTAGACGGAGAACGTGTTGAGCCCGAGCCCGAAGAGCGGGTGTTGCGAGAGCACGTCGGGGATGAAGTCGTAGACGACGAAGTGCGTCGAGGCGGCCTGGCCCTCCGTCGAGATCCGGGAGCGGAGCACCTGCTCGAAGAAGTCGGCGCGGCGGGCGACGAAGGCGAGCACGCCGAGCAGGACGACCGCGAGCGGGACCAAGAGCCGCGCCGTCAGCAGATGGCGCCGGTACGGCACGGCGAGCACCGCAAGCCCGCAGGCGAGGCCGAGGAGCCCGCTCCGAGAGAGCGTCGCGAGCTCGACGATCAGGAGAAAGGCGAGGAGCGCCATCAGCGGCGTCCGGAGCCGATGACCGCGCTCGAGCCGGAGGTAGAGCGGCAAGAGGAGGACGAGCACTGCGGCGAGCTCGATCCCGAGGTGGTTCGGGTCGCCCGTGAGAGCGTTGATGCGGTAGACGTCCTTCCCCTGGATCGCGCCGTAGACGTTGATCTTGCTGGCGCCTCCGGTGATCGGCGTGAGCCACGCGGCGTCGAGGTTGCCACCGGCCCCCTCGGCAACGGCGAGCTGGAGCACGCCGTAGGCGGCGTTGGCCGCGACGCCGAGAACGAACGCGGCGAGTGCCTGCCAGTAGAAGCGCTGCCCGCGCCGCGCGATCAACGCGACCCCGGCGACGAGGAACAGGAAGTGGAGAAGGAACTTCACCATCCCCTTCGCCCACTGCGCGAGCGACTGGGCAGTGTCGAGGTTGAAGAACCCGATCAGGTAGACGAGCAGGAATGCCGCAAAGAAGGCAAGCGTGATCCACGCCGCGCGCGTCATGCGGCCGTCGAGCCGCTCGAGCCGATGGACGGCGAATGCGAAGAGGAAGAGGAAGGTGACGACGTCCGAGAACGCGAGCGTCCCCGCGACCTCCCACTGGAGCTTCGCGAAGGTGACTGTGAAGACGGTTGCGAAGAACAGCCCTTCGACCACCGGGGCGTGGGTGGCGACGGCGCGCGGGCGGTCGAGGGCGAGGGTCGCCACGGCGTCGAATCGTAAGCGTCAGCCCGCCGGTGCGAGCTCGATCTGCGGCGCCAATCCCGCGCCGCGCGCCTCGGCCGCAGAGCTGGCGCCCTGCTCGTACGACTCGATGCCGGTGTAGACGACCTTCCAGCGGAGACAACCGTCCGCCTGCACTTCGGCGTCGCGATAGCCGACGCTGCGGACCTGCTCGAGCAGCACGTCGGCTTCGGCGACCGTGTCGCGGCGGCCGAACACGAGGTCGAGGTCGCCCGACTCCCCGGGCTTCGCAATGTGGACGCAGTCCGCGGGGGACGGGAAGTGCGCGCCGTGCCTGAGCGCGACGGCCGGGTACGCGACGAGCGGCACCGCGACGATCGCCACCGCCAAGAGCTGCGTCGTCGACCGCCTCACTGCCTCTCCTCCGGCCCGCTTCGCCACACCGACGCGAGCAGCAGCGGAGTCCCGACGGCGGCGAGAAGCACGATCGCGCCGGTGTAACGAACGATCGGGTTCAGCGCCTCGTCCGCGGTGATCGGAAGCTCGCGGAACGCGTACGTCACCCAGGCGCCGCCGAGAAAGACGAGCGTGAGCACCGCTGCGAGAAAGGCCGCCACGCGCCGGTCACCCCAGACGAACGCAGCGCCGACGGCGACCAGTGCCACGATCGGCACGACGGACCAGAGGGTCGTGTCGAAGAGGACGTCGAACGAGAGCCTGAGCGCGTCGAGCATGCGGTCGACCGACCCCCCTGCGCCCACGTCGGTGGGTGCCTCCCCACCAATCCCCTGCCTCGAGTACCAGAGCCGCCAGGGAAGCGCCGCGACCGCGACGAGCGCGGAAACGACGAGCAGGCGCGGCCACACGGCCCGGCGGCGGCCAAACGACGCCGCGAGGCCGACTCCCAGCGCAGCGGCGGCGAAGAGCAGCCCTTCGCGCTTCGTCAGCCCTGCTCCCGCGAGGAGCACGGCGACCGCGGCGAGGCGCCAGCCGCGGCCGTCGCGCAGCCAGAGGACGAGCAGGAGGACGCCGACGACGAACAGCACGTCGACCAGCACGTCCGCCTGCGGGACGAGGAGGCCCGACGCGACGCGCGGGACGGTGAGGACGAGAAGCAGCGACGGCCAGAGGAGCCACGCCGGCACGTGGCGGTAGAGGCAGCCGGCGATCGCGGCCGTCGCACCGAGGACGAGGAACCAGTACTGCAGATGGAACGTGCTCACGTCGGCGCTCCCCATCGCATGGAACGCGGCAGCGTCGAGGATCGGCACGACCGGTGGGTATGTCGGGTTGGCGAGCGTGGTGAACAGCTGGTGGTCGAGCCCGCCGAAGTAGTAGATCGCTTTCGCCTTCGGCACCCAGAACGCCCAGGCGTCGTATGCCTGAAGGCTCTGCAGCCTTGCCGAGCGGAACATCACCTCCAGCAGGAGGCCCGCCAGGGCGATCCCGCCGGCCGTCACGAGCACGCCGCCGGTCGAGGCGTGCCGGGCCGGGTCGCCGAGCCCGTGTGGGCGCTCGCGGCGGAGGAGGACGGCGACGCTCGCCGCGGCGGCGGTGCCGAGCACGAGCGAGAGGACGAGCGTCCAGCCGTCGAGCGGCACGCCGACCACCAGCAGCTGTGTCCAGACGACGCCGAAGGCGGCGAGGCCGAGCAGATACCCGAGGCCCGCGAGCCGCACGACGTCGGACCAGCGCGAGAGCCCGCGGATCGCCCAGAGGAGCGTCATGCCGAGCACCGCGTACGCGCCGTTCAACGCGGCCAGGCCGAGGATCGCACGGACGGTCACGACTCGCGCCGGAGGATCGACAGGCCGTCGTCGCCTTCCCACACGGCTTCGGCGTCGGCGTACGCACCTCGATCGCAGGCGAGACAGACGATCCAACGCGCGTTCGGGTCGAGCCGTCGCGGAAGGAGGTACGAGCGGAGGAACGGCTCGGCTGCCAGCGGCGTGAGTGGAGTCCAGCCGGGTTGTGGGTCCCCGGACGCGACCGCGAAGCTCTCGTCGGCCGGGATCAGCCCGCGGGCCGCGACGAGCAGCGACTGTTCTGGAAAGACGGAGTTGCCGGCGCCGACGTCGCGGTCGACGAGGTCGAGGTTCGCGTTCGCGCGGGCGGTGTCGCCCGCGTCTCGGATCGCATCCGGATATCGCACCGCGAGCGCGACCAGGGTGACGGCGAGGCAGAACGCCACCACGAGCCGCCGCGTGGCGACCCCGGCCGAGAACCAGCGTTGCAGCACGTCGTCCGTCGGGCGAGGGTATCGCGGCGCGCGGCGAGCCTCTACCGGCCGACCAGGTCGTGGAGCAGGGTTGCCATCTCCTCGACGCGCGTCCGGCGGGACAGTCGCTGCCGCCAAGCCTCGCCGAGCTCGACGCCCGGCAGCTCGTCGCGGCGCCAGCGGGCGTGGAGCTCCTCGAGCGCCTCTCTGATCGCGCCTGTGTCGTCGGGCGCCGCGACGATGCCCGCTCCTGTCTCACGGATCAGCTCGGCGGCGGCGCCGTCGGGCGGCACGGCGGCGAGGATCGGGCGGCCGACGGCGAGGTACTCGAACACCTTCCCGGAGAGCACGCCGCGCCCGCGCCCCTCTGCCTCGGGGATCAGGAGCAGCAACGCCTCGGAGTCGCGCTGGAGCGCGAGTGAGTCAGCGCGCGGGGCATACGGGAGCAGCTCGAGCCGCTCGGCGAGCCCGAGCGACTCGGCCCACTCGCGATCTGCCGGCCTGAAGTCGCCGAGGAACCTGGCGACGACGTCGAGCCCGGAGTCGTGGAGCGCCTGGAGAAACGGGCGCGGGTCCCGCCGTCCGAAGAAGCTGCCTGTATGCGTGATTCGGAACCGTTCGGAGGGGTGGTGCTCGAGCCCGGCGACGTCGTCGAAGTCGCAGCCGTTCGCGATCGTCACCACGCGGCCGCGCGGGGCGAGCGTCCGGGTCTCCTCGGAGATCGCCTCGGACACGCAGCTGATCGCATCGGCGCGCGACGCGACGAGGCGCGCGACCCGCCTGTGCATGGACGACTTGACGCGAGTCGCGGTGGTGTCGGCGCGCCGATGCGCGTGCGCCACGAGTGAGTCGCGCAGATCGGCCACCCACGGCACGCCGGTCGCGCGCGCGATCGCGGCGGCGATCAGGTGCGTCGATGGCGGCGGCGACGTCGAGATGACGACGTCGATGCCGTGCCGCCGCACGAGCTTGATCCCGGCCGGGATCGCCGTCACGGCCCACGTCGCGTTCTCGTCAGGCACGACCAGTCGCCGGAGCTGGAGCCGGGCGTGCGTCGCGACCCGCTCGAGCCCCTGGGTGCCCGCGAGCACCTCCGACGGCTTGCCGCCCGAGACGCCGACGTACCGCGCGCGGTGCACCCACGCCTGGGACGGGGCCCGAAGGCCGTCGTCGCGATGAAGCCAACGCGGGTCGTCGGGCGCGAGCACGTGCGTCTCGATGCCCATCGCAGGCAGGTACTGCGCGAGCTTGAGCGGCCGCTGCACCCCGCCGCCGCCGGCGGGTGGAAAATAGAAGCTGACGAGGAGGGCCTTCACCGGCGGCGATCGTACTGTCAGCCGACGAGCCGATACAGCACCCAGCGCCGGTCTCTGTGAACGACGGGTGAGTCGAACGAGAGCTGCGGAAACCGGTCGCGGTCGACGACGAGCCAGGTCGCCCCGCAGGCGCGCGGGATCGCGAGGTCGCCGGTGCGGGCGAAGCGCCGGAACTCCTCCACCCGCTCGCGCGGGCGGTTGGCGACGGTGTCGGCGACGTGCCCCGGTGGCGCGACACAGATCCGCACGGGCGCGACGGCGCCGAGCCGGTAGCTCGCCTCCGGATCGGCGTAGACGACGGCGCCGACCGGAACGTGGTCGCGGACGGCGTCGATCAGCGCGGGTGAGAGAGGGTTCGGCGGGCGGGCGTCGGACGGCGTCCAGTGCGTCAGCCCGTGTGCGTACGTCGGGAGGAGCAGGAGCGCCGACGCGAGCGCAGCGCGCCGCTCGCGTGGGAGGCGCGCACGGAACCCCACGACGAACGCGACGACTGCTCCCGCGACCGCGAACCACGTCGCGAGCGCCGGGCCGCCGGTCTCCAGCGTGTAGCCGAAGTCCCCGGGGTACACGATCTGGAAGATGACCCCGGCCGCGAGCGCGACCGGCGCGACGAGAGGGCCGATCAGGCTCGCCAGCACGCCCATCCCGCCGCCGACCGCGAAGGGAAGCGGCAGGAAGGCCGCGAGTCGCCTGGACTGCGAGAGCGACACGATGTCGGAGAACGGCGTGAAGAGCCAGGGGACGAGGCAGACGACGAGCACCGCGAGCGCGCCCCCCACCACGTAGGCCGCCCACCGGCGACGAGCCGCGAGGCCGGCGAGCGGGAGCAGCAGCAACCCCGCGACCGCGACCGCTCCCGTTCGGCTGAACAGCTCGGGGACGAGCGCGAACCGGTTCGCGTCCCCGCTGAGCTGGCCGGCGTACTGCTCGAATCCGCGCGCACGCTCCGACACGTCAGGGTCGACGGAGGCCGTGTCGCCGACCACCGGCAACAACCACGCGAAGAAGGCCGCCGCGGGGACGACGAGCGCGCCCAAGGCGAGCAACCCTGCACGGGCGTCCCGATGGCGCCAGAGCCACCGGACGAGCAGGAAGCCGGCGAACGGGATCCAGAGGAACAGCGCATACGTCGGGTGGACGACGGCGAGCGCGAGTGACGCGGCAGCGGCCGAGGCGAGCAGCGCGGGTGTCGGTCTTCGCGTCGCCTCGACTGCCAGCGCGAGCGCGGCCGGGAGAAGCAGGTGGCGCGAGGCGGTCGCCGGAAGCGCGAGCGACGTGAAGGCGCCGCCGTGCGCGGGCGCCATGGCGACGAGCGCGATCCCGGCCGCCGCCGACGTCACGGCGGGGGCGACGCGCCGGAACAGGGCCCAGCCGGCCTCGTAGGCGAGCACCGCCGCGAGCGGCGCCAGGACGGTCGGCCCGTGCAGGACGACGTCGACGGGGCTCGCGCCGGAGACCTTCGCGATCAGCGCGAGCACGCCGTGCCAGAGCGGAAAGGCGTAGCCGGGATGCAGCCCGCCGTCGGGGAACTCGTTCACCGCCCCGGTCGACAGGTCGCCGAACGCCAGAAGCTTCTGCACCCGGGCGAGATGGAAGTACCCATCGCCGCCGACGTTGCCGGCCACGTGCCAGAGGAGCAGACCGAGCAAGGCGCCCGCTGCGAAGACCAATCCGCGGCCCGGGATACGGCGCTTGTGGTGATTCACCACAAAGTCAGCTCGCCGTCGCCGCGCGGCGAAGGGAAGCGCCGCCACCCCGGTCGCGAGCAAGAGCAGGAGCGTCAGGTCGAGAGACGCCGAGACCAGAAACGTGACGGCGAGCGCGGCAAAGACGACGACGAGCGCCCAGGCGACGGTGGCGGAGAGACGGCGCACCCCGAGCGCCCGCGCGACGAGCGCGCCTGGCGCGAGCACGGCGGCCAGGCCGAACGCGAGCTGGACCAGCAGAAGCATCAGGCGATCAGCGACTCGGCGTCGCCCGAGCCGAGCCAGGCGGCGACCTCCCGGTAGAGCCGGCCGCGCTCTCCGCGGTAGAGCCGGCCGCGGACGGCGAGCGATGCGCGGAGAAGCCGTCGGGCGCGCTCGGCCTCGCCCGGCCGGCCGTGGACCGAGAGGTAGCGGAGGAGCCCGCTGACGTTTTCACGGAAGAGCCGGCCGCCGTGGGCCGCACCGCCCACGTGGACGCACCGGGCGTCCGGCGCGAACACCACCGACCAGCCGCGATCGGCCGCTCGGCGCATCCAGTCGACCTCCTCGCTGAACATGAAGTACCGCTCGTCGAACGGGCCCACCTCGTCGTACGCCGACCGCCGCACGAGGAAGCACGCGCCCATCACCCACTCGACCTCGCGTTCGCTCTCGTGGTCGAAGCCTGCGCCGTAGAACGCGTTGAGCGCGCGAGAGCGGGGCGCGACCTTGCGGAGGTAGAGGTACTCGGTCGCGATGCGCCAGACGCTCGGGAAGCCGCGGACCGAGCGCTGGAGCGACCCGTCGGGGTTCTGCAGGCGCGGCCCGATTGCCGCGGCGCGGGGATGCCGGTCGGCGGCGGCGGCGAGCGCGTCGAGCGCGCCCTCGAGGAGCCACGCGTCCGCGTTCAGCAGGAGGACGTGCTCGGACGACGTGGCCCGGAAGCCCGTGTTCCAGCCCGCGCAGAGGCCACGGTTCTCTCCCTCGATCACCCGGACGGAGGGAAATCGCTCGCGCACGAGGGCGACGGTGCCGTCGCTCGAGCCGTTGTCGACGACGACGGTCTCCACGTGTGCGACGCTCTCGAGGCAGCGCTCGATCCACGGGAGAGCGTCATAGGTCACGATCACGCACGCGGCGCGCGCGCCCTCGTCAGCCATGCTCGAGCCGCGGGCGCGAGCCCCCTCGGAGCCCTTCCCAGAGCAGGACCGCGGCGCCCGGGAGCGCGAGAGTGGCGCTCACGAGGAAGAACAGAAACCCGGCTGCGAAAGCCTGGTCGGCGGGAACTCCGACGCTTCCGAGGAAGCTGACGAAGAACGCCTCCCGGACGGCGAAGCCGTTGAGCGTGAAGGGGACGAGGAGCACGAGGAAGAACAGCGGGCCCATCACGTAGTAGATCCGCGGCCCGAGGTCGATCCCGACCGCCTTCGCTGCCGCCCAGATCGCGAGAACGCGCACCGCCTGGATCGCCGTCGTGAACACGAACACCCAGATGAGGAGCCGAACGTGCCCGCGGAAGTGATGGACGCCGGCGTAGAACGCGCGCATCGGGCGCTCGACGCGCAGCCTGCGCAGGAGCGGACGGGTCCTGACGAGGAGCGGCCTGGCCGAGCGTGCGAAGAAGAGGAACAGCAGGACGAAGGTCCCCAGTACGAACAGCCCCTCGAGCCAGAGATAGGCGCCGACGTCGTAGGTGCCCAGCGCGAGGACGAATCCGACGGCGCCGAGGAGCACCGTTCCGGCGCCTCCGAGGCCCCGCTCCAGCAGCACGATCGCGGTGATGTCGGCCGTACGCCCGCCGTGCCGCCGGGCGGTCTCGTACACGCGCATGGCGTCCCCGCCGATCGAGGTCGGGAGGAGCTGGCCCGCCGTGTACGCGACGAAGTACGCGCGTGTGAGCCACCAGAAGCGGTCGGGCATCCCCTGCGCCTCCATCAGCCACTGCCAGCGGAGCGCCATCGGCAGCGCCGTCCCGATCATGATCCCGACCGCCAGCGCGAACCACCAAGGGTCGGTGCTCGCGAGGATGTCGAGCGTCTCGTGGAGGTCGATCTTCCAGACGAGATACGCGACCGCAAGCCCGGTGAAGAGCAGCGTGAGCGCGATCCGCAGCGAGCGCTTCTTCATGCGGTGAAAGCGGCGTGCAGGCGACGCACGGCGTCGATCGCGTCGAGGATGTCCTCGTCCGCATGCGCGGGCGAGAGCGGCAGCGACAAGACCTCCTCACCGGCGCGCTCTGCGACCGCGAGGGAAGCCTGCTCCGGATACCGTTCGCGGAACCAGGTCAGGCGGTGAACGGGGAGGAAATGGATGCTGGTCGAGATGAGCTCCTCCGCGAGGGCGCGCTGGTACTCGTCGCGCGTTGCGCCGGCGTGTTCGGGGTCGATCCGGATGACATAGAGGTGGAGAGCGTGCGTATCGCGCGGGTCGCGCGCAAGCGGCGTGATCCCGTCCAGGTCGGCGAGTCCCTCGTCGTAGAGCGCCACCTGCCGCGCCCGGATCGCGCCGTGTAGCTCGAGCTTGTCGAACTGGACGAGCGCGATTGCCGCGAGCACGTCCGAGAGGTTGGCCTTGAAGCCGCCGGTCGTCTGGTCGTAGCGGGCCCCATCGCCGCGCCGCGTGAGCCGCATCGAGCGGATCGCCTCCGCGACGTCCTCGTGCGGCGTCGCGACGAGGCCGCCTTCACCGGCCGCGAGATTCTTCGTTGCGTAGAGCGAGAAGCACGTCGCCTCCGAGAGCCCGCCGAGCTTGCGGCCGCGGTAGCGGCTCTCGAGCGCGTGCGCCGCGTCCTCGACGACGGGTACACCGAGCGCGTGGATGGGGTCGAGGTCGCAGGGCTGCCCGGCGAGGTGCACGGGGAGGATCGCCTTCGTCCGCTCGTTGATCAGCGTCGGCAGGAGCGTCGTGTCGAGGTTCAGGTCGTCGTCCCGCACGTCGCAGAACACCGGGGTCGCGCCGGTGTGCTCGATCACGTTCGCGGTGGCGGGCCAGGTGATCGGCGACGTGATCACCTCGTCGCCGGGGCCGACGCCGAGGGCGAGCAGCGCGAGGTGCATCGCGCTCGTCCCCGAGCTGACCGCGAGCACGTGCGGCACCTCGAAGTACTTGGCCAGGCGCTCCTCGAGCAGGGCCGCCCGCGGGCCGGTAGTCAGCCAGCCGGAGCGAAGGGTCTCCGCGACCGCGGCGACCTCCTCGTCGCCGATCGCGGGCGGCTGGAAGCCGAGCCGGGTGTCACGGCGCGTCCGCATCGACCCGGAAGCGTACGGCGTCCGCCGCACGGCGAGCCCGCTCCAGGGCCTCGTCGCGGGTCGGCCCGGTTGCGAGGACGGCACCCGCTCGGTCGGCGCCGCGGCGTAGCGGCCCGAAGACGTGCCCAGGCTGACGGTAGACGCGCACCCAGCGGACGCCGTCGACCGCCTCCGCGCTCTCGATCCCCTCGACCTCGAGGAGCCTGCCAACGGGGGGCACGAGGAATACGACGGCCGCGCCACGTCCAGCCGGGACATGGCTTCGTGCCTGGCACCAGGACAGGTCCGTTTCGGACACCGACTCCCCCAGCGCTGCCTGGATCGTCAGCTGATTGAGGTCGACACCGATGGCGGCCTTGCAGAGCTCCGCGTCGTGTCCGCCGCCGACTCGTGCAGCGACCTCCATCACGACGGGACCCTCCTTGCCGAGACGGACCTGCGTGTAGGACGGCCCGTTGCGGATGCCGACCGCCTCCACTGCCTTCCGCGCCGCCTCGGCCGCCGCGCCGGCGTCGTGAACGGACGGCCAGACGTGCGCGAGCGCGACGCCGAACGCCGGCGGCTCGGCCGTCAGCCGATCCGTCACGATGAGTGGCGTGAATCGGCCGTCGACCGAGAACGCGTTCACCGTCAGCTCCGGCCCCTCCACGAGTCGCTCGACGAGAACCGTTCCCGAGCGGGACTCCGCGCGCGCCGTTGCGAGCGCGGGCTCGAGCTCGGCCCGGGAGCGCACGAGCGTGAGACCCCGCTGCCCCTGCCGGTCGGGCGCCTTCACGACAACGGGAAGCTCGACGTCCGGGTCGCGTGGATCCACCAGCGGCGGATGCGGCACGCCTCCCTCGGCGAAAACCTCGCGCTGCCGCGCCTTCGACGTTGCCACGACACCCGTCCGCGCGTCGATCGGATGCCGGAGGCCGATCCTCTCGGCAACGCGTGCAGCAATGCCGACCGGCCAGTCGGCGCCCGGAGAGACGATCCCGTCGACCGCGCGCGCTCGGGCGAGCCGATCGATCGCCTCCTCGTCCTCCGAGGACAGGACGGCGCGCTCGTCCGCGAGTGGGAACCCCGGCGCACCGGCATCGCGATCGACCGCGATCACCTGCACGTCGTGCCTGCCACGCGCGGCCTCGAGCAGGCCGAGCTGAGCCGGGCCGGCGCCTAGGACGAGGAGACGCGGACGCGCCCCAGGATCCCCCGCCACCAGGCCTCGTTGTCGCGGTACCAGGCGATCGTTCGCTCGAGACCGTCCGCGAAGGAGGTCGACGCGCGCCAGCCGGTCAGGCTCGCGAGCTTCTCGGTCGACCCGAT
>DASSBV010000104.1:0-4329 GCA_035698545.1 Gaiella sp. | reverse complement strand
GAGCAGCACTCCGGGCCACCGCCGTATCTCGATCCTTCGAGGGGGTTCGGGCGCTCGACGGCGTCACGACGGAGGTGCGCCGCACCGAGGTCGTCGGCCTGATCGGGCCCAACGGCGCCGGAAAGTCGACGCTCGTGAACGTCCTCTCGGGCTTCGACGCCCCAACGTCCGGGACGGTCGAGCTGGACGGGGAGGACGTGACCCGCTGGCCGGCGCACCGCCGCGGTCGCGCCGGGCTCGCGCGGACGTTCCAGCACAGCCGCTCGTTCCGCAGCCTGTCGGTCCGGGAGAACGTCGAGATCGCGGCGATCGGGACCGGCAGCGCACCGCGTGAGGCGCGTCGTCGCGCCGACGAGCTGCTCGAGCTGCTCGGCCTCGACAGACGCGCCGATGCGCCGGCGTCCTCGCTGCCGCACGGCGACGAGAGGCGGCTCGGGGTAGCGCGCGCGCTCGCGACCGAGCCGCGCTACGTCCTGATGGACGAGCCGGCCGCCGGGCTGACCGAGGCGGAGGTGCCTGCGTTCGCGGCCGTCGTGCGAGCCGTGCGCGACGACCACGAGGCGGGTGTCCTCCTGATCGACCACAACATGGCGCTGATCATGGGTGTCTGCGACCGCATCCAGGTGCTCGACCAAGGCCGCGTGCTCGCCGAGGGCACCCCGGCCGACATCCGCGCGAACCTCGACGTCGCCGCCGCGTACCTCGGAGAGAGCGCCGTCGCCGAGGACGAGGCATGAGTGACGCCGTTGCGCCGGTGGTGCTCGAGCTCGACAAGCTGACCGTGAGGTACGGCGGGGTCGTCGCCGTCCGCGGGCTCGAGATCGAGGTGCGGGGAGGCGAGATCGTGGGCCTGATCGGCCCGAACGGCGCGGGGAAGTCGACGACGCTCCACGCGATCATGGGGTCGGTTCCGATCGACGGAGGCGACGTCAGGTTGTCGGGCCGCTCTGTCCGCGGCCGCTCGCCCGAGTCGATCGCGCGCTCGGGCGTCGCCCTCGTGCCCGAGGGGCGGAGGATCTTCGCCGAGCTCACCGTCGAGGAGAATCTCCGGCTGGGACTCAGCGGCCGCCGCGGCCGTGACGGCAGCGAGGAGGCGATCGCCGAGGTCTACGAGCTCTTCCCGGTCGTGCGCGAGTTCGGCCGGCGGCAGGCGGGCGCGCTGTCGGGCGGCCAGCAGCAGCAGCTTGCGATCGCCCGCGCCCTCGTCGCAGGCCCGGACCTGCTCCTGCTCGACGAGCCGTCCCTCGGTCTCGCCCCACGTGTCGTCGACGTCGTCTTCGACGCGCTCGCCGAGATCAGGCGGCGCGGAATCACCGTGCTGCTCGTCGAGCAGCGCGCGCAGCGGACGGTCGCGTTCGCCGACCGGACGTACCTCATGGCCAACGGCGAGATCCGGCTGACGCTCGAGCCGAGCGACGCCGAGAACACGGAGGCGATGGTGCACGCCTACCTCTCGTGAGCGGCGCGCTCGTCCTCGGCGCATTGGATGCGCAGACGGTGGTCGACGCGATCGGGCTGGGTGCCGTGTACGCGCTGATGGCGGTCGGCATCGGCCTCGTCTTCGGCGTGCTTCGCCTCGTCAACTTCGCGTATGGCCAGATCGTGATGGCCGGGGCGTACACGCTCGCCTTCACCTCGCAGGCCGACTGGCCGACCTGGGCGGGAATCGCGATGTGCGTCGTCGTCACGGTCGTCGTCTCCGGCCTCATGGACCGGCTGGTGTTCCGACCGCTCCGCACCCAGTCGCCGGCCGTGATGCTCGTGACGACGTTCGCGGTCGCGTTCCTGCTCCAGAACGTGGCGCTCCTGATCGACGTCCGCGACGACACGATCGGCGAGCCCGCCGCCTCCGTGGCGTCGCTCAACCGCGCGATCACGGTGTGGGGGGTCGAGATCCGCAAGGTGTCGATCGTCGCAGTCGTCGTCGCGGTCGTCTCGCTCGGTCTCCTCGCGCTGCTTCTCACGCGGACGCGGATCGGCCTCCAGATGCGCGCCGCGGCGACTGACTTCGGCACCGCGCGCCTCCTCGGCGTGCGGGCGAACACCGTGATCACGGTTGCAGTTCTGCTGTCGGCGCTGCTCGCCGCGGCCGTGGCCGTGATCCTCACGGTGCAAAACCCGCTCGTCTCGCCCGACTTCGCGCTGAAGGACACGATCATCGTCCTCGTCGGCGTGGTCGTCGGCGGGATCGACCGCCTCTGGACGGCGATGCTCGGCGGTTTCGCGATCGGGTTCGTCACCGGGGTGATCAACGGCGCTCTGCCGACCGACAAGACCGTCTTCCTGCCCTCGGTCGTCTTCCTGCTCGTGATCCTCGTCCTGCTGATCCGCCCGGCAGGCCTCTTCGCGCGCGGGCGCACGGGGATGGTGGAGCGGCTGTGAATCGCCGGTTCGACGGCCCCGTGCAACTGCTCGCGCCGGTGCTCCTCGTCGTCGCCACGGCGATCGTCGGCTCGTTCACGTCGCGGGCGATCGAGATCTACTTCCTCACCGCGATCATCTCGGTCGCGATCGTCGTCGCGATCTACGTGTTCGTCGGCAACTCCGGCGTGCTCTCGTTCGGCCAGATCAGCTTCGTCGCGGTCGGCGCGTTCGCCGCAGGAGTGATGACGATCCCGCTCGAATCGAAGACCGGTGTGCTCCCGGACCTCTACCCGCTGCTCCGCGACCACACGATCGGCAACTTCGCCTCGCTCGTGCTCGCCGCAGCGGTGGGCGGCCTCTTCGCCTTGCTGGTCGGCATCCCGCTGATGCGTCTCTCCGGTCTCGCTGCCGGCATCGCGACGTTCGCCGTGCTCGAGATCACCCACAACCTCCTCCGCGAGTGGACGAAGATCGGGCCCGGCGCCACCACGCTCGCGCTCGTCCCGGAGACGACCGACCTCGTGCAGGCCGCGATCGGCACCGTCGTGGTGATCGCCGTCGCCTTCGCCTACCAGCGGAGCCGGCTTGGCCGCTCGCTCCGAGCGACCCGGGAGGACCCTGCGGCCGCACGCGCGGTTGGGATCGACGTCCACCGCCAGCGCCTCTGGGCGTTCACGCTCTCGGGCGTCCTCGCCGGGCTCGCGGGCGGGCTATACGTGCACATGCTGGGCTCGATCACAGCCGATCAGGTCTACCTGGAGCTCACCTTCGTGACCCTCGCGATGCTCGTGATCGGGGGCATCTCGAGCCTATGGGGCGCCGTCATCGGGGCGCTCGCCGTGAGCGGGCTCGATTCCTTTCTGAGCGAAGCCGAGCAGGGCGTGGGCGTCGGTTTCACGATCGACCTGCCGCAGGGCGCGCGGCTCGTCGTCCTCGGCGCGATCATGGCCGCCGTGCTCGTCCTGCGACCGAGCGGGATCACCGGTGGCCGCGAGTTCTCGCTGCCGCGTATGCGACGATCGGCGCCGGCCGCGGAGCCGGCGCCCGAAGGAGGGGGCAGATGAGGATCTGCGTGGTGGGGTGCGGTGCCGTGGGGTCGCTGTTCGCAGCGAACCTTGCGACGCTCGACGACGCCGAGGTGTGGGCGTTCGACCTGAACGAGGCGCACGTCGCGGCGATCGCCCGGGACGGGCTCCGGCTCGTCGGCGCGGGCGAGGTGACCGGGCGCCCGCGCGCCACGAGCGACCCGACCGAGATCCCCCCGTGCGACTTCGGGATCGTCGCGACCAAGGCGATGCACGCAGGAGCTGCGATCGAGGCGACCGCCCACGTCTTCCGAGACGGCGGCGCGGTTGCGTCCGTGATGAACGGCGTCGGCAACGAGGAGACGCTCGCCGCCCACGCGGAGCGCGTGATCCGCGGCACGACCTTCCCTGCGGGCAAGCTGCTCGAGCCGGGCGTCGTCCAGTGGGACGTGAAGGGCGACACGACCTTCGGGCCGTTCGAGCCGAGCCCGGCGGAGCTCGCCGCGATCGAGCCGCTCGCAGACGCGTGCACGCGCGGAGGGATGCCCGCGAAGGCGGTCGCCGACGCACGTCCGCCGCAGTGGCGCAAGGTGATCTTCAACGCGGCCACGAACCCGATCGGCGCGCTCACCGGCCTGACCCACGGCCGCCTCTGTGAGCGGCCCGACCTCCGCGCGCTCGTCTCCGGGCTCGTGGACGAGGGGAAGGCGGTCGCGACCGCCCAGGGGATCGTGCTCGACGCCGATCCCGAGGAGCTGATCGACCACGCCGCCCGGCCGGACGTCGCGTACGGCCACAAGGCCTCGATGCTCCAGGATGTCGAGGCGCGGCGGGCGACCGAGATCGACTACCTGAACGGCGGGATCGCCCGCTTCGGCCGCGACCTCGGCGTGCCGACCCCGCTCCACGACGCCGTCGTCGCACTGATCAAGGGAGTTGA
>DASSBV010000103.1:0-2554 GCA_035698545.1 Gaiella sp. | reverse complement strand
TTCTCGTCGGGATCGAGCTCGAGGTCCTTGCACACCTTCTGCGCGGTCGACTGGCCGATCCCGTAGATGTAGGTCAGGCCGATCTCGAGCCGCTTCTGGTTGGGGAGGTTGACGCCGGCGATGCGTGCCATTAGTGGATCTCCTAGCCCTGCCGTTGCTTGTGCCGGGGGTTCGAGCAGATGACCATGGTGCGCCCGTGCCGCTTGATCACGCGGCACCGCTCGCACATGGGCTTGACCGAGGGACGAACTTTCACTGTGGCTCCTGAGCTGGTCGGCTACCTGAGGCGGAAGGTGATGCGGCCGCGGGTGAGGTCGTATGGAGACAACTCGACCTTGACCCGGTCACCCGGGAGGATCCGGATGTAGTGCTTGCGCATCTTTCCCGAGATCTTCGCGAGAACCGTCTGACCGCCCTCGAGCTCGACGCGGAACATCGTGCTCGGCAGGGCTTCGACCACCTCGCCCTCGACCTCGATCGTCTCTTCCTTGACTGCCAACCGACTCCTCGCGCAGGGTTCGCGCCCTGCCCGTTGTGGGTGTGCATGAGATCCTGCGCACGGCCTAGGGGCCGCATGCGCGGGCCGCTTACTGTAGCAAAGTCGCCATTCTCGGGCTCACGCTGAGGCGCGGTGGCCAAGCGCAGCAAGGCTCTCGCGCTCCGTTGCGATGCCGACACGCGGGGTGAGAATCCGCGGGCCGTCGGGGAGAATCGCGACCGTGTGCTCGAAGTGCGCCGCGAGCGACCCGTCCGCGCTCGAGATCGTCCAGCCGTCCTCCGCGAGAACGATCTCGGGGCTTCCCATCGTGATCATCGGCTCGATCGCGATGGTCATGCCCTCCGAGAGCCTCGGGCCACGTCCTGCCTCGCCGAAGTTCGGGACGTGCGGGTCCTCGTGGTAGTGCCGACCGACCCCATGCCCGACGAGGCTCTTCACGACGGAGAGGCCGGCCTCCTCGACGAGGGTCTGCACCGCGTGCGAGATGTCGCCGACGCGGTTCCCGAGCCGCGCCTCGGCGATCCCGGCTGCGAGCGCGTCCTGGCAGACGTCCAGCAGGCGTTGCGCCTCGGGTTCGACCGTGCCCACGCCGAACGTGTACGCGCTGTCTGCGATCGCGCCTTCGAGCGTGACCCCGACGTCGATCGTCACGAGGTCGCCCTCCTCGACGACGCGGCCGTCCGGGATCCCGTGGACGACGACCTCGTCGACGGAGATGCAGATCGCCCGCGGATAGCCACGGTAGCCGAGCGAGGTCGGGACGCCGCCGTTCTCACGGATGAACGCGTCTGCGACGTCGTCCAGCTCGAGGGTGGTGATGCCGGGGTGGATGTGCTCGCCGACGTGCGCGATCGTCTGCGCAACGAGGTCGCCCGCGCGAGCGATCCGAGCGATCTCGGCGGCTCCCTTGCGGATGATCACGCGACCGCCTCCTCGTCGAGCAGCTCGAGCGCCTCCGCGATCTCGTTCGCGACCTGCTCGATCGAGCGCTCCGCGTGGAGCGGGACGAGCTTGCCGGTCGTGCGGTAGCGCTCGACGACCGGCTCCGTCTGCTCGTGGTAGATCTCGAGCCGGCGAGCGATCGCCTCGGGTGTGTCGTCCTCGCGGCCTTCCTCCTCCGACCGCCCGCGCAGCCGCTCGACGGAGACATCGTCGGAGATGTCGAAGAGGAGCACTGCGTCGAGCTCCCGGCCGATCTCGGCGAGCATTGCGTCGAGGCCCTCCGCCTGGGCAAGGTTCCGCGGGAACCCGTCGAGCACGAATCCTCTCTCGGCGTCGGGCTCGGCGAGGCGCGCACGGATGAGCGAGACCGTCAGATCGTCGGGCACGAGGTCGCCGGCCGCGAGAATCGGCTCGACCCGACGCCCGAGGTCGGTACCCGCCTCGATCGCGGCGCGGAACATCTCCCCCGTCGAGACGTGCGGGATCCCGTGGTCCTCCGAGAGACGCGCGGCCTGGGTGCCCTTGCCGGAGCCCTGCGGCCCCAGCACAAGCACGTTCACCGGAGGAAGCCCTCGTAGTTGCGCATCATCATCTGCGACTCCATCTGCCGCATGGTGTCGAGCGCAACGCCGACGGCGATCAGCACCGAGGTGCCGCCGAGCGCCCGCGCGTTCGCCTGCGAGAACCCGCCGTAGCGGATGAACAGGCTCGGCGCGACCGCGACTGCGGCGAGGAACAGCGACCCCGGCAGCGTGAGGCGGGTGAGCACGCGGTCGAGATACTGCGCGGTCGGCGGCCCAGGCCGGATGCCCGGGATGTAGCCCGAGTGCTTTCGCAGGTTGTCGGCCTGATCGACCGGGTTGAACTGCACGGCGGTGTAGAAGAACGTGAAGACGATGATCATCCCGCCCTCGATCGCGAGGTAGAGCCAGTCGCCCGGCTGGAAGTACGTGTTCACGAACTCCTGGGTGACGGGGAAGTACTGCGCCATCGTGGGCGGGAACGCGAGCACCGCCGCGGCGAAGATCACCGGGATCACGCCTGCCATGTTCACCCGCAGGGGGAGATAGGTCGTGCCGCCGGAGGTCATCCGCCGCCCGACCATGCGCTTCG
>DASSBV010000102.1:0-6234 GCA_035698545.1 Gaiella sp. | reverse complement strand
GGCGACCCCGCAGGCCCCGGTGACTCGCAAGGTCGTCCCGGATGGTCCGCAGGTAGCCGTGGAAGTCCCGGAGTCGTCGCTCGACGGCCGGGACCAGCGGCTCGTCGCGCAGCAGGTTGACGTACATCGCCTCGGTGCTCGCGTAGAAGCCGTACACCTGCCGGAGCGCCGTGCGCGTTCGTTCCGAGTCGTCCTCGATCGAAGACCAGGTGCTCGGGTCCGGCGGCGGGTTCGCCGCCCGCCAGTGCGACGAGCAGGCGGCGAGCAGGGCGTCGTCGTCCGGAAAGTGCCGGTAGACGGTCGAGCGCCGGACGCCTGCGCGGTCGGCGATCGCGCTGATCGACGTCTGCGCGGGGCCGAGCTCCTCGTGCAGGGCGACGGCGCTCTCGGTGATGCGTCGCCGTGTCTGCTCCTCGAGCTCGGCGCGGCGCGTCATCCGGTACGGACGCTTTTGGTCGGACATACGTGTCCGATCATATTGACACACCCTCACCGAACGTCGTATATTGACGCGACACATTGTTCGATGAAAGGAGACGGCATGGAGACGGTAGCTGCGACTGCGAAGGTGGTCGTCCCCGACAACGGCCGCGAGGGCTTCCTCGGGAGCATCGGCGTCCGGTTCGTGATCGACGGGGCGGAGGCGGGTGAGCGCTTCTCGCTCGTCGAGCATCCGATGTCGCCGCGGGCGCTCGCCGCGCCGCTGCACCTGCACACGCGCGAGGACGAGTACAGCTTCGTGCTCGAGGGCCGGATGGGCGCGCTGCTCGGCGACGAGGTCGTCGAGGCCGGCCCGGGTGACCTCGTCTTCAAGCCGCGCAACCAGTGGCACACGTTCTGGAACGCCGGCGACGAGCCCTGCCGGATCCTCGAGATCATCTCCCCGGCCGGCTTCGAGCACTTCTTCCAGGAGCTCTCCGACCTCGGCGGCGCGATCGAGGCCGACCCGGAGGTCGTCGCGCAGCTCAGCCGGCGGTACGGCCTCGAGCTGCGGCCGGAGACGGTTCCCGGCCTGCTCGAGCGCTTCGGGCTGGAGCTCGGCCACCCGCTGCCGGGCGGCTGGAGGCCCTAGCGGGCGGTCGACTCATCGACGGCTCGCCGTCCCTGGCAGGCTTGCGGTCGTGGAGCTCGACCCGCTCGAAGCGCACCTGCTCGATCGCCTGCGCGAGATGCCAGCCGGTTCGGGCGGCGGCGCCGACGTGGCCGACGCCGAAGCGATGTGGCACGCGCAGGTGCGCAGCCGGCTCTGCGACTTCGCCGCGCGCGGGCTCCAGCGCACCGGCCGGAGCTTCTACTCGATCGCCTCGGCCGGGCACGAGTCGAACGCGGCGGTCGCGCTCGCGCTGCGGCCGACCGACCCTGCGCTGCTGCACTACCGCTCGGGCGCCTTCTACCTCGCGCGTGCGGCCCAGGCCGGCCGCGACGGCGTGCCGGACATCCTGCACGGCATCACCGCAGCGACCGTGGAGCCGATCGCCGGCGGCCGGCACAAGGTCTTCGGGCATCCCGACCTCGCGGTGATCCCGCAGACGTCGACGATCGCGTCACACCTACCGCGCGCGGTCGGCGTCGCGTTCGCGATCGAGCGCGCCCGCAAGATCGGGGTCGAGCCGGCGTGGCCGGAGGACGCGCTGGCCGTCTGCAGCTTCGGCGACGCATCCGTCAACCACGCCACGGCGCAGGCCGCCCTCAACGCCGCCGCGTACCTCTCGTACCAGCGGCTGCCGCTGCCGCTGCTCTTCCTCTGCGAGGACAACGGAATCGGCATCAGCGTCCCCTCGCCGCGCGGCTGGGTCGAATCGGCGCTCCGCGCGCGGCCGACCCTCCGCTACGAGGCGGCTCCGGGCGACGATCCGGAGCTCGTGCTCGAGGTCGCGCAGGACCTGGCCGACCGGGTGCGCGCCGAGCGCCGCCCGGGGATCCTGCACCTTCGCACCGTCCGCTACCTCAGCCACGCTGGCGCCGACGTCGAGGCCGCCTACCGGACGCCCCAGGAGATCCGCGCCGACTGGGACGCCGACCCGCTGCTCGGCACGGGTCGCTGGCTCGCGGCCGCGGGCACGCGGAGCGGGGAGGAGCTCGCGGCCGACTACCTGGCCGAGCGCGAGCGCGTGCTCGCCGCCGCCGACGAGGCGGCGCGCCTGCCGCAGCTCGAGACCGCCGAGGAGGTGATGCGGCCGCTCGCGCCGCGAACGACGGTCGCGGCCACGGCGTCCCCGGCGCGTGACGGCGAGCCGGTGACGCTGTCGCAGGCGGTCAACGCGGCCCTCGCCACCGCGCTCGAGCGCGACCCGGGCGTGCTCGTCTTCGGCGAGGACGTGGCCGCGAAGGGTGGCGTTTACGGCGTCACGCGAGGCCTGCAGCGGCGCTTCGGCGCGGGGCGCGTCTTCGACACGCTGCTCGACGAGACGTCGATCCTCGGGCTCGCGCTCGGCGCCGGGCTGACCGGCCTGCTGCCGGTGCCCGAGATCCAGTACCTCGCCTACCTCCACAACGCCGAGGATCAATTACGCGGCGAGGCGGCGACGCTGCAGTTCTTCTCGCAGGGGCGCTACTGCAACGGGATGGTGGTCCGCGTCGCCGGCTACGGCTACCAGAAGGGCTTCGGCGGCCACTTCCACAACGACAACGCCGTCGGCGTGCTGCGCGACATCCCCGGGCTCGTGATCGCGTCCCCCTCGCGGCCCGACGACGCGGGGCCAATGCTCGAGACGTGCGTGGCCGCAGCGAAGGCGGACGGCAGCGTTTGCGTGTACCTCGAGCCGATCGCGCTCTACCACACGCGCGACCTGCTCGCTGCCGGGGACGAGCTCTGGACCGCCGAGCCCGGTCTCGAGCACGTTCCCGTCGGCGCTGCCCGGACGCATCTCGACGGCCGCGACCTGACGATCGTGACCTGGGCAAACGGGCTGCCGATGTCGCTCCGCGTCGCACGCCGGCTGCTCGAGCGGGGAATCGACGCGCGCGTCGTCGATCTGCGCTGGCTCGCGCCGCTGCCGATCGACGACGTGCTCCGCGAGGCGACCGCGACGGGCCGGACGCTCGTCGTCGACGAGACGCGGCACACGGGCGGCGTGGGGGAGGGGATCGTGGCGGAACTGATCAGCCGCGGCTACAGCGGCAGGCTCGCACGCGTGGCGAGCAAGGACTCGTTCATTCCGCTCGGCGACGCCGCACGCCTCGTCCTGCTCTCCGAGGACGAGATCGAGTCGGCGGCGGTGCGTCTGCTGGTCCGCTAGGCCCGCCGCCGCCCGCGAGGGCGCGGTCGCGCCGCTCCTGGTCGCGACCGTCCTCCCGCGCCGCCCAGAGGAGGAGCACGATCCAGACGACGATGCCGACGAGCGCCACCACGGTGCTGAAGACGAGGACCTCGGTCACTGGACCATCATCGTTCCCGAGCCCCACCCTGGGCAAACGACGCGCGGGTCGTTTGTGCCGCATCGGGCAGGGGAATCAGGCGGTCGTGCCCGAAGCCGGATCACGAGCGCCGAGCGAGCGCGGCCCCGGGGCGGAGCGTGCGTTTCGCGGGCTCGCGCTCGTCTTCGTCCTCTCGTTCCTGAACCTCGTCGGGGTCCTGCTGACCGCGACCGTTGTCGGCGGGATCGCGCCATGGACGCGCTGGCAGTTCATCGGCCTGTTCGGCGTCGTCGAGGTCGCGTCGGGCCTCGCCAACGTGCTCTCGCCGAACATCTGGCGTCTACCGATCGCCGAGCTCCAGACGAGCCGGCGCACCGACGTGAAGCTCGCGGCGTCCGCGCTGCTGATTCCCCACTGGGGCGGCCTCGCGCGCACCGCGGCGGGGCTTGTGTGCATGACGCTTGCGGCCTGGCAAGAAGGAATTGCGCCCGCGACCTTGCTGCTCGTCCCGCTCGTCGTCGCTTTCGCGTGGCTCGTGCTGGCCCTCTCCGCGCTGATCGCGCGCGCGGGAGTCGCCCACCCGGAGCTCGACGTCCTCCAGTTCGTCGTGCGGCTGGGGCGGGGCGAGAAGGAGCTCGAGCCGATCAGCATCGGAGCGTCGGCCCTCCAGTTCCTGCTCAGCATCGCGACGCTCCCGATCGCGAAGCTCCTGCCGCCTTCGATGCTGTATCAGCCGCCGTTCGGGCCGTCTGCCTCCGCGTTGCTGCTCACGCTCGCCTTCGCGGCCGGCGCGACCGGAGCGGTCTACCTCGTGTGGTCCGATCGCGTCGTCGTCAGGGCGTCACGCGAGCAGCAACGGGAAGCTGAGGCCCAGAGCTGAGCTCAGCCTCGAGGCTGTTCGCCAGTCACTAGAGGAGCAGGACGATCAGGACGATGATCAGGATCAGAAGAAGAAGTCCGCCACCGATGTACATGGAAACCCTCCTTTCGCGTCGTGCAGCAGCGGATCCATACCCGCCGCACGAGCGAGTCACACGTACCCCTCCGGCCGTCTCGACGAGCGCGTCGTGACGGAGGCGGATCTGCCGCTGGGCGAGTTCGGGTTCCCCGGACCGCTCCGCGACCGGCTCGTGACGGCCATCCTGGCTGGCGAGAAGGTCTCGACGACGGGGCTCCTCGAGGAGTACCGGCGCGAAGGGACGCCTCTGGGCGAGCCGGGTGATCGGGAGCTCGTCGTCGACTCGGAGGGACGCAGAGTCGCCGTCATCGAGACGACAGAGGTCGAGGTGCGGCGCATGGGCGACGTCGACCTCGCATTTGCGATGGACGAGGGCGAGGGCTTCGCAACCATCGAGGAATGGCGCGAGGCGCATGTCCGCTTCTTCACCAGCCCGGAGATGACTGCTGCGCTGGGCGACCCGCCCGTCTTGATCGATGACGACACCCTCGTCGTCTGCATCCGGTTCCGGGTCGTGGAGCGTCTCTGACCGGTTGGAGGCACTTTCCGAGACGGCGATCCATCGTGCTGCGCGACCCGAGCCGGAGTGGGCCGGGAGAGGTCGAGATCCGGTTTCGCAGGGCGCACGGCCGCTCGATCTTCGAGGGCGACATCGTCGAGAGCTGGTCCGGCTAGAGCTTGGTTCGAGTGCCTGTGGTTTGGCCGGCGGGTCGGTCCGGGTAGACGACGGGCTGATGGCAGTCGCTCGTCCGCCCGTGGTCGGCCAGGCCGACTGGGACGCGGCTCTGGCCGCCATGACCGAGCGCGAGCAGGCGGTCGCGACGGCCTGGCACGAGCTCGCCGCCGAACGGAAGCGGATGCCTATGGTGCGGGTCGAGCGCGACTACCGCTTCGAGGGTCCTGACGGAGAGCGGTCCCTCCCCGAGCTGTTCGAGGGTCGCAGCCAGCTCATCCTGTACCGGTTCTTCTTCGAGGAAGGCGTTCAGGGCTGGCCCGAGGCCGGGTGCGTGGGGTGCTCGTCCTTCGCCGACGGCATCCCCGAGCTGGGTCTCCTGCATGCTCGCGACATCACCTTCGCGATGGCCTCGCCGGCACCGCAGGAGAACCTTCGCCGTTACGCGGAGCGGATGGGTTGGGGCGACGTTCCCTGGTACACGATCCGCACGGAACGTTTCTCGGCCGACTTCGGGGTCGACGAGTGGTTCGGCCTCAACGTCTTCCTGCGCGACGTCAGAGACGTCTACCGCACCTACTTCCTCCGGCACGGACGCATGGTCCAGAACATCGGCAGCCTCTGGAGCCTGTGGTCGCTCACGCCCTACGGCGGGCAATCCGACGAGGAGGATCTGCCCGACGGGTGGCCGCGGGCGCCGGGGTCGTTCTGGTTCCGCCGTCACGACGAGTTCGACGAGCCGCCACCGTCGGCAACGGGTGGTGCCGACGCTTAGCGACCAACCTAGTGCCGAAACTCCCGCCACGGGGGGCTTGCTCAGCAGGGGCGGCAGGACTCGAACCTGCAACCCCCGGTTTTGGAGACCGGTGCGCTACCAATTGCGCCACGCCCCTGGGCTGCCGGGCGATTGTACCGGCGTTGCCGCGGCGCTCCAGGAGCGGCGGACTACGCTCCCCGGGTGCAGCGGCGCGCGCTCGGGGTCCTGTTCACGGCGATCGCCGTCTCGCTCGCGCTGGTCGCTGTCTGGTCGGCGCTCTCGGGCGGCCGAGCGTGGGTGATCGCGTTCGCTGCGGCCGCGATTGCCCTCTGGATGGGGGATCTCGCACGCAGGGTCTGGCCGTAACGCCAGGCAACGCCTGGCCTTCCAGTGAATGAGAGCGCCGATCCGCGGCGTATTCTGCTTCCGTGGCGGCGCGCAACTCGGATACCTTCGAGAGGGATACGCAGGCCCTGTGGCAGGAGTTCC
>DASSBV010000101.1:0-15553 GCA_035698545.1 Gaiella sp. | reverse complement strand
GCCGGGAGCTACGGGATCGCCGGAGCCGCGACCGGCGGCTCGGGGTCCGGCTCGAGCCCGAGCACGTCCATGGACGCGACGGCGACCCAGCCCGCCACCCCGGCCCCGCCGGGAGACAGGAGCTCGGGCAACGGCCCGCCGTGCGACGGCGCCGGCACCGACGGAACGGCGAGCTCGCGGTCGGCGTGACCGGCTCGCGACGGTGAGCGGCGCATGCGGCTGACGGCGCTCCCTGCGGGCCTGCCAGGGCGACCCACCGGGCAGGCCCGCGCCCGCTGACCGCCAAGCAGGCGCTCAGGCCGCTCTCAGCCGACTCACAGCGTTCCCAGGCACTGTTCGGGCGTGCACGAGAGCACCACTGACACGGGTTCCCGGATCCTGGTGGTCGACGACGAGAGCTCGATCGTCGACGCGGTCGCGACTGCGCTCCGCTACGAGGGATTCGAGGTCGAGGAGGCGCTCACCGGCCGTGACGCGCTTGCGGCGGTGGCGCGGTTCGACCCGGAGCTGATCGTTCTCGACTGGATGCTCCCCGACATCGAGGGCATCGAGGTCGGCCGCAGGCTGCGCGAGCGGGGCCACCGGAACGCGATCCTCTTCCTCACCGCGAAGGACGCGGTCGAGAACAAGGTCGAGGCGCTGCGGGCAGGCGGCGACGACTACGTGACGAAGCCGTTCAGCCTCGCCGAAGTGGTGGCGCGCGTCCAGGCGATCCTGCGGCGCACCGCCAGCGAGCTGCCCGGCGACGTCCTGCGCTACGAGGATCTCGTCCTCGACGAGGCCCGTCACGAAGTCTTCCGCGGCGAGACGCGGGTGCAGTTGACCGCCACGGAGTTCGCGCTCCTGCGCTACTTCCTCCTCAACCCGAGGCGCGTGCTCTCGAAGAGCCAGATCCTCCAGAACGTCTGGCGTTACGACTTCAACGGCAACGCGAATGTGGTCGAGACCTACGTCAGCTATCTGCGCCGCAAGCTCGATGCCGCCGGGCCGCCGCTGATCAAGACCGTCCGTCAGGCGGGCTACATGCTGGAGGCGTGAGGTGCTCGCGCGGCTCTCGCTGCGGGCGCGGCTGCTCCTCGCGGTGCTCGCGCTCGCGACGGTCGGACTCGTCGCGGCGAACATCGCGACGTACTCCTCGCTCAGCTCGTTTCTGCTCGACCGCACCGACAGCTCGCTCGCCGACACTGCGCACTCGATCTCGCAGCCCGGCCACGTCGGCACGAGGATCGCGCCGCCCGGCTCCGTCGTCCAGGTGCGCTCGCTCGACGGAGCGACCGTGGTGGCGACCGTGTCTCGCCCCGCGTTGCCCGGCTATGCGGCCCCGTCGCCGAAGCTACCCGCCACGATCGCCCCGCCCAAGGACACCGCAGGCCCCGAGGCAGTCTCGTACCTCACCGTGGGCAGCGCGGGCGGCGGCGATCGCTATCGCGTGCGCGCCTCGATCGAGGATGGCGCCACCGGGATGCTCGTCGTCGCGACGTCGCTCGACGACGTCGACTCGACGCTCCATCGGCTTCTCCTGATCGAGGCCCTCGTGACGATCCTCGTGATCGGTGGGATCGCCGCGCTCGGGCTCTGGGTCGTGCGGCTCGGCCTGCGGCCGCTCCGCGAGATCGAGCACACCGCCGCCGCGATCGCCGCCGGCGACCTCTCCCAGCGTGTCGAGCGCGCCGAGGAGCGCACAGAGGTGGGGCGCCTCGGCCTCTCGCTCAACGCGATGCTGGGCCGGATCGAGACGTCGTTCCTCGCGCAGGAGGCTTCCGAGCGGAAGCTCCGCCGCTTCGTCGCCGACGCGTCGCACGAGCTGCGCACCCCGCTCGCGGCGGTACGCGCGTACGCGGAGCTCTTCGACCGGGGCGCCGCGACCCGGCCCGAGGACCTCGACCGCTCGATGAAGGGGATCAGCCGCGAGTCCGAGCGGATGAGCGTGCTCGTCGACGACCTGCTGCTGCTCGCCCGGCTCGACGACGGACGTCCCCTCGAACGCGTCCCGGTCGAGCTCGACGAGGTCGTCGGGGAGGCCGTCGAGACCGCGCATGCGGTCGACCCCGACCGCTCGATCGAGCTCACCGCGGAGCCCGCCGTCGTGGTCGGCGACCGGGTGCGCCTGCGGCAGATCGTGGACAACCTCCTCGCGAACGTGCGAGCGCACACCCCGGCCGACTCCGCGGTCTTCGTCTCGCTGACGCGTGTGAATAGCAGCGCCGAGATCGCCGTGACCGACGCGGGGCCGGGTCTCGACGAGGAGCACCTCGCTCACGTCTTCGAGCGCTTCTACCGGGCCGACGCCTCACGGGCTCGCGCGAGCGGAGGCGTGGGCCTCGGGCTGGCGATCGTCGCTGCGGTCGCCGAGGCGCACGGCGGCAGTGTCTCCGCGAGCTCGGAGCCCGGCCGCGGGTCGACGTTCCGTATCGCCCTCCCGCTCGCCGACGACGACACATCCGGCGCCTGAGCGTCCACAGCTGATTCACAGCCTGCTCTCAGAGGCGATTCAGATCTCGCTGCTGCCATGACGGTGGGAGGCAGGCACGACGAAAGGATGGAACGAATGCGAAGCACAGTTGTGAAAATTGCCGCGGGAGCCGGCGCAGTCGTGCTCGCCGCAGGTGTCGGCGCCGCCACGTACGCGGCGCTCGACGACTCGCCGAGCTCCGGCTCGCCGGTCGCGGTGGCCGGAAGTCCCGCCGCCGCGACGAGCGGCGGGACGGTCTCCGACGTCTACGACGGCGCGAACGACTCGGTCGTCGAGATCACGGTGACCCTCGGCTCAAGCGAAGTGCCCGGCGGGCCCGGTGGGAGCGGCGCATCGCAGGCGCAGGGCTCCGGCTTCGTCTACGACGAGAACGGCCACGTGGTCACGAACGCGCACGTCGTCGACAACGCCACGTCGGTCAAGGTGCGCCTCGCGAACGGCAACACGTATGACGCGACGGTGGTCGGCACCGACCCCTCGACCGACCTCGCCGTGCTCGCCGTCGACGCGCCCTCGTCGGAGCTGACGCCGCTGACGCTCGCGGACTCGTCCGCGCTCGAGGTCGGTCAGGAGGTCGTGGCGATCGGCAGCCCCTTCGGGCTCGAGAACACTGTGACCTCCGGGATCGTCAGCGCGCTCGACCGGTCGATGCAGGCGCCGAACGGCTACACGATCAACGGCGCCGTCCAGACCGACGCCGCGATCAACCACGGTAACTCCGGCGGGCCGCTGCTCGACATGCACGGACGCGTGATCGGCGTCAACTCCCAGATCGAGAGCGACTCGGGCGGGAGCGACGGCGTCGGGTTCGCCGTGCCGTCGAACACCGTGAAGTCGATCGTCTCGCAGCTGGTCGACGGCGGCAGCGTCGAGCACGCCTACCTCGGCGTGGGGCTCACGGAGCCGCAGGGCGGCGAGGCCGGGGCGCAGGTCTCCGAGGTCCGCAGCGGGACACCCGCGGCAAGCGCCGGTCTCCGGTCGGGCGACCGGATCACGTCCGTCGACGGCGACTCTGTTGCCTCGGTGCAGCAGCTCCAGAGCGCCATCGACACACGGAAGCCGGGCGACACCGTGAAGCTCGGTTACGTCCGCGACGGAACGAGCCACACCGTGAACGTCACACTCGGCACCCGACCTTCCTGACGCGAGGAGACGAAGCGAATGGAGGACCACGATCACGAGACGACCGGACTGACACGACGCGATTCGTTGCGAAAGCTCGGCGGAGTGGCCGCGCTCGCCCTCGGCGGCACGGCGGGGATCGGGGTTCTCGACCCGAGGGACGCGGCCGGCGCCGGTGCGGGGCCGGCCGCCGTCTCCCGGGGGCTCGTCAGCTGCGCGCTCAGCCCGGAGATGACCGAAGGGCCGTTCTTCCTCGACGGCGACAAGCTGCGGCGCGACGTGCGCGAGGGGCGGCCGGGCGTGCCCCTTCAGCTCGAGCTGACGGTCCTCGACGTCTCCTCGTGCAAGCCGATCACGGGGGCCGCAGTCGATATCTGGCATTGCGACGCGGGCGGCGCGTATTCGGGGTTCGCGCAGGAGGGCACCGAGGGCCGCACCTTCATGCGCGGCATTCAGCGGACGGGCAAGGGCGGGCTCGCGCGCTTCACGACGATCTACCCGGGCTGGTACGAGGGCCGGACCGTCCACGTCCACGTGCGCGTGTACCTGGGTGGAGAGATCGCCCACACCGGCCAGCTCTTCTTCCCGGACGCGCTGACCGACGCCGTCTACCGCCGGGCGCCGTACCGCAGGCGGCCGGGGCGCACGACCCGCAACGCGACTGACTCGATCTTCCGGAACGGCGGGTCGCGGTCGATGTTGAGGCTCGCCAGGCGCGGAAACGGCTACGTCGGCCGCATCACCATGGGCGTGAGCCGCGCGTAGAGCCGCAGGCGAGCCGGCCGTGTGAGCAAATCCGAGCACAACCGTGACCCGGTTCTCACACCGCGCGGGCACGCTGTCTCTCGGGAAGAAGCGACGCCCGGCGCGGGCGGGGAGGCTGGGGGCGTCCCCGCCCGCGGGCGGTCGCTACTGCGGCTCTTCCCCGCGGGGATGTGCGTGCGGCTCAGGCCGAGGTCGCGACCGGGCCGGCGCGGCGGCCGCCGTTTTCGGCCGCGCCCGCCCAATCGGTCGCGCCCGCGCGGGTGTGGACGCGGCGTGCTGATGCCGCCGTCTCCGCCGCGAGCTGCACGGGAAGCGCCTCGATCCCTATCTCCGCCGCGAGCCGCCGCTGGTGGTCGGCACCGCACGCAGTCGCGAGTCGCGCGATGCGCGGGAGCTCGGGCTCGATACCGAGCTCCCGGGACGTGGGCTCGAGCGTCTCGAGCAGCTCTGCGATGCGATCCGCGAGGGGCCGGCGCACGCCCGTGTCGAGGTCGAGGAGCTCACGCTGGGTGCCGACGTGCGCCGCGAGCCACAGGCTCTCGGCGATCCGGTGGCCGTCGTGCACCGGCAGCGCCTCGCCGGCGTCGTGGCGCTCCGCGAGGAAGGCGACGAGCGCCTGGAAGAGCGCGACGAGCGCGACGGTGTCGTCGAGCTCCGTCTGTGTGTCGCACACGCGGAGCTCGAGCGTTCCGAGCCCCGGATGGAGCCGCAGGTCCCACCAGTGGTAGCTCGTGTCGGGGATCGCTCCGCCCGCCCGTCCCCAGGCGGTGAACTCGGCATAGGCGTCCCAGTTGCGGAACGCGGGCGGCACGCCGCAGCGCGCGAGCGACCGGTTCAGCAGCATTCGCGTGGAGGCGACCCCCGTGCGCTCGCCGGCGTGGAACGGGCTGTTCGCCGAGAGCGCCGCAAGCTCGGGCAGGTGGCTGCGGAGCGCGTTGTAGACCGCCAGCGCCCGATCGGCTCCGGTGACGCCGACGTGGACATGGAGGCCGCAGGTCAGCATCCCTCGTGCGGCCCAGGGATTGTCCCGCGCCACGGCGCGGTACCGCTCGCCCCGCGTGATCCGCCCGGGACGGAGCGCGGTTGGGTGCGAGCCCGAGGCCATCGTCGCGACGTCCGGGCCGATCGCGTCGCCTAGGTCGAGCCGCGCCGCAGCAAGCTCGCGTCCGACGTCCACCGCGCTCAGGCACGGTCGCGTGACGAGCTCGACCTGGGCGGCGCGGAACTCCGCCTGGAACCTGGCGTCGCTTCCGACGCTCCTCAGGACGTCCTCGATCGCGCCGACGAGCCTCCCGTCGTCGGGATCGACGAGCATGAGCTCTTCCTCGGCGCCGACCGTCAGCGAGAGTGGGGACGCGTCGAACGCCGCCCGGAGCCGCTGAACGGAGCCCTCGGCCCCGGTCGGGCAGACGAGGGGCTTCACGACGCCTCCCGGGCCGCGTCGACTTCGATCGGCACGAGCTCCGAGATGCCGTGGTCGCGAACCTCGGAGAGCACGTAGGTCGGGTCCTCGACCGAGCCGTTCCACCGCCACGCGAGGAGCACGCCGCCGCGCTCGCCGAGCGTGAGGCTCGCTGCGCGGACGATCTCGTGAGCCGAGGTGGTGATGCTGTCCGCCCCCGTGACGTCGAGCAGCACGCCCTCGACCCGGTCGCCGAGGGCCGCGAGCAGCTCTTCGCGCAGATCGTCCTCCGCGCCGGCGCCGATGCGGCCGCGCAGGACGATCACGCGGGCACGGCGGCCGAGCACGATGGTGCTCACGGATCTGGGCACGTCTGTCTCGGGCATACGAGAGCCTCAGCGGCGCACGCTACGGAGCGCCCATGAGCGGCGCCACGCGGGTCGCGAGGATCGGCCGAAGGTTGTGTGAGGACTTGCTCGAAAGACCGTGGTTAGATTGTCGCCAGCTTGTAGCCGATGCCGCGCACGGTGAGGATCCGCTCGGGCCGGGTGCTGTCGCGCTCCACCTTCCGGCGGAGGTTTGCGATGTGGGCGTCGCAGGCGCGCGCGTCGCCGACATAGGGCGTCTGCCAGAGATGCTCCATCACCTGCTCACGCGTGAAGACCCGCCCCGGGCTCTCGGCCAGGAGCAGGAGCACGCGGAACTCGGAGCGGGTGAGGTCGATCTCCTTGCCGTCGACCGCGACCGAATGGCGGTCGAGGTCGATCCTGATGCCCGCGGCCTCGCGGATCGAGCCGCCGGACGCGCGGTCGAGCTGCCGCCTGCGAAGGATCGCCCGGACCCGGCTCAACAGCTCCGCGGTCGAGAACGGCTTCGTGACGTAGTCGTCGGCACCGAGCTCGAGCCCCAGCACCCGGTCGACCTCGGCGTCCCGGGCCGTCAGCATCACGATCGGCACGTCGCTCTCGTTGCGCAACTCGCGGCACACGTCGAGCCCGTTCATCCGGGGCAGCATCACGTCGAGCACGACGACGTCGAAGCGGTCCTCTCGCGCCAGCTCGAGCGCGCGGACCCCGTCGTGCGCGACCTCAGCCTGGTACCCGGCTCGCTCGAGCGCGTAGCGCACCGGCGCGAGGATGTCGGGCTCGTCGTCGACGAGCAGGATGCGCGCGGTCATCCCACCTCGACCTCCTGGCGCTCGTCGTGGCCGTCCTTGTGCTCGCCGGTCGCGGAAACCGAGCGAAGCAGGAGGCGGGCGGTCGTGCCCGCCCCGGGGCTCGACTCGAGCTCGAGGTGCCCGCCGAGCGCGTGCGCAACCTCGCGGGCAATCGAGAGGCCGAGGCCGAAACCCTCTGCGTCGCGATCGCCGGAGCGAAAGAAGCGCTCGACCGCGCGCTCCGCGTTGGCCGGAGTGAGCCCCGGCCCACGGTCGCGCACCTCGACCACGACCATGCCCGTCTCGGCGGAGCGTGCGGAGACCACGAGCCCCTCCGAGGAGGCGTACTTGCGCGCGTTCGCGACGAGGTTCTCGATCGCCTGCCGGAGCAGGTCGTCGTGGGCGAGCGCGAGCACGCCGTCCTCGACCGCGAGCGCCGTCCGGGCGAGGTCGAGGTCGGTGGCGAGGTCGTCGAGCAGCCGCCCCACGTCCACGGGCTCGAGCTGCACGGGCTCGGCGCGCGACTGCGCGCGGGCGAGGGTGAGAAGCGCGCGGCCGAGGCGCCCGAGCCTCGCTGTCTGCCGCTCGATCAGCGCGAGGAAGCGGTCGCGCTCCACCGGCTCGTCCTTCGCTCCGAGCTGGAGCACCTCGACCGCGCCGGCGATCGCCGTGATGGGCGTGCGCAGCTCGTGCGCCGCGTTCGCGACGAACTCCCGCTCCGCACGTTCCCGCCGCTGCTGCTCGGTGACGTCGGTGATCACGATCACCGCGGTGCCGGAGCCTGCCGCCGGGACCCCCGTGATCGCGTACGTATGCTCGGGCTCCGGCGCGACGTGCATCGTCTCGAGCCCCGCGGCCGGACCTGCGAAGAGGCGCCGCGCCATCGCCCGGAGGTCGGCCGCGGGCCACGGGTTCGCGACCGGGCGGCCTTCTTCCACCGCCTCGCCGAGGAGCGTCGAGGCGCGGGCGTTCGCGACCACCACGGTGAGGTCCTCGCGCACGCCGATCACGCCTTCCTGGAGCTGTTCGATCAGCGCGCGCAGGCGGTCGCGCTCGCTCTCGAGCTGTCCGAACGACGCGCTCAGGTTACGTCGCATCGTGTCGACAGCGGCCGCGAGGCGACCCAGCTCGTCGGGAAACCGCGGGCTCAGGCCGCTGCCGAACTCACCCTCCGCAATCGCCTCCGCGGCGGCGTTGATGCGTCGGACGCGCATGGTGATCAGCAGCGAGACGAAGATCCCCGCGATGACGCCGATCAGGGTCGCCCACGCGGCGGCGACCCAGATGCGGCTGCTGACGATCGAGGACGCCTGGATGAGGTCGGGGCGCGCGGCGACTTCGACGAGAGCGGCCCCGGGCCCGTTGCGCAGCGGCAGCCCGACCGTCACTCGGTGCCCGTCGTCGAGGCTCTGCACGATCCGGCGCCCCGCGAGTGCTCCTGCGAGGAGGTCCTGGCGGTTCGGCACGGCGGACCACCTGACTCCGAGCGACGTGGGACTGCTCAGGAGGCGGCCCTCGTCGTCCAGCAGGAAGAGCGCGACCCGACGCCTGGTCGACTGCTCCTCGGTGCGTGCGCGGCGGCCGTCGAGCGTCGAGGCGCCCCCGATCCGCGCGGCCGCGCCCACCGCGCTCCCCGCGGCGAGGTCCTCGGCCTTCGCGCGGAGCGCGCTCCGGCTCTGGCTCTGGAACACCTGCGCGACGGTGAGCGCGGTCACCGCCGCGATCAGCGCGAACGCGGCTGGGAGCCACCACCGGATGCTGACGAAACGTCTCGGACGCATCGGCATCAAGTATGTGGACGACCCCCCGTCTGCTGCCCGACTGTGAAGAGATCCTCACACTTTCGTTCGGCGAAGCGGCGGCTGCGCCGAAATAGCTCGGGCGCCCGGCTCGTTGACGACGTATGTTCATGCGTTCGCGACGGGGTGACGGGTGAGGACGAGGACGACCACGCTGGGCGTGCTGTTCGCGACGACGACGGCGGTCGTCTGGGGCGGGCAGTTCGTCGTCGGCAAGTCCGCGCTCGAGACGATCGACGCGTTCCCGCTCACGACGATCCGCTACGCCGTCGCTGCCTCCCTCTGGCTCGTCGTCCTCGCCGCCGTCGAGGGCCCGCGGTCACTGCGGCTCGACGGACGCGGCTGGCGGCTCTTCTGGCTCGGCTCGCTCGGCTTCGCCGGCTTCAACCTGTTCGCCTACACGGGCCTCGCCCACGCGCGCGCCGAGAGCGCGTCGCTGATCGTCGCGCTCGGGCCGCTCCTGACCGCGCTCGTCCTCTGGCAGAGAACGCACGTCCGCCCCTCACGCGCGACGTTCGCGTTCCTCGGCGTCGCCCTCCTCGGCGTGGCGCTCGTCGTCAGCGAGGGGCACCCCGTGACGATCTTCGAGGGCGCGATCGGCTGGGGCGACGGGCTCGTCCTCGCCGGCGTGTTCAGCTTCGTCCTCTACAGCCTCGGCGCGGCCGAGTTCGCGCACATCTCGCCGCTTCGCTACACGGCGCTGACGGCGGGCCTGGGCTGGGTGACGATCGCCGCAGCCACCGCTGTCGCGGTCGCCACCGGCCTCGCGAGCTGGCCGTCCGCCGACCAGCTCTGGTCGACGACACCGCAGATCGCGTACCTGGCCCTCCCCGGTGCGTTCGTCGCGGTGCTGACCTGGAACGCAGCGATTGCCGCGATCGGGCCCCAGAACGCGGTGCTCTTCTCGAACCTCATCCCGGTGACGACCTTCGTCATCGAGATCGCGCGGGGCTACCGCCCGAACGGCGTGGAGCTCGCCGGAGCGGGGCTCACGATCGGCGCGCTCGTCGCCAACAACCTGTTCGCGCGACGCGTGCGACGGGACGAGCCTCGGGCCGAGCACGAGCGCGAGACCGAGCTGCCCGAAGCCGCCTGAAGCGCCGCCGCGCCCTCCCGTCGCTCTGGCGGCCTTCCACTTCATTTGGTATAGCTTCGATACTTCATTTTCCAAAGTCAGGAGGAACGGCATGTCGGTGCTGGAGGACGTGCAGGGAGCGAACGAGGCGTACGTCGCCGGGTTCACGAAGGGCGACCTGGTGATGCCACCGGCGCGACAGTTCGCGGTGCTCACGTGCATGGACGCGCGGATCGACCCGGCCCGGGCGCTCGGGCTCGAGGAGGGCGACGCCCACGTCATCCGGAACGCCGGCGGCATCGCGACCGAAGACGCCGTGCGCTCGCTCGTCATCTCGCACCATTTGCTCGGCACCCGGGAGGCATTCGTGATCGGCCACACGGATTGCGGGATGCTGACGTTCGACAACCCGACCGTGCACGGGCTGCTGCACGAGCGCCAGGGGGTCGACGCGAGCGAGATCGACTTCCTCCCGTTCCCGGACGTTGCGGCGCGCGTCGCGGAGAGCGTGGCGAGCGTGCGCGAGTCGGGCCTCCTGCCGGCCGACTACGGGCTCCACCCCTTCGTTTACGACGTTCAGAGCGGGCGGCTCGTGCGCGTCGACGCCTGACCGGCGGCGAGCTACGCGAGCAGCTGCTTCAGCATCGCCGCGTTCGTCGGGGCCTGCGCCACCTCGACCCGGCCCTCGGCGAGGTCGCGCGGGACCTCGCCGCCAGCCGAGCGGCCGTTGTTGTTGAACATCGCGTAGACGACCTCGGTCTCCGCGTCGAGCTCGCGCAGCGCCTTCGCCCACTCCCGCAGCTCGGCCGGTGAGTAGAGGTAGTCGAACCGCTCGGCCGTGCTCCCTGTCCGCTTGAACCAGGTCGCCCGGTTGCGCCCATGGAAGCGGACGTACGCCGTTCCCGACGTGCGCCCGACGACCAGCGGGATCACGTCCGGCGGCGCGTCGACGGTGACGTACGTCATCCCCTGCTGCTCGAGGAAGGCGAGCGGCTCCGCCGGAGCCTCGAACCACGCCTTGTGCCGGAACTCGACGAGCATCTCGTAGTCGGCGAGCTGCTCGCGTGACCACTCCAGGTACTCGTACGAGCGCGGCTTCGGCACGACATAGGGCGGGAACTGCATCAGGATCCCGCCGAGCCTGCCCGCCTCGCGGAGCGGCTCGAGCGCGGCGAGGAATCGGCGGAACACCTCGCCGCGCACCTCCCGCGAGGGCCGGTCGACACGGCCGCGCTCGTCGACCTCGACCGCGTCGCGCAGATCCTCGGGAAGCGCGTCGAGCCTCACCGGATGGCGCGTCATGAGGCCGAAGGCCTTCACGTGCATGACGAAGCCGTCGGGCAACAACCGCGCCCACCGCGCAACGAGGTCCTCGTCGGGGAGACGGTAGAAGGTCGAGTTCGCCTCGACGACGTCGAAACGCCCGGCGTAGTAGCCGAGCCGCTCGCCGCTCTTGACGCTCTTCGGGTACCAGGCCTTGGAGAAGCTCTCGTCCGCCCAGGAGCAGGTCCCGACCCTGATCACGCCTCCACGCTAGGCGAACGTCGGATACCCCGGCGCGGGAGAGCTCTGGGCCGCCGGAGCACGGGGCCGCGCGGTTCGCGCGGCCCCGTGCTTCGTCGATGTATGCCCGCTACACCAGCTTCTGGTTGTGCCACTTCCGGTAGATGGACTGCGCCTTGCTCGCGAAGCGCCCGACGGCGTCGGCTGGGGAGGACTTGCCCTGCGCGACCTCGGCGAACATCTGCGGGATCAGGAAGGTGTTGTAGATCTCGTCCATCACCGGCGTCGTGTTGCCGGGGTGGCCGGGGTTCGTCGTGTACTTCTCGGCGATCGTCGTGAGGATCGAGTACTTGCCCTTCGGCTTGTGCGCGTCCCGGGTCGCCACTGCGCGGATCGTCTTGAAGCCACCCTTGATCGAGTTCGTCCAGGGCGGGAAGTTGTAGAACTTGCTGCGCACGAAGTGGTCCTGGTAGCTCAGCATCTGGTCGACGACGTACTTCTGTGCTGCCTCCTTGTTCTTCGCGAACTTCCAGATCAGGTAGACGCCCATCACGTGCTCGTTCCCGAGCCGCTGTACCGGCCCGCGCGGGATGGAGGCCAGCCACGTGTCGTCCGATAGCGCCTGGTTCCCAGAGTCCTCGGCCGAGCGGACGATCGAGATCGCGTTGAGCGCCACCGACAGCCGGCCTGCGAGGAAGGCCTGGTTGTTCGACGCGGCGGTCCAGGCGAATACCTCGTCCGACATGCCGCTCTGGTAGATCTCCTTCATCACCTGCAGGGCCTGGATCGCGCCCTTCCGGTTCGCTCCCTGCCCGATGACGATGCGGTTCTCCTCGTTCTGGATGTAGCCGCCGTAGCAGTACAGGAGCGAGGTCAGGAGCATGTTCGAGTCGATCTCGTTCGACATGCCGAGGCCGACGGGGTGGCCGAGAGCCTTGAGCTTCGCAGCCCCCCGGCGCAGGTCGTCCCAGGTCCGGAGGCTCACGCCTGCCTGCTGGAGTTGGCTCCGCCGATACTGGACGGGGTCGGGCGCATAGCTCTCGGGGAACCCGTAGAACTGCTTCGTCGTCGGGTTGTAGGTGCTTTTCCTCGCGACCCTCGTCATCCGGCCGACCTTCTTGCTCACCTCCTGCACGAGATCGGTGACCGGGATTGCCTGCTTCTGGAACGTCGCCGGCGGCGAGATGAACCAGAAGAGATCGTGGCCGCTCTGCGCGGCGACCTCGGCCGCGCCCGTGCTGTAGAGGAGGGCATTGTTGATGTGGTCGATCTTGACCTCGACGTCGTTCGCCTCGCCCCACTGCTTCGCGTACGTCCCGTCCAGCCATTTGTCGTAGTCCGGGACGAAGTGGGCCCAGGTCATGATCCGGAGCTCACCGGAGAGCTCCTTCTTGGCGAACTTCAGCGGGCCGTAGACACCCAGCGCCCTGTCGGTCAGGCCGCCGAACATGCTCACCGCGAACGCGGCGGCGGTCCCTTTCCTCAGCAGGTCATTCCGGGTCAGCGCCGAGCCCGCACGTGCGACTTCGTCGGCTGCGTCAGCCACGGTGTTCCTCCTTTCGGCGTCGATTCTCTAGCGGAACGCGCCTCCTGTAAAGCCCTTGATGAATCGGTCGAGGAAGGCGTTGTAGAGCAGCGCGAGCGGGATCGCCGGGATCAGGGTCGCCGCCATCAGCGACTGCCAGAAGAACACGTCGCCCCGGATCAGGTCGTTCGGGATGCCCGCGGAGATCGTCCGCTGTTCCGAGCTCGAGATGAACGTGAAGGCGTAGATGAACTCGTTCACGCACAGCGAGAACGCGAAGATCACGACGGTCAGGATCCCGGGGAGGGACACGGGCAGCACGATCAGCCTGAGCGCTTTGAGCCGTGAGGCCCCGTCCATCAGCGCCGCCTCCTCGAGCTCCTGCGGGATCGTCTTGAAGAACCCCATCAGGAGCCACGTCGCGAACGGCACCGTGAAGGACGGGTAGACGAGGATCAGCGCCCAAAGCGAGTCCTTGAGCCCGAGCTGGCTCACGAGCCGCGAAAGCGGCAGGAACAAGAGCGTCGGCGGAACGAGGTAGACGAGGAAGATCCCAACCCCTGCGCCCTGACCCCAGCTGCCCGCCAGCCGCGCGAGCGCGTAGCCGGCGGGCATCGCGAGAAGCAGCGTGATCGCGACGACGGCGCCTCCGACGATCACGGTGTTCAGGAGCCACGTCGGGTAGTTCGTCTCCTCGAAGAGGAACCGGACGTGCTCGAACGTGGCGTAGTTCCAGAAGTCCCAGTGGAAGTTGCCGGCGAGGTCGTTGTAGGTGTAGGGGGAGTGCTGGACGTTCGCGAGGTCGAGGTTCGTCTTGAACATCGTGATCAGCGCGAAGAAGAACGGGAACGCGAGGAAGATCGCGAACGGCACGACGACGAGGTACGTGACGATCGTCTGCCGTCTCGTCATTGGTGGTCTCTCCGGGAAGCCCGGTGCTCATTCGCCGGCGAAAACCGAGCAGGCCTAGGACGCAGGGAGCCCCGATACCCTGGGGTATCGGGGCGACTGAGGACGACGGCATGCGAAGCGTTTGCAGCCGCGCAAAGGGGTGCCGGAGTTCCCGGAGCGACCACTAGCTCACCTGCGCCCGCCGCGCGAAGAACAGCATTCCCACGGTGACGAGGACGAGGAGCGGGAAGAGGAAGAGCGAGATCGCCGCGCCCTCGCCGAGCGAGCCCGAGTCGATACCGACCGCGTAGGCCCACGTAGGCAGCACCTGCGTGGAGTTGAACGGGCCGCCGTGCGTGAGGATGTAGACGACCGCGAAGTCGACCGCCGTGAAGACGATTCCGAAGAGCACGGCGACGAGCGCGATTGGCAGCTGTAGCGGCAGGTCGACGTACCAGAGCTTCTTGAAGCCGGTCGCGCCGTCGATCCTCGAGGCGTCCTCCACCTCGGTCGGGATCGACGAGCGCCCGGCTATGAAGATCACGACCGCGAACGGGAGGATCCGCCAGGCGTGGACGACCGTGATCGCGATGAGCGCGAGGTTGGGTCGACCGAGCCACTGCAACGGCACCTGCGCGCCCTCCTCGAGGTGCACCGCGCCGAGCAGCCAGACGAGGCCATGGTCGAGGTGGAGCTGGGCGAGCGTCCAGTTGACCACGCTGTAGAGCGAGTCCAGCAGCCAGAGCCAGATGATCGTCGAGAGGACGACCGGGGCCGCCCACGGGAGCACGACCAGGAAGCGGATGATCCACTTGCCACGGAAATCCCGGACGAGGAAGTTCGACAGGACCGCGGCGCCGACGACGACGATCGCCTGCGACGCGAGCGTGAAGATCAGCGTGTTGCGGAGCGCGCGCCGGAAGTTGTCGTCGTGCCAGGCGTTCGTGAAATTGTCGAAGCCGATCCAGTGGCCGGACAGCGAGCCGCCCACCGCGTCGGTGAAGCTGAGGTAGATCGCCCACACGAGGGGCACGCCCACCACGAGCACCATGAACACGACTGCCGGCGCGATGAGCAGCGGCGCGAGCACGCGGCGGCTCTCGAGTGCATGCCGCCAGCGCCGCCGAGTCGGAGTCCACCGCGCAGCCTGCGCTTCCATGGGAGCGCGGCCGACTCTAGTAGATTGCGGCCCCGGAGGCGGACGTGGCCGAGATCGCGCTCGAGAGCCTGACGAAGGTCTATCCCGACGGCACGCATGCCGTGACCGAGCTCGACCTCGACGTGGCCAGCGGCGAGTTCGTCGTGTTCGTCGGGCCGTCGGGCTGCGGGAAGACGACAGCCCTTCGGATGATCGCGGGGCTCGAGACGATCACCTCCGGACAGGTGACTCTCGACGGCCAGGTGATCAACGACCTGCCGCCGAAGGACCGCGACATCGCCATGGTGTTCCAGAACTACGCGCTCTACCCGCACATGGACGCGGCGCGGAACATGGGCTTTCCGTTGAAGATGCGTGGTCTCCCGCACGGCGAGATCGATTCTCGGGTGCGTGAGGCTGCCCGCATCCTCGGTCTCGAGGACTCGCTGCACAAGAAGCCACGCACGCTCTCCGGCGGTCAGCGACAGCGTGTGGCGATGGGTCGGGCGATCGTCCGCAATCCTCAAGCGTTCCTCATGGACGAGCCGCTCTCTAACCTCGACGCAAAGCTGCGAGTGGAGATGCGTGCCGAGATCTCGCGGATCCAGCGCGACCTCGGCGTCACGACGATCTACGTCACACACGACCAGACCGAGGCGATGACGATGGGCGACCGCGTGGTCGTGATGCGCAACGGCCTCCTC
>DASSBV010000100.1:0-3631 GCA_035698545.1 Gaiella sp. | reverse complement strand
TGAGCACAGTTGACGTTGCCGAGTCGCGCGAGCTGAAGGAGCGCGTGATCGAGATCAACCGCGTCGCGAAGGTCGTCAAGGGCGGCCGGCGGTTCTCGTTCACCGCGCTCGTCGTGATCGGCGACGAGGTCGATCGCGTCGGGGTCGGGTACGGGAAGGCGCGCGAGGTTCCACTCGCGATCTCGAAGGCCGTCGACGACGCGAAGAAGAACCTGTTCACGGTGCCGAAGCACCACAGCACGATCACGCACGAGATCACGGGCGCGTTCGACGCTGCCCGCGTCGTCCTGCGACCCGCGAGCGCCGGGACCGGCGTGATCGCGGGCGGCGGCGTGCGTGCGGTGCTCGAGCTGGCCGGCATTCGCGACGTGCTGGCGAAGAGCCTCGGCACCACGAACCCGATCAACATGGCGAAGGCGACCGTCGACGGCCTCAAGCGGCTGCGCCGCCCCGAGGATGTCGCACGCTCACGCGGGAAGACGATCGCCGAGGTGCTTCCGCTCCCGCGCAAGCCGCGCGCCGACGAGCAGGCCGCGGCCGAGACACCTGCCGCCGAGGTGCCAGTGGAGGCACCCGCCGAGGAGGCTCCGGCCGAGCCCGAGGCGGTGAAGAAGTAGTGACCACGGTTCGCATCACGCAGACCCGCTCGTCGATCGGGCAGACGCAGAAGCACCGGGGCACGCTGCGCTCACTCGGCCTCGGGCGGATCGGCAAGACCGCAGAGCACGCGCTGGGGCCGGAGCTCGAGGGGAAGCTCCGCCGTGTCGCTCACCTCGTCTCGGTGGAGCAGACGGGCGCGAAGGGAAAGGACGACTAGCCACATGGCGGACGAGCTCAACCTCCACTCACTGAAGCCGGCGCAGCCGCGCCGCGCACGCAAGCGCATCGGCCGCGGGCTCGGCTCGGGCAAGGGCCGGTACTCCGGTCGGGGCCTCAAGGGCCAGAAGGCCCGTTCGGGCTCGCACAAGATGCCGGCCGGGTTCGAGGGCGGCCAGATGCCGATCGACATGCGGCTCGGCAAGCTGCGCGGCTCGACGTCCGCGGACGCAATGCCGATCGGGCCGTTCCGGACATACAGCCAGCCGGTCAACCTGCGCGACCTCGAGGAGCGCTTCGACGCCGGCGCGGAGGTGACGCCGGAGACACTCAAGGAGAAGCGGCTGATCCGCAAGGTCTCGGTCGACGTGAAGGTGCTCGGCGTCGGCGAGCTCTCCAAGGCCCTCTCGGTCTCCGCGCACGGCTTCTCGAAGACCGCGAAGGAGAAGATCGAGAAGGCCGGCGGGACCGTCACCTGGCTCCGCGGCGAACCAGTCGTTCGCCGCAAGCGGCGAACGACTAGACGTACTGCTCCCTCGGTGGGGGAGACCGAGCCAGTCGAAGAGGCGGGCGAGGCCGAGGAGGAGGTCTAGCCTCTCCGCGCGAGCGAGAGGCTCAGCATGCTTACGTGGCTTGCAAACGCCTGGAGGGTGCCGGAGCTACGGCGCCGGCTCCTGTTCACGGCAATGATCCTCGCGCTCTACCGGCTCGGGTCGTGGATCCCGTCGCCGGGCGTCAACGCTGACTCGATCGACCAGTACCTCTCGCGCACCGGCGGGATCTTCAACCTGCTCAACCTGTTCTCCGGCGGCGCGCTGTCCCAGTTCTCGGTCTTCGCGCTGGGGATCATGCCGTACGTCACGGCCTCGATCATCCTCCAGTTGATGACCGTGGTCGTCCCACGGCTGTCCGAGCTGCAGAAGGAAGGCGAGTCCGGCTACGCGAAGATCAACCAGTACACGCGCTACCTGACCGTGGTGCTCTCGGCGGCGCAGGCGCTCGGCTACGCGTTCCTGTTCAAGAACCAGGGCGTGCTCGAGGCGAACGCCGGCCGGATGGTGCTGATCATCGTCACCCTCACCGTCGGCTCGACGCTGCTGATGTGGATGGGCGAGCAGATCACGAAGCGCGGCATCGGCAACGGCATCTCGATCCTGATCTTCGCCTCGATCCTCACGAGCCTCCCGCTCGGCGTGACCGCCTGGTGGAACGGTGGCCCGATGGAGCGCATCTTCTTCCCGCTGATCGCGCTCGGGATCGTCGCCTCGGTCGTCTTCGTCCAGGAGGGGCAGCGCCGGATCCCGATCCAGTACGCGAAGCGGATGGTGGGTCGGCGGATGACGTCCGGCGGCACCACCTATCTCCCGCTGCGCGTGAACATGGCGGGCGTGATCCCCGTGATCTTCGCGGCGGCCGTGTTGGCCTTCCCGCCGACGATGGCCCAGTACTTCCCCGCGACTCAGGAGTTCGTCAACACGTACTTCCAGCCCGGCGACTGGCTGTATCTGCTGATCGAGGGCGGAATGATCATCGTGTTCACGTTCTTCTACACCGCCGTCCAGTTCAACCCGGTCGACCAGGCCGACAACCTGCGGAAGCACTCGGGGTACATCCCCGGGATCCGGCCCGGGCCGCCCACTGCGCAGTACCTCGACCGGGTGCTCACACGGCTCACGCTGCCGGGCTCGCTGTTCCTGGCCGTGGTCGCGGTCGCGCCGAGCCTCTTCATCCGCTACGGCGGCTTCTCGCAGGCGAACGCACGAGCGCTCGGCGGCACCTCGGTGCTGATCGCGGTCGGCGTCGCGCTCGACACGATGCGTCAGATGGAGTCGCAGATGATGATGCGCAACTACGAGGGCTTCCTCCGCTGATGCCGCGCGAAGCGGCGCTCGGCGGGGCGGGTCGCATCCCGCCCCTTGCTGCCTCTGGGGGCAGATCGTGAACCTCCTCGTGCTGGGGCCGCAGGGCTCTGGGAAAGGCACCCAGGCTGCAAGGCTCTCCGAGGCCCACGGCATCCCCCACGTCTCGACGGGGGAGATGTTCCGTGCCGCAATCGAGGACGGCACCGACCTCGGGCGCCGGGTCGAGCCGATTCTCGCGGCCGGCGACCTCGTGCCCGACGACCTGACCGTCTCGCTCATCCGTGCGCGCCTCGCCGAGCCCGACGCCGAGAGGGGATTCGTGCTCGACGGGTTTCCGCGGAACCTCGCCCAGGCAGAGGGCCTCGACAAGATGCTCGCCGAGATCGGCCGGGAGCTCGACGCGGTGCTCTTCTTCGACATCTCCGACGAGGTCTCCGTCGAGCGGCTACGGGGGCGGGCGAAGGAGGAGGGTCGTGAGGACGACACCCCCGAGGCGATCGCCCGCCGGCTCGAGATCTACCACGACCAGACTGAGCCGGTCGTGGAGCGCTACCGCGCGACGGGCAAGCTCGTCCCGCTCCACGCGGAGCGCTCGATTGAGCAGGTAGCGACCGAGATCGTCGAGGCGCTCGAGCTGCTCGGCGACGAGGCCGTCGCGTGATCATCCGCAAGGGCGCCGCCGAGATCGCGCGGATCGCTCGTGCGGGCGATCTCGTCGCGCAGACGATCGCCCACGTCGGCGCGCGCATCCACCCCGGCATCACGACGCTCGAGCTCGACGTCGTCGCGGACGCGTTCATTCGCGAGAACGGCGGCGTGCCGACCTCGCTCGGCTACCGCGGCTATCCGCGGGCGATCTGCATCTCGGTCGACGAGGTCGTCGTGCACGGCATCCCGGACGGGCGCATCGTCGAGGAGGGCGACCTCGTGACGCTCGACGTCGGGGTCACGCT
>DASSBV010000099.1:0-42364 GCA_035698545.1 Gaiella sp. | reverse complement strand
CCGACCATCTCCTCGCGCACGAGGTCGCGCACGGCGCTCGTCTCGACCTCGGGCACCTCTAGGAGGAGCTCGTCGTGCACCTGGAGCACGAGCCGCGCGGCGCGGCCCTCGGCGCGTAGGCGCTCGTGGATCCGCACCATCGCGACCTTGATCACGTCGGCCGCGGTCCCCTGCATCACCGTGTTCACCGCGAGGCGCTCGCCCAGCGAACGGGTCTGCCGGTTCGAGGCACGCAGCTCCGGAATCGGCCGCCGTCGGCCGAGCAGCGTCGTCACGTAGCCATCGGCTGCGGCCTGCGCAATCGTCCGCTTGATCAGCTCCTGGACGCGTGGCAGCCGCTCGAGATACGCGTCGATCAGCGCCTGCGCCTCCTCGCGTGGGATCCCGAGGTTCTCGGAAAGCCCGAACGACGAGATGCCGTAGACGATCCCGAAGTTGACCATCTTCGCGGTGTCCCGGTGGCCGCGGGTGAGCTCTGCCTGGGGGATCCCGAAGACCTGCGATGCGGTCGCAGCGTGGATGTCCTCCTGGCGCGCGAAGGCATCACGGAGGACGGGCTCGCCGGAGACGTGCGCGAGGATCCGCAGCTCGACCTGGCTGTAGTCCGCCGAGAGCAGCCGCGTCCCCTCGGCAGCGACGAAGGCGGAGCGGATGCGCCGCCCGAGCTCGGTGCGCACGGGGATCGACTGGAGGTTCGGGTTGGTGGTCGAGAGCCGGCCGGTGGCTGCGACCGCCTGGTTGATCGTCGTGTGGAGACGCCCGTCCGCGGGGTCGATCAGCGCCGGCAGCGGCAGCAGGTAGGTATTGAGGAGCTTCGCCAGCTCGCGCCACTCCTCGACGACGGGCACGATCGCGTGGTCGTCGCGGATCGCTCGGAGCACACGAGCGTCCGTGGAGTAGCCGGTCTTGCCCTTTCGCCCCGCGGTCAGCCCGAGCTTCTCGAAGAGGATCCGCGCGAGCTGCTGGGTCGACCCGAGCTGGAACTCCTCGCCCGCAAGCTCGAGCGCCTGCGTCTCGAGCTCCTCGACCCGCTCCTCGAGGCGCGCGGTGATCTCGCCCATCCGGTACGTATCGATCTTGATGCCGGCCTGCTCCATGTCTGCGAGCACGACCGTCAGCGGCAGCTCGACCTTGTCGTAGAGCTGCTCGGAGCCCCACTCGCGCAGACGTGCCCGGAGCTCCGGCGCAAGCCTGCGCGCCGCCTCGGCGTGACGGACGAGCGCGGCGGTCTCCTCTTCCGTGGCGGGATCGGGGACGAGCTCGACGCCGTGCTCGCGGGCGAGATCGTCGAGCGCGTAGTCCGCGCGCCCCGGGTCGACGAGGTACGCCGCGAGCAGTGTGTCGTCGGCGGGCGGCGCCCCGAGGCGCAACGTCTTCGCGTCGTGCGTGGCGATCTCGCTTGCGCCGACGACGCGCCGGAGATCGGTCGGGCCTAGGTCGAAGACGATCACCTCGTCACCCGTGGCGGCCGCGACCCGGCCCTCCCCGGCGGCGATTCCGAGGACGCCCTTGTGGTGATTCAACACAAGCTCCTCCGGCGCACCCTCCCGCCACAGGACCGCTTCGGTGTCGGTCGTGGGCGTCGCGGCGGGCAGAGCCTCGTCGAGCGTGTCGACGCGGCTGAGGAGGCCGCGAAACTCGAAGCGCCGGAAGATCTCCTTCAGCGCGGAACGGTCCGGCGGTGACGAGACGAGCTCCGCCGGGTCGACGTCGAGCGGCAGGTCACGGCGCATCGTCGCGAGCACCTTCGAGTCGCGCGCCTGGTCCGCGTGCTCCCGCACGGCGCGACCGCGGGCCGGCGAGAGCTCGTCGGCGTGTGCGATCACCTCCTCGAGCGAGCCGTACTGCGCGATCAGCTGCCCGGCCGTCTTGTCCCCGATCCCGGGGATGCCCGGGATGTTGTCCGACGTGTCCCCCTTGAGCCCGATGAAGTCCGGCACCTGATCGGGCCGCACGCCGTAGCGGAGCTCGACGCGCTCGGGCGTGTAGACGTGGACGTCCGCCACGCCGCGCGGGGTCATCATCAGCGAGACGTTCTCGCTGCAGAGCTGGAACGCGTCGCGGTCGGTAGAGACGACGCACGTGCTGATCCCCGCTTCGTCCGCGCGCGTGGCCAGCGTCGCGATCACGTCGTCCGCCTCCCAGCCTTCGAACTCGAGGTTCTGGTAGCCGAACGCCTCGACGATCGGCCGGAAGTGGGGGAACTGCTCGCGGAGCAGGTCCGGCATCGGGCGCCGGCCCTCCTTGTACGTCTCGGCGAGCTCGGTGCGGTGGGTGGGCCGCGTGTCCCAGGCGACGGCGACGCCGTGGGGCTGATAGTCGGCGAGCAGCTTGAAGAGCATGTTCGTGAAGCCCAGGAGGGCGTTCGTCGGCTGGCCGTCGGTCGTCTGGAGCTCCTCCGGGAGCGCGAAGAACGCGCGGTAGGCGAGGTTGTTGCCGTCGACGAGGAAGAGCTGCGCGCCGCGGACGGGCCCGTCGTCGAGCTGGAGCTCCTCCCCGGTGAGCGTCTTGGGACTCACCGTGCGAGCGTAACCGAGCCCGGCCTGCGCCTACGATGCTCGCGTGTCCGTCGCCGCGACCCGATCCACGACCTTCGAACCGCTCGCCGAGGAGCATCTCGACGGGGCCGCCGTCCTGCTCGCGGCTCGGCATGCCGCCGGCCGTCGCGTCGAGCCGGCCCTCGACCCGCGGTACGAGGACCCCGACCTGGCCCGTGCCGAGATCGCGCCGCTCCTCGCCCGGGAGGGTGCGTCGGGAGTCGTTGCGCTCCGCGGTGGCGAGGTCGCCGGCTACCTCCTCGGCGTGCCGCTCGACGAGATCTGGGGGCCGAACATGTGGGTCGAGCCCGCCGGTCATGCCGTCTTGGCGCCCGAGGTCGTCCGCGACCTCTACGGCGCGGCGGCCGCGACCTGGGTCGCGGACGGCAAGACGTCGCACTACGCCGTCGTCCCCGTCGCCGACCCGGAGCTGGTGGACGCATGGTTCCGCCTCGGCTTCGGGCATCAGCACGTGCACGCGATCGGCGAGCCGCTCGACGAGGCGCCCGCGCCCCCCGGAGGGATTGTCGTGCGGCGCGCGCGGCGCGAGGACATCGACGCGCTCGTCCGCCTCGAGCTGTCGCTCAACGAGCACCAGGTGCTGTCGCCCGTCTTCTCGGGGGTCGACCCACCACCGTTCGACGAGACGCGCGCCGAATGGGACGAGGACTTCGACGACCCGACATACACGACGTTCGTCGCGGAGCGGGACGGAGCGGTGCTCGGCTCGGCGGTCGGCTGTGCGATCGAGGCTTCCTCGATGCACCGCAGCCTCGCGCTCCCGCGCGGAGCCGGGTTCCTCGGGTTTGCGGCGGTCCTGCCGGAGCATCGCGGCCTCGGCCTCGGACGGGTCCTCGGGGAGACGATCCTCGCCTGGGCGAAAGAGGCCGGCTACCCGGCGGTCGCCACGGACTGGCGGATGACAAACCTCCTCTCGTCCCGCACCTGGCCCCGCCTCGGGTTCCGGCCGACCTTCTTCCGCCTCCACCGCGCGATCGCCAGATGATTGATTCCAAATAGGCGCGGCAGGCGCTTCTAGGATGGCCGGGGTGCGCGTCCCGCTCGCGTCCGGCTCGCGACTCTCGCTCGTCACGCTCCCCGACGACGCGGTGCTGCTCGCTCCGCCGCCTCCGCTCGACGCGCTCGTCGACGTCGGCGCCGCGGTGACGGAGGCGCTCCGCTATCCGCTCGCGGGCCCGGAGTTGCTCGAGGTCGCGCCAGGCGGCGGTCGCGCGACGGTCGTCGTCCAGCCGCCTGCCCTGCCGCTTCCCTCGGTCTCCGACGATCCCCGGCGCGAGGCGCTTGCCGCGGTGCTCGGCGCGCTCTCGGCGGCGGGCGTTGCCACGGACCGGCAAACCGTCCTCGTCGCCGGCGGGCTCGGGCGCCGGGTGGGGCGGCGCGGGCTCGAGGGGCTGATGCGGCGCGATCGTGCGAGGAGCTTCCGCGGGCGCGTCGTCGTCCACGACTGCGAAGCGGAAGACCTCGTGCGCATCGAGCTCGGTGGCCGCGCGCACCTCGTTCACCCCGCCCTGCTCGAGACCGATGTCGTCGTCACGGTCGGCGCCGGCGAGACGGCGCTGAGCGGCGGAGCGAGCGCCCTCCTCGCCGCCTGTGGGCCGTCGACGATCCGGGCGGCGACAGCGTCGTCCCTGCTCGAGCCGTCCGCCTCGGCCGGCTGGCGCCTGGCCGGCTCGCTCGAGGCGGAGCTGAGACGCCGTGTCCCCCTCGTCGGGCTGTCGCTGGTCCTCGACCGACCACGGCTCACGGGTCGGTACCACGGCTACCCCTGGGATCCCGCCGCGCGCCGCGCCGTCGCGCGCTCACCCGTCCGCCGGATCGTGAACGCCGCGCCGGCAGCGCTCCGGCGCTGGCTCGTCGGCCGGGCCCCGCACGAGCTCGGTGCCGTCGCGGCCCTCGCGGGCCCGCCCTCCGTGGCGCATGCGGAGGCGCTCGTCCGCGGCTCAGTCATCCTCGGCACCCCCCTCGAGCGGCAACTCGACACGATCGTCGTCCCGCTCCCGCACACCGGGCTCGACCTGCCCCGGGAGCCGCTCAACCCGATCACCGCCGCCGCGCTCGGGCTCGGCCATGCGCTCAGGCTCTGGCGTGACCGTCCCCCGCTGGCCGAGGGGGGCACGGTCGTCCTGCTTCATCCGTTCAACCGCGTGATGGGGCACGGGCCTCAGGCGCCGTACCGCACGCTCTTCACGGCTCTCAGGGACGGCCCCCCCAGGCTTCGCGCCGCCGAGGCGACCGCGGCCCGCGACCGCCGCGCGATCGCCGCGTACCGCGCGGGGGCCGCGCCCCATCCGCGGCTCCCGTTCGCCGACTGGGACGCGTGCGCGACGGTGCTCGAGCGCGCGAGCGCGGTGATCGTCGGCGGCTGCCGCGATGCCGGCGCGGCCCGGGCGCTCGGCCTCGTCCCCTCGCACAGCCCCGCCACGGCGCTCGCGATGGCGCGCGGGCTGTCGGGCGACGACGGCTCGCTCGGCGTGCTGCTCGGCCCGCCCTACCCGCGGGTCGTCGTCGGCGGGGAGACCGAGGAGCCTCAGTCCACGCCGAGGTAAGCCTTCCTGACAGCCTCGTTCGACTTGAGCTGTGAGGCGGGGCCGGCGAGCGTGATGCGGCCGGTCTCCATCACGTAGCCGCGATGCGCTGCGTCGAGCGCCATCAGGGCGTTCTGCTCCACGAGCAGCACCGGCGTGCCCTGGTCGTTGATCGTCTGGACGATCTCGAAGATCTTCTCGACGAAGATCGGCGCGAGGCCCATCGAGGGCTCGTCGAGCAGGAGGAGCTTCGGCCGGGCCATCAACGCCCTGCCGATCGCGCACATCTGCTGCTCGCCGCCGGACATCGTCCCGGCCTTCTGCGTCCGCCGCTCGTACAGGCGGGGGAACAGCTCGAACACGCGGTCCATGTCCTCCTGGAAGTTCTCCTTGTCCGTGCGCTGGAACGCGCCCATCTCGAGGTTCTCGATCACCGTCATGCGGGGGAACAGGCGCCGGCCCTCGGGGCTCTGGGCGATCCCGCCCTTGACGATGCTGTGCGGCGGGGACGTCGTGATCTCCCGGCCCTCGAACCGGATCGAGCCCTGGCGGGGGCGGTTGAGCCCGTTGATCGCCCGGAGCGTGGTCGACTTGCCCGCCCCGTTCGCCCCGATCAGAGTCACGATCTCGCCCGCCCCGACGGTGAGCGACACGCCTTTCAGCGCGTGGATCGCGCCGTAGTAGACGTGCACGTCGTCGAGCGAGAGGATTTCACTGCTCACGCGACGGCGCCCTTGCCGAGATAGGCCTCGATCACGCGCTCGTCCGCCTGGATCTCCTCGGCCGCGCCCTCGGCGATCTTCGCACCGTACTCGAGCACCGTGATCCGCTCGGAGACGCCCATCACGACCTTCATGTCGTGCTCGATCAGGAGGACGGAGAGGCCCTTCTCGTCCCGCACGCGGCGGACGAAGGACGTGAAGTCCGCGGTCTCCTGGGGGTTCATCCCGGCGGTGGGCTCGTCGAGCAACAGGAGCTTGGGGTCGGTGGCGAGCGCGCGAGCGACCTCGAGGCGCCGCTGGTCGCCGTACGGCAGGCTGCTCGAGCGCTCGTTGTGCCGCCGCGGCAGCCCGCAGTAGACGAGCAGCTCGCGCGCGCGGTCACGCGCCTCCACCTCCTCCTGCTTCACGCGGCCCGGGCGGATGATCGCGCCGAGGATCCCGCTGCGGAGCCGGCAGTGCATCCCAACCAGGACGTTCTCGAGCGCGCTCATCTGGGAGAACAGGCGGATGTTCTGGAAGGTCCGGCCGATCCCGAGCGCAGTGATCGCGTGCGGCGGCATGTCGACGACCTCGGTCCCGTCGAACACGATCGAACCCGAGGTCGGCTTGTACACGCCTGTCAGCTGGTTGAAGAACGTCGTCTTCCCCGCGCCGTTCGGGCCGATCAGCGCGACGATCGCCCCGCGGGGGACCGTGAAGTCGATGTCGTCGGAGGCGAGGAGCCCGCCGAACTCCTTGCGCACCTTCGTCGCGACGAGGAGGTCGCCGTCCTCGCTCATCAGTCGTCGCTCGGATTGCGGTCGGTGAGCGCCCCTTCGGTCTGGACGTCGTAGAACGGCGTGTCGTGCACGCCCTCCTCGAGCTCGATCTTGTGCCGGCGCTCGGGGATGAGGCCGGCAGGCCGGAAGAGCATCATCAGCACGATGATGATCCCGTAGATCCCGAACTGGTACTTCGTCGGGTCGAAGTCGAGCCCCGCGCTCTGGATCTTCGAGCCGATCGTCGAGAGCCCGCTGAAGTTCAGGTACGCCAGGATCATGCCGCCGATCGTCACGCCCCAGATGCTGCCCATCCCGCCGAGGATCACCATGCAGAGCAGGAAGACGGAGATGTTGAAGTAGAAGTCCGCCGGGAACGCGCCGGACTTGAAGCTCGCGTAATACGCCCCCGCGATCCCGCCGAACAGCGCCCCGAGCGCGTAGGCCCAGGTCTTCGTCCGCATCAACGGCACACCCATCGCAGCCGCGGCGGTCTCGTCCTCGCGGATCGCGATCCAGGCGCGCCCGAGCCGAGAGTCACGGAGCCGGACGGAGCAGAAGATCGTGAACAGCAGGAGCAGGAAGGCGACCAGGTAGTACCAGCGCTCGCGGTTGTCGGAGGTCTGGAAGTTCTCCGGGAAGAACCCGATCGAGCTCAGCACCGGAAAGCCGACCGGGTCGATCGGCGCAATCCCGAACGTCCCGTTCGTCAGGTTGAAGCCGCCGAAGCTGTCGCCGTTGCGCACGACCTGCGGGACGATCTCGCCGAAGCCGAGCGTGACGATCGCGAGGTAGTCGCCGCGGAGCCGGAGGGTCGGCAGGCCGATGACGATGCCCGAGAGCATCGTCAGCAACCCGGCGATGATCAGCACGACCCACATCGTCATGTGGATGCCGACGAGGTCGTTGTTCACCGAGGAGCCGAAGTGGAAGGTGACCTGCTCGAAGTGCTGGGACGCGAGCCAGCCCGCCGTGTAGGCCCCGACCGCGTAGAACGCCACATAGCCGAGGTCGAGCAGTCCGCAGTAGCCGACGACGATGTTGAGGCCGACGGCCATCATCGTGAATGCGATCATCACGACGACCGTGCCCGTGGTGGGCATGAAGTCGCCGATCAGCGGCAGCTCGCTGAGCCCCTCCTCGATGAACGGATAGATGATCCCGAGCGCGATCGCCGCAGGGACGAGCCACAGGTTCGGGTTGTCCCGAGCGCGGCCCCTGAGGCTGTCCACGTATGCGCTCATGCACCTTCCGGCGTCTGCTCGCCCAGGAGGCCCTCCGGCCGAAAGACGAGCACCGCGATCAGGATCCCGAACACGATCGAGCGCGTCCAGTCGCCACCCGGCGCGTGCCAGGTGAGGCCCTCGTTGAACGACTGGATGAAGCCGATCACGAGGGCGCCGACCACGGCACCGGCAAGGTTGCCGATACCTCCGAGCACCGCCGCGGTGAACGCGATGAGCCCGAGCTCGAAGCCGGTGTCGTAGCGGATGTTGTACTCGAGGAGGAACACGAGCCCGGCCACCGCGGCGAGCGCGCCCGCGATGAAGAACGTTATGGAGATCGTGCGGTTGACGTTGATGCCCATCATCGCCGAGGCCTCCGTGTCCTGCGACACCGCGCGCATCGCCTTCCCCTGCCTCGTGTAGGTCACGAACCAGCTCAGCACGGCGAGGGCGGGGATGATGAGCGCCAGCGCAACGATGAGCTTCCAGGTGACGCGGACGTCGCCGATCGTGAAGGCCGCCCCTTGGGGGATCAGCTCGGAGCCGCTCTCGTAGTCGACCCCGTAGAGCGCGAGCGAGACGTTCGAGACGATGAAAGACATCCCGACGGCGGTGATCAGGGGCGTCAGCCGCGGCGCGTGCCGAAGTGGCCGGTATGCGACCCGCTCGATCGTCGCGTTGACGAACGCGAAGAGCGGGACGGTGATCGCGAGCGTGAGCACGATCCCGCCGACCACCGCGAGGTTGCTCGAGTTGCCAGTCAGCCCCAGGACCGAGAGGAGCAACGTGCTGGCGACGAGACCCGACAGCGAGAAGACGTCGCCGTGGGCGAAGTTGATCAGCTGGAGGATCCCGTAGACGAGCGTGTAGCCCAGCGCGACGACGCCGTAGATCGACCCGCGGGTCAGGCCGTCGATCCCGACGTTGATGAACTCCGACGGCCCCTTGATGAAGTTGACGACCAGCCAGATCCCGACGAGAGCCACGAGGCACAGCCCGATGCTGTTGACGAGCTTCGGGTTGCGAAGCGTCCGAAGCACCCTCGCGCGCGTGTCACCCATCGGCTCGGCGACTCTAAAGCCACCGGGGCGGGAGGGCAACAGCCCTCCCGCCTCGCAGCTTTATTCCTAGCTCTTGCCTCCCGCCGCCGCCACCGTGTCCGGCTTCGGCGAGATGGTCGTCTCGGTCGTCAGCTCGTCGGTCGCCACGTAGATCGTGAACCCGACGACTGCGCCCGAGGCGTCCTCGGGATCGCCGTTCTCGTCGAACTTGAACGTCCCGAGCAGCCCGTCCGTGACATTCGTCGCGAACAGCTGCTTGATCACGTCCGTGCGTGTCCCATCCGACGCTCCGATCGCGTCGAGCATGACCTGTGCGGCCTGCCCGCCGTAGATCGCGTACGGGTCGATCGCCTTGCCCTGGAGCGGGCCTGCCTGGAGGCCGTCGATGAAGTCGAGCGCCGCTCCCTTGAACTGGTCGATCGGGACACCCGCGATCGACATGAACATGCCCTTCGACGCCGTCCCGGACTCGTCGATCGTGGCCTGGGTCGTGAACCCGTCCGGTGCGAGGAGCATGACGTCGCCGTCGTTCGGACCGAGCACGGCGACCTTGTCCTTGATCACCTGGGCGCCGTTCTCGTCGATCAGGCCACCGAGGAAGAGGGCATCCGCCCCGGTCGACTTGATCTTCTGCATCTGCGACGTGTAGCTCGTCGCCTTCGGGTCCCACGCCTCGAACCCTGCGACCTTGATCCCGAGCGACTCGGACGCGTTGCGCACCGTCGTCGCGACGCCGAGCCCGTAGGCCTCCTTGTCGTTCAGGATGTAGACGCTCTTGACGCCCTTCGACTGCATGAACTCCGCGACCGCCGCGCCCTGGTACGCGTCGTGCGCGACGACGCGGAGGTAGTTGCGCGACCCCGACGGGTAGTACTTGTCGGGCTCGGTCGAGTCACACCCGCCCGGCAGGTTCACCGTCAGGCACGGGTACGTGTTCGCCGGCGAGACCATCGGGATCCCGCCGTCCGGCGCCTGGTTCAGCACAGGGATCTCGATCGCCGCGCACCCCGAGTTGAACGTGCCGATCACGCCGATCACCTTGTCGTTCGCGGCGTAGGCGTTCGCGTTCGTCGAGCACTTGCCCGAGTCCCATTTGGCCGCCTGCGCGGTCGCGTCGTCACAGGCCTGGAAGCCGATGTTGTAGTCGCCGGCCTTCCAGTCGGCCTGATCGAACGCGTAGCGAATCGCCGCGTTGATCTGCTCGGTCTGGAACCTCGACGACCCCTGGAGCGGCAGGTCGGACGCGACGATGTAGTCCGGGTCTCCGTCGCCCTTGAACTCGATCGCCGTGCACGACGACGACGGCAGCGCCTCGGGCGCGCCACCGCCACCGCCGCCGCCGCACCCCGCCGCGACGAACGCGGACGCGGCAACGACGAGCCCGGCGAGGAACACCCCGCTTCTGTTGAGCTTCAAGCTCTTCCTCCTCCTTGGTGGACCGACCGGCGCCCGGCGCGCGCCGGGCCTTCTAGCTGGGCGGAGAGTCTAGGACATTCCCGGGCGCGCGGATGGACCTCGTAACAATCGCGGCGACCGCGCGCTCTACCATCCCTGCAGGCCGAAGTGGCGGAACTGGTAGACGCGCCGGACTCAAAATCCGGTGCCCGCGAGGGCGTGTGGGTTCGAGCCCCACCTTCGGCATTCGCGTGGGGTAACCCATGGTTCCCCTACGAGCCCCCTCCTTGATATGACCCGGGCGATGAGGATCGGGATCCTGACGGGCGGCGGCGACGTGCCCGGGCTCAACCCATGCATCAAGGCCGTGGTCAACCGGGTCGTCGACGACCGGCACGAGGTCGTCGGGCTGCGGCGCGGCTGGGCGGCGCTCGTCCAGCACGACCTCGACGACCCGGCCTCCGCCGAGGAATGGTTCCAGCCGCTCACGTCGTCGACAGTGCGGACGATCGACCGGACGGGCGGCACGTTCCTCCACACCTCCCGAACGAACCCGAGCCGCGTCCGGGCGGGCGAGGTGCCGCCGCACCTGGCGGACGAGGCCTCGGGGGACGGCCCGTTCGACTTCACGTCGTACGCGCTCCGTGTCGTCGAGGCGCTCGGGATCGACGTCCTCGTCCCGATCGGCGGTGACGACACGCTCTCCTATGCGCTGCGGATGCACGACGAGGGCGTGCCCGTGATCGCGATCCCGAAGACGATGGACAACGACGTCCACGGCACCGACTACTGCATCGGGTTCTCGACCGCGGTCACGCGCGGCGTGCAGTTCATCCACAACCTGCGAACGTCGACCGGGTCGCACGAGCGGATAGCCGTGATCGAGCTGTTCGGGCGCTACAGCGGCGAGACCTCGCTCGTGACCGCGTACCTCGCGGGCGTCGACCGGGCCGTCATCTCCGAGGTGCCGTTCGACGTCGACCGCCTCGGACGGCTGCTCGTCCAGGACAAGCGCTCGAATCCCTCGAACTACTCGATGGTCACGGTCTCCGAGGGCGCCACGATCGCGGGTGGCGACATGGTGCTCTCCGGCGAGGAGGACGCCTACGGCCACCGGAAGCTCGGCGGGATCGGCGAGCTGACCGCCGCCCTGCTCAAGGAGCGGACGGGCGAGGACATGATCGTGCAGGAGGTCGGCTACCTGATGCGCTCGGGCGCGCCGGACTCGCTCGATCTGATGGTCGCGACGAACTACGCGGTGATGGCAGCCGACCTCGCGCTCGAGGGCGCGTCGGGTCGAATGGTCGCGCTCCGCAGCGGGACATACACCGCGGTGCCGATCTCTGCGACCCGAGAAGGCGTCAAGCGGGTCGACGTCGACGAGCTGTACGACATCGAGGCCTACCGGCCCAAGGTGCGGCACGTCGCCGGCAAGCCGATGTTTCTGTATTGATGACGCGAATCGGGATCCTCACCGGGGGCGGCGACTGTCCCGGCCTCAACGCCGCGATCCGCGGCCTGGTCGCGCGTGCGGAGCGGACGCACGAGGCCGGGGTCGTCGGGATCCTCGACGGCTGGGACGGGCTGATGGAGGGTCGTGTCCGACCGCTCGATCGAGACGCCGTCCGGGGGCTTCTGCAGCGCGGCGGGACCGTGCTCGGCACGTCGCGACGCGATCCCTACATCCACGGCGAGGGAGCGCGATCGCTCGCGGCCACGCTCGAGCAGGAGGAGCTCGACGCTCTCGTAGTCGTGGGCGGCGACGGCACGTTGCGCACGGCCGCGCGGCTGGTCGACGAGGGCGTCCCGATCGTCGGCGTCCCGAAGTCGATCGACAACGACGTCGGCGGGACAGACGCGACGATCGGGTTCGACACAGCAGTTCAGATCGCGACCGAGGCGCTCGACCGGATCACGACGACCGCCGAGTCCCACGACCGCGTGATGGTGGTCGAGGTGATGGGCCGCACGCAGGGTTGGATCGCGACCCATGCGGGCCTCGCGGCGGGCGCGGACGCGATCCTCGTCCCCGAGGAGCCGTACGACCTCGAGGCGGTTGCCTCGGTGATCCGCGGACGCGCCGAGCGGGGGCACCGCTACTCGGTCGTGGTCGTCGCCGAGGGGATCCAGCCGCCCGGGGGCACGAGGATCGTGGCGCCGCTCGACGCGTTCGGGTTCGAGCGCCTCGGCGGGGTCTCCGCGAACGTCGCCGCGCGACTCGAGGAGCTCACTGGCTTCGAGGCTCGCGTGACGGTGCTCGGCCATGTCCAGCGCGGCGGCGTCCCGACCGCCCGCGACCGGGTGCTGGCGACGCGATTTGGGATCCACGCGGCGGATCTCGCGGCAGAGGGACGCTTCGGGCGGATGGTCGCGCTCCAGGGCGACGCCGTGACCGACGTCTCGCTGGCGGAGGCTGTGGAGGCGCCCAGGGGAATCCCCCTCGAGCAGTACGACGCGGCCCGCGTCTGCTTCGACTAATCGAGCAGCAGCGCGTCGGTCGGCGCGTATCCGTCGGTCAGGAGCGGCACGTCGTCGACCCTGACCGGTCGTTCCCACCGGTCCCGGATCGGGTTCGCGAGCGTCGGCGCCCGCGGAGCGCGGGTTCGTCGGATCTCGGCCCAGGTCGCCGCGAGCTGGTCCAGGCTCGGGGCCGCCCGCTCGGTCGCGACGAGGATGATGTTCCGGACGTCGCCGGGCGTGCGGTCGAAGTCGCCTTCGTAGACCGGGTGGAAGACGACCGTCGGGAACACGGACGCATACGTCTTCCACAGCGCGCGGGTGATCCGGGAGCCGCTGCCGGTGAGCGCCCCGATGACGTTCGCCGCCACGACTCCGCCGGGCGTGAGCCGGTCGCGCAGCAGCTCCACGAACTCGAGCGTGGTCATGTGGAACGGCACGCCGTCGGCATAGAACGCGTCGAGCATGATCACGTCGTAGCGGTCGTCGTGACGTTGGAGGTACCGGCGCCCGTCGTCGACCTCGACGTCGATCCGCTCGTCGTGTGGGAGCGCGAACCATTTGTACGCCGTCTCGACGACGGCGGGATCGAGCTCCACGACCGTCAACCGAACATCGCCGAAGTCGCGCCACATGCGCTTGGGGGCGGAGGCGCCACCGAGGCCGATCACGAGGACGTTCTTCGCATTCGGGTTGTAGGCGAGGCCGAGCTGGAGGTAGTCCGTGTACGCGAACCGCGTGCGGAACGGCTGGCCGATGTACATCCCGCTCTGGAACGAGCTGTCGAAGCGCAGGTAGCGGGAACCTTCGCCGTCGACGACGACGAGCCGGTGGTAGCGCGTGTCCCGTGCCTCCCGCACCGTGAAGCCGGTACCGACCGCCTCGGCCACCTCCGCGGGGTCGAGCTTTCGCGGCGTGCGGCTCTCCCGCGCCCGGTACAACGGCGACCAGTTCTTCGCGGCGAGCCCCTCGAGCCGCTGGCCGACCGTGTCCGGGGCGAGCGCCCCGACGGCGAACACGGACGCTGCTGCGCCTGCAACGAGGACCGCGGCCGGTAGCCAGACGCGCTCGACGAGGGCGACGCCCGCCGCGGCGGCGAGCAGCACCACCGCGCCGACGGCGAGCACCTGGTCGGTGCCGTACTCCGGGACGAGCCAGAACGCGGTGGCGAAGGTACCCGCGATGCTCCCGGCGGTCGAGAGCGAGAAGAGGCGACCCGCGGTCCGGCCGAGCCGGTCGAGTGAGCGGGCGGCCAGTCGGACGGCGATCGGCGAGACGGAAGCGAGGACGACGCTCATCGGCCCGAACAGCGCGATCGCCGCGACCAGCGGATCGAGGCGCGGCCCGGGGTCCCAGCTGACGACTCGCTCGAGCACCCACTCGTCGACGAGGGGGATCGCGAGCACGAGCAGTGCACCGAGCGCGATCGCGCCGACGAGGAGGTACGGCGAGGGCCAGCGGTCGGCGACGGCGCCGCCGATCGCGTACCCGAGCGCCAGCCCGGTGAGCACCACGCCGATCAGCGCGCCCCAGACGTACAGCGAGCTGCCGAAGGTCGGCGCGAGGACGCGGCTCGCTGCGATCTCGACGCCGAGGAGGACCGCGCCGGAGAGGAAGACCGCGACCGCGAGCGCGACTCCGGCGAGCGGTGTCGCACGCCGATCCATCGCTCAAGGGTAGATGCGGTACACCCGCAGCCACGCCCGGTCGCGGCCGGACGGCCCGACGGCGAAGGCGGGCGTCAGCCGTGCGAGCGAGCGGTAGAACGCCGCCTCGCGCGGGTAGTGGTCCGACCTCTCGAGCACTCGGTCGGTCACCGACCCCGAGACGACGAGCCAGCGGGCGCCCTCTTTGCGGAGCGCGACGAGGCTTCGCCTGGGGTCGAAGGGGCGACCTGGCCCAGGGAGCTCGAGCCGGATCACGCGTCGTCCGCCGAGCGGCAAGGTCGAAGGATCGGCGGCGATCGTCTCTCCCTGCGGCACCGTGTGGTCGATCCAGGCGGCGGCGTCGAGGCGATGGTCGCGCCCGGTCAGCGCCTTGGTGTCGGCGACCGACCACCAGAGCGGCACCACGCAGCAGACGAGCGCGACCGCCGCGAGCGTGCGCGTCGCTCCGGCGAGCACGCAGACGACAGGGACGAGCGGCAAGACATAGCGGTCGAAATGCGCCTCGATCGGGAGAAGCGAAAGGCAGTAGACGGCGGCGAACGAGAGCAGCACGAGGTCGCGCCGCTCACGGCGGCGTACGGCGATCACGATCCCGACGAGGGCGACGAGCACCACGGGGCCGACCGTTTCCCACAGACGGAGCGAGAACGCGGCCGGCGAGACGGGGTCGTCTTCGAAACCGAGCCATCCCTCGTGGGCGAGCCGGTTGACGCGCGAGACGTCGCCCCAGGCGGCACCGGCGTGGACGAGCACGAACGGGCTCGTCACGACGAACGCGACCGCTGCGAGCGCGAGCGCGATTGCGGTTCGCCGCCAAAGGCCGTAGCCCGCGACGAGGAGCGGAACGGCGAGCAGGACGCCGGGGTACTTCGCCGACGCGGCGAGGCCCGCGGCCACGCCTGCCCACTCGAGCCTCCCCGTGACGAACAGCGCCAGGCAGACCGTGACGCCGAGCGTGAGCAACACATCCGTGACCGCCATGCGGCTGTACGCGACATGTGTCGTCGCGACCGCCACGCCGACGGCACCGGTGAGCGCGCCCGCCCGGCCGTAGATCGCTCGCCCGAGCCACCACGCCGCCGCGACACCGACAACCCCGACGAGGATCGCCACCACACGGGCGCTGCCGTACGACGGCGCGTCGAGGCCGATCTGCGAGGGCGCGACCAGAAGAAAGAGGAGGCTCGGATAGTCGTACCAGCCCGGATCGAGGCCGCCGCCGTGGACGATCTCCCAGGCGCGGGGAACGATGTTCGACTCGTCGGGGTTCAGAAGTGGGAGCGGCAGGCCGGATCCCGACCCGACGACTCGAAGGGAGGCGGCGAGCGCGACGACCGTCGCTGCGACGGCAGCCTCGGCGACCGCCGGCGCGCGAAACGGCCTCACCGACGTCGGCTACACGTCGGGGACGCCGTCACCGACGAGCGCCTCGACGTCGCCGCTCACGAGCACCGCGTCGACGCCGGCGCGCTCCAGCTCCTCGACGTCCTCCCTCGAGGCGTCGGCGAGCTCCGCGATCGCGAGCTTGCCGGCGGGAACGTCGGGGAGAAGCTCGAGCAGCCGGTCGAGCGCGGCCTGCTCGTCCTCCGCCCGCTCGGCCGTCAAGAGCACGATCTCGGGGTCGAGGTGCTCGAGCACTCGCACGAGCTCCTCGTCGTCTCGAACCCGCACGACGAGCTCGAGCCCGAGCTCGAGGCAGCGGTCGGCGAGCCCGTGGAGCTCGTCGGCATCCTCGTCTGCGAACGTGAGGACGACGGCGGCCGCCGCACTCTCCGCAGCCTCTTCCGGGGCAGGCCCGTACGCGAGCAACGGAAGCGCGACCTCGCGTCCGAGCATGGAGTGCGCACCTCGGACGACCACGCCCTCGGCTCCGCGTTCCGCCGCTCGCCGCGCCGCGTCTCCGCTCCCGACCTCGACGAGCACCGAGATACCGTCGCCCTCCGCGATCGCCTGGCTCAGCCGTCGGTCGGTCACGGTGCCCGATGCTAGTGGAAGCGTCCGCAAGTGCGGTTGTGTGCTCAGCGACCCTCAGACACGTCGCATCCCGGGGGGACTGCCGCATCGCCTCGACGACGCGTAGGCTCCCGGCCCGTGGCGAGCGACGTCAAGCGCGTGTGCCTCCTCGGCGCGGAATCGACCGGCAAGACAACGCTCGCCGCGGCGCTCGCGGAACGATTCGACACCCTCTGGAATCCCGAGTACGGACGGCCATACACCCAGATCGGCCGGCCGCCGGATGCGGAGTGGACGAGCTGGGAGTTCACGCACATCGCCCGGATCCAGTGCTGGTACGAGGACTTCCTCGCGGGGCTCGCGCGGGCGGTGCTCTTCACCGACACCGACGCGTTCACGACCGCGGTGTTCCACGAGGTCTATCTCGGGACGCCCGCCACGGAATTCGACGACCTGGTGCGCAGGCCGTACGACCTCTTCCTCGTCTGTGGCCTCGACACGCCGTGGCGCCACGACGGCATCCGCGAGTTCGAAGCGCAGCGCCGCTGGATGCACGAGCGGTACGTCGATCGTGCGCAGGCGAGCGGACGCCCCTGGCTCCTCGTCGAGGGGTCGCCGGAGCGAAGGCTGGAGGCTGCGGCGGAGAGCGTGGAGCGGGTCCTGGCGGGAGGCTGAGCCTCGGAGAAGGGCCCGGACGTTGCTCGGTGCCCGGTGTCTCGCTCAACCGTTACGAACTCGACACGAAGTTGGCACGGAATCGTCGCCAAGCTCGGCAACGAGAGGGAGCGCGTCAAGAAGCTCGATCAGCGCCCGATGGGGTGCCAGACGGTCTTCAGCTCCATGAAGGAGGCGATCTCCCAAGGGCTCTGATCCTCCTTCGCGCGAACAACGCGCTTCACGTTCTCCGCGGCGAGCGCCTCGAGCGCGGCCCGGTCGCCATCGGCGCCGGTGACGTCGATCGCGTTCACGTCCATGTGCCCCGCCAGTACGGGCGCGAGCTCGGAGCGGAACCCGGTGAGCACGTTCACGACCCCGGCCGGCACGTCGGACGTCGCCACCGCTTCCGCCAGCTCGATCGCGGCGAGCGGATGGGAATCGGAGGCGATCGCGACGACCGCATTCCCGCCGACGAGCGCCGGGACGAGGCGCGAGATGAGCCCGTCGAGGGGAGGCTCGTCCGGCGCGACCACGGCGACGACGCCGGTCGGCTCGGGCAGCGTGAAGTTGAAGTACGGCCCGGCGACGGGGTTCGACGAGCCGAGCACCTGGGCGAGCTTGTCCGCCCAGCCCGCGTACCAGACGACGCGGTCGATCGCACGCGCGACCTCGCGACGACCGCTGGACGCGGCGGCAAGTGCATCGGTGCGCGTCTCCATCGTCTCCGCGAGCCGGTAGAGGACCTGTCCGCGGTTGTACGCGGTCGCGCCGCTCCAGCCGGCGACGGCCTTGCGGGCCGCGACGACCGCGTCGCGCGCATCCTTCCGCGACGCACGCGCGACGTTGTAGCCCTCGACTTCGAGCGTGCGGCCCGACTCCGAGCGCGGGAACGCACCCCCGACGAACAGCTTGTACGTCTTCCTGACGGGAAGCCGGTCGCTCATTCGAACCTCAGGTACGGCTCGAGCCCGTGACGGCCGCCCTCCCGGCCGAAGCCCGACTCCTTGTAGCCGCCGAACGGCGAGGACGGGTCGAAGCGGTTGAAGGTGTTCCCCCACACGACGCCGGAGCGCAGGCGGTCGGCCATCCACAGGATTCGCGAGCCCTTCTCCGTCCACACACCGGCCGACAGGCCGTACATCGTGTTGTTCGCCTTCTCGACCGCCTCGTCGGGCGTGCGGAACGTGAGCACGCTCAGGACGGGCCCGAAGATCTCCTCCTGCGCGATGCGGTGGCTCTGCGCGACGTTCGTGAAGACGGTCGGCGCGAACCACCAGCCCTTCTCGGGCAGGCGACAGGGCGGCTGGTAGAGCTCCGCCCCCTCGTCGACGCCGCTCTGCACCAGCTCCGAGATCCGCTCGAGCTGCGCGCTCGAGTTGATCGCGCCGACGTCGGTGTTCTTGTCCAGCGGGTCGCCGACCCTGAGCGTCGCCATGCGGCGCTTGAGCTTCCGCACGAGCTGGTCGTGGATCGACTCCTGGACGAGGAGCCGCGAGCCGGCGCAGCAGACATGACCCTGGTTGAAGTAGATGCCGTTGACGATCCCCTCGACGGCCTGGTCGAGTGCGCAGTCGTCGAACACGATGTTCGCCGCCTTGCCGCCGAGCTCGAGCGTGAGCGAGACGTCGCGGCCCGCGAGCTCGCGTTGGATCGCCTTCCCGACCTCGGTCGAGCCCGTGAACGCGACCTTATCGATGCCCTTCTCGCGCACGAGGTACGCGCCCGTCGAGCCGTCGCCGGTGACGATGTTGACGACGCCCGGCGGCACCTCCGCCTGACGGCAGACGTCCGCGAAGAGGAGCGCGGTCAGCGGCGTCGTCTCGGCGGGCTTGAGCACGACGGTATTCCCGCACGCGAGCGCCGGCGCGATCTTCCACGACAGCATCAAGAGCGGGAAGTTCCAGGGCACGATCTGCGCGGCGACGCCGAGCGGGCGCGGCCGCCGGCCTGGGAATGCGTACTCGAGCTTGTCGGCCCAGCCCGCGTAGTAGAAGAAGTGCGCCGCCGCCAGCGGCAGGTCGACGTCGCGGGACTCCTTGATCGGCTTGCCGCCGTCGAGCGACTCCGCCACAGCGAGCTCTCGCGCGCGCTCCTGCAGGACGCGAGCGATCCGGAAGAGCACCTTCGCGCGCTCGGACGGCTTGCGCCTGCTCCACGCACGAAATGCCTCTCGCGCGGCGTCGACCGCGAGCGCGACGTCCTTCTGCCCGCCCTGCGCGACCTCGGCGAGGGGCTCCTCGCTCGAGGGCGAGATCGTGGTGAACCACGAGCGCGACCGCGGCGAAACCTGCTCGCCGCCGATGAAGAGCCCGTAGCGCCGCTCGAAGGAGACGATCTCCCGGGACTCCGGCGACGCTGCGTACTCCCACGATGCGGGGACGGCAACCTCGGCACGCGGCTTCTCGACGGCGCCCATCAGTCCAGGGTGAACTCGTCCGGCGACCGGTAGATCCCGGTCTGCTGCTTCCGAAGCTGGAGGAGGAGGTCGTTGAGCAGGGACGAGGCGCCGAACCGGAAGCGGTCGGGCGTCAACCACTCGACACCGAGCGTCTCGTGGACCACGCAGAGGTACTGGATCGCCTGCTTCGCAGCGCGGATCCCACCGGCTGTCTTCATCCCGACGACGAGCCCGGTCTCGTCGTACACGTCCCGGATCGCCTCGATCATGCAGAGCGCCACCGGCAGGGTCGCGGCCGGCGAGACCTTGCCGGTCGACGTCTTGATGAAGTCCGCGCCGCCGGCGATCGCGACGAGGGACGCGCGTCGGACGGCATCGTACGAGCCCAGCTCGCCTGTCTCGAGGATCACCTTGAGATGCGCCGCGCCGCACGCCTCCTTCACCGCCATCACCTCGTCGTAGACCTCGCCGATGCGGCCCGACAGGAAGGCGCCGCGGTCGATCACCATGTCGATCTCGTCCGCGCCGGCCTCGACGGCGGCGCGCACGTCGGCGAGCTTCACGTCGAGCGGCGCCTGGCCGGATGGGAACGCGGTCGCGACCGACGCGACCTTCACCGTCGACCCGGCGAGCGCGCGCCGAGCGACCGCGACGAGGGTCGGGTACACGCAGACGGCCGCGACGGACGGCACGTTCGCGTCGCCCGGGTCGGGCCGGATGGCCTTGGCCGACAGCGCCCGCACCTTGCCGGGAGTGTCAGCGCCCTCGAGCGTCGTCAGGTCGATCATCCGGATCGCGAGGTCGAGCGCGAAGAGCTTCGACTCGCGCTTGATCGAGCGCTTCGCGAGCTCGGCCGCCCGTCCCTCGAGCGACACGGCGTCGACCGAGCCGAGCCGCGGCAGGCGGCCGCCGCCGGGCAGCTCGAACGCGCGTGGGAGTGCGACCGTCTGGCTCATGGCCTCAGTCTAGAGGCCGCCGCTAGAGTGCCCGCCGTGCTGCTCCGGGCCGACAGGCGGGTCGAGCTGATCCGCGGGCTGCCTCTGTTCGAGCTTTGCTCGAAGCGCGACCTGCGGCGCATTGCGGCGCTCGCGGAGGAGCGCACGCTGGAGACCGGCTCGGAGCTGATCCGCGAGGGAGAGCCGGGCCAGGAGTTCTTCGTGGTGGTCGAGGGCGAGATCGAGGTGCGCCGCGACGCGCGACGTATCGCACGGCTCGGCGCAGGAAGCTTCGTCGGCGAGATCGCGCTGCTCTCGCGCTCGCCGCGGACGGCGACGGTCGTCGCGACGACGCCGCTCCGCGTGCTCGCGATCGAGGGCCGCGACTTCGTCGAGCTGCTCGACTCGCTGCCCGAGCTCTGGCTGAAGGTAGCCAGGGCGCTCGCAGACCGGGTCGACGCCGACGAAGCCGCTGAGTCGCTCGCCCGAGCCTGAGCAGCGCTAGAGCCCGAGCCGCTCGAGCGTCTTCCGGTCGCGCCGCCACTTCGGCCGCACCTTGACGACGAGCTCCAGAAAGACGGGCTTGCCGAGAAGCTTCTCGACCTCCGGCCGGGCGCGTGTGCCGATCTCGCGGATCGTCGTGCCGCGCTTGCCGACGAGGATGCCCTTCTGTGACTCGGTCTCGACGAGGACGAACGCGCGCACGCGCCGCTCCTCGAGCTCTTCGACCTCGACGGTCAGGGCGTGCGGGACCTCGTCCCGCGTGAGGTGCAGAGCTTTCTCGCGGATCACCTCGGCGACGCGCTCGACAAGCGACAGGTCCGTCTGCTGGTCCTGCGGGAACAGCGCCGGCCCCTCGGGCAGTAGGAGCACGAGATCGTCGCGCAGCTCGTCGATCCCGTCGCGCACCTTTGCGCTGACCGGATGGAGCGCGTGGAAGTCGCCGAGCGTCGCCGCCACCTTCATCTGCGAGGCGACGTGGCCGTGCTTGAGCCGGTCGATCTTGTTGAGCGCGATCACGACCGGCACGCCGAGCGCGAAGACGCGGCGTGCAATGAAGTGGTCGCCGGCGCCGATCCGGTCGCGGGCAGAGAGGACGAGGAGGACCAGGTCGATGCCCTCGAACGAGCTGTCGACCGTCTCCTGCATCCGCTCGGTGAGCGGGTCCATGGGCCGCTGGAAACCCGGGAGATCGGCGAGCACGAGCTGCCACTCGGGGCCGTTCGCGACACCGAAGATCCGGCGGCGCGTCGTGTTCGGGACGGTCGAGGTGATCGCCACCTTCTCCCCGGTGAGCGCATTGACGAGCGTGGACTTGCCGACGTTCGGACGGCCCGCGACCGCCACGACTCCGCACCTCATGCGGGCAGGTCGTCCGCCTCGAACTGCTCCGGCAGGAGCTCGTCCGGGGTCATCTCGACGACACGGCCCCCGTTACGGAAGAGGACGCGCTCGACGCCCATCTCCGCGAGCCACTGGCGACAGCCGCCGCAGGGCGACGCGTTGATCGCGGCGACGAGGAAATCGCCCGGCCGGTAGCCCTCCGAGATTGCGCGCGCGAACGTCGTCCGCTCGGCGCAGACGCCGAGCGGATACGCCGCGTTCTCGACGTTCACGCCCTCGACGACGCGGCCGTCGCGACAGAGCACGGCGCAGCCGACGTTGAACTTCGAGTACGGCGCGTAGGCCCGGGCGGCAACCGCGTCGGCGGCAGCAAGCAGCTCCTCGTCGGTCATCCGGAAAACCCCTGGAAGACGGCGAGCGTGACGAGCGCCCCGAGCGCGCCGCCCGAGGCGACCTCGAGCGTCGTGTGGACGCCCGCCTCGATCCTGGTCTGGGCAACGAGCAGCGCCATGATCAGCGCGAGGGACGATACGAGGAACCGGTGGGAGCTGTCGCCCACCACCAGCGTGACCGCCATCCAGCTGGCGAAGGCGATCGCGGCGTGACCCGACGGCCAGCCGCCCCGCAGCGGTGAGCCGCGTCCGCCGAGTGCCTTCATCGCGATCACGAGCGCGATCGTGAGCACGAGCGCGACGAGCGTCAGCTCCGCGGGCGCCTCCGACAGCCGGTCGAGCAGCCGCGAGCTCTCGTCCGCCACCTGCCCCGAGAAGACGAGGTAGCCGACCGCGATCGCGTTGATCGCCGCGATCAGCACGGCGCCCGCGCCGATGTCCTTCGCAAGCTTGGCCATCGGATCGAAGGTCGTCGAGGCGACGTCCACCGCCGCCTCGATCGCCGTGTTGATCATCTCGGCGATCAGCACGAACGCGATCGCGATGAAGAGCGCGATCAACTCGAGCCGCGTGACGTCCGAGACGAGCGCCGCCACGAGGACGACGACCGCCACGGCGAAGTGGATCCGCATGTTCCGCTGCGTGCGGAGCACGTGGATGATCCCCTCGATCGCGTAGTTGAAGCTCTCGATGATCGAGGGCGGGCGGCGCGGCGTGATCACGGCAGGTGCACGCGCTCGCGCGCCTCCATCTCGGCCCCGTGCTCGTGCCCCAGCAGGTGCAGGAGCCCGTGGACGAGCGGCCAGCGCCACTCGTCGCCGACGACGGCGGGGCAGAGCACGACGTCCCCCAGCGCCCGGGGCTCTCCGTCCGGGAGCACCTCGCGCCCGTCGATCGGGAACGAGAGCACGTCCGTCGGCTCGTCGAGCCCGAGGTGCTCGCGCTTCAGGGCTCGCATCTCTCCGGCGGCGACGAACGCGAGGCCGAGCTCGCCGTCCTCGACCCCCTCCGCGGCGAGCACCGTCCGCGCGAGCGCCTCAGCTCCCTCCGCGTCGACCGGCCCGCCGCTGCGGTTGTCGACCTCGATCTCGAGCATCACCGCCGCCGCGCGGAGCCCGTCTCCTCGGCGTGCCGCTTGTACGCCTCGACGATCCGCTGCACGAGCTTGTGCCGGACGACGTCCGCGTGGCCGAACTCGACGAAGCCGATTCCGTCGAGCGAGTCGAGGATGTCCCGCACCTGGATCAGGCCCGAGGCCTGCTCGCGCGGCAGGTCGACCTGGGTGACGTCGCCCGTGACGACCATCTTCGAGCCGAAGCCGAGTCGCGTGAGGAACATCTGCATCTGCTCGGGCGTGGTGTTCTGCGCCTCGTCCAGGATCACGAACGAGTCGTTGAGGGTCCGGCCACGCATGAACGCCAGCGGCGCCACCTCGACGGTGCCGCGGTCGATGTAGGCGTTGAGCCGGTCTGCGTCCATCGTGTCGTAGAGGGCGTCGAACAGTGGGCGCATGTACGGATCGACCTTCGCGAGCACGTCCCCGGGAAGGAACCCGAGCCGCTCGCCCGCCTCGACCGCGGGGCGCGTGAGGATGATTCGCCCCACCTCGCGCTCGGACAGGGCCTTCACCGCGAGCGCGATCGCGAGATACGTCTTGCCCGTGCCGGCCGGGCCGATCGCGAACGTCACCGTGTCGCGCCGGATTGTGTCGACGTAGCGCTTCTGGGTGACGGTCTTCGGGGCGATCTTCTTGCCCCGGTGGCGCCAGACGACGTCCTCGAAGACGTCGCGGATGTCCTCGGCCTGGTCGAGCGCCGCGACCACGGCTCCGACAGTGTCCGGCCCGATCGCGTGGCCTCCTTCGACAAGCTCGACGAGCTCGTCGACGACCGCCCGCGCCTCGACCACACGCGCGTCGTCGCCGTCGAGCGTCAGCCGGTTCCCGCGGAGCGAGATCGAGCAGCCCAGGCGCTCGCGCAGCGTGTCGAGCACGCCGTCCCCGACGCCGGCGAGCTCGGCCGCGACCTCGTTTGGCACGGTGAGAACGTCCTGCATGCGTCGAAGTGTAGGAACAGCCCGGTACGGTGGACATGTGGGCGAGCTGACGGTGCTCTATGACGAAGGGTGCGCGTTTTGCACGCGCGTGGCGCGATGGCTCGCGCGCGTGGACGGGATCACCGTCGTGCCGATCGGTGCGCCGCGCGGCGCGGAGCTGCTCGGCGACTTGACCCTCGAAGAGCGTTATGCGTCGGTCCACGTCGTGGACGCGCGAACCGGCCGCCGGACGTCCGGCGGCGCCGCGCTGCCGCCGCTCCTACGCTCACTCCGCGGAGGTCGTCCGGCTGCGCGGCTGCTCCAGCGCTTCCCCCGCGTCGCCGGCTGGGGCTACCGACTCGTGTCCGAGCACCGCTCGCTCCTCGAGAAGCTGCTCGGCCTCCTTCAGGCGCGGTCGCTGTCGCGCCGGTGGGCGAGCGGCGGCTCTACGCGAGCTTCTCGCGGACGAGCTGGCTCACGGTCGAGCCGTCTGCGCGACCGGAGACCTGAGGCATCACGTCTGCCATCACTCGCCCGAGGTCGCGGATCGAGGTCGCGCCGACCTCGGCGATCACGTTGTCGACGATCTCCTCGAGGTCGTCTTCGGAGAGTGGCTCCGGCATGAACTCCTCGATCACCTCGAGCTCGAACTCCTCGCGGTCGGCCTGCTCCTCGCGTCCCGCCGCGTCGTATGCCTCCATCGCCTCGGACCGCTTCTTGCGCTCACGCTGGAGCACCTGGAGCGACTCGTCCTCGGAGAGCTCGCGACGGAGCTCCTTCTGCGCGCTCCGGAGCGCGCTGAGCAGCAGCGCAAGCGCGTCGCGACGCTGGTTGTCGCGCGCGAGCCGCGCTTCCTTGAGCTCGCTCTCGATGTCGGCGATGACGCTCATTCGAACCCGGGCAGGCTAACGCCCCCGAGGACGTGCCAGTGCAGGTGGAACACCGTCTGGCCGCCGCCGGGACCGACGTTGACGATCACGCGGTAGTCCTCGAGGCCCTCCCCGGCAGCGGTCTCGGCGACGAACTCGAGCATCCGCTTCGCCTCGTCCGGCGGGAACTCGCCGATGTCGCGGAACGTCTCGACGTGCCGCTCGGGGAGCACGAGCAGGTGGGTCGGCGCCTTCGGCGCGACGTCGCGGATCGCGACGAAGCCCTCGGCCCGGTGGACGTGGTCCCCCTCGCGCACCAGTCGGCAGAAAAGGCAGTCCTCAGGCGGCAACGGCGAGCACCCCCTCGGCGGCGACGCCCACTGCCCGGGCGGTGACGAGGGCGCCCACCTCGGCGTCGACGAGCCACGGCGTGTAGTCGTCCGCGTAGCCGCGCCCGGGGCGATCGACGAGGACGCGGTCGGTCGTCCCGACCCGTGCCGCCCACCGCCGTCGGGAGAGGTCGTCCGAGAGCGCCCGCAGGCGCCGGCCCCGCTCGCGCTTCACGTCTGCGGGGACGGTGTCGGCGTCCGCGGTCCTCGTGCCGGGCCGCGGCGAGTAGGGAAACACGTGGACCTTCGTCATGCCGAGCCGCTCGACGAGCGCACACGTCCGCTCGAATGCCGCGTCGTCCTCCGTCGGAAAGCCGACGATCACGTCGGTCGTGAGATTGAGGGTGCGGAGCGGCTCGAGACGGCGCTCGAACTGCGCCGCCGTGTACCGCCGGCCCATCGCCCGCAGCAAGCCGTCGTCGCCCGACTGCATGGGAACGTGGAGGTGCGGCGAGACGGTCGGCGTCTCGGTCAGCGCCGCGACGAGCTCGTCCGTGACGTGGTTCACCTCGATCGAGGAAAGCCGCAGCCGCTCGAGACCCGCCGTCGCTCCGACCTCGCGCACGAGGCGCGCGAGCGTGTAGCCCGCCTCGCGATCGCGGAAGCAGCCGAGGTTGACTCCCGTCAGGACGACCTCCCGGTGGCCCTGGCGGACGCGACGGTGCACCTCGGCCAGCACCGCGGCCGCCGTGCGGCTGCGTGTCGCGCCTCGAACGAGCGGGATCACGCAGAACGCGCACGAGAACGAGCATCCGTCCTGGATTCGCACGAACGCGCGTACGCGGTCGAGGCGATGCGGCGCATCCACACAGCCGATCGCCCCCACGTCGCCCGCGACGAACGCGGCCGCCTCGTCACCGGTACGGCTCGTGACGACGACGTTCTCGGGAGCGCCCGCAAACGCGTTCTCGAGGTTCGAGGCGCACCCGGTGACGTACACCGATCGCGCCGAGCGAGCCGCCCGCGCGGCCGCCTGCCGAGACTTCGAGACCGCCTCGTGTGTGACGCAGCAGGTGTTGACGACCTGGATCTCGCCGGCGTCAGCGACCTCGACGTGCCCATCGGCGAGCAACCGCTCGCGGATCGCCTGCGCGTCGGCGAACGAGACCTTGCACCCGAGGAATCGCGTCGAGAACGTCGCCATGCGGGGTCAAGAGCTTAGACGCCTTTCCGCGCTCGCCGGTCAGCGCGCGCGGCGGACGGCCGACACATCGCGGCCGAAATGGGCAACCGCAAACGCTGCGCCGCGCGCGAGCCTCGTCGCGAGGGCGACGTCGACGTTGGCGAGCGTGTCGCAGGAGCGGTGGTAGCAGGCGTCGTACGGTGCGCCTGCCTGGCCGCCGAAGGCGTCCTTCTGCGCAGCGGACTTGTCGCCGTCGGCGCCCGAGAAGAGCCCACCGACGGGAACGCCTGCCCGTGCGAACGCCGCGTGATCCGATGCGCCGCCGATGTCCGTCACGGCGAACCGCTGCCCGCGCGCGTTGAAGTAGCGCGTGAAGACGCGCTCGATCTCCGCGGAGCCGGGCGGTGTCTCGCCCGATCCCTTGTAGACGAACGGCACGAAGTTCTTCGAGCCGACCATGTCGAAGTTCAGGTAGAGCGCGTGCCGGCGGAGCTCCGCCGGCGAGAGCTGCGAGACGTAACGCCGCGAGCCCAGCAGCCCGAGCTCCTCTCCGCCCCACCAGACGAACCGCAGCCTGTTCGCAGGCTGCGAGCGGGCGAGCGACTCCGCGACTGCGAGCACGAGCGCGGAGCCACTGCCGTTGTCGTTCACACCGGGCCCGCGGTCGACGCTGTCGAGGTGTGCTCCCGCGACCACGAGGTTGGCCGGATTCCCCACGCGGCTCTCGGCGATCACGTTCCGCGTCCGGCGTGTCTCCGCGATCACGTCGGCGCGCAGGGTCACCGTGACACCCGTCAGGCCCGCCGTGCGTCCGTTGCGGAGCGCGTCTCCCACCTGGGCGCTTGCGGCCAGTGCCGGGATCGACACCTGTGGCGGGCCGAGCGTCGCCTGGAACAGCCCGCGCCGGCCGGGGTTGCCCTCGTTCATCACGATCGCCGCGGCGGCTCCGGCGGCGGCCGCATGCTCGACCTTCTGCCGGAAGAAGCAGCCGCCGCGCTGGACCAGTGCGACCGCGCCGCTCGGGAACGATGCGTAGTCCGCGGCCTCGCACCCGCTCGTGGAGGCATTGGCCGACGGGCTCGGGAGCAGCAGGTCGACGGCGACCACGGGCGCCTCGACCGCGCCGTTTCCGGAGTAGAGCAGCGTGCCGTAGTCGCGGTTCGGGCGGAGGCGTTCCGTCCCGCTCGTGCGAAGGACGGGAGGCGAGCGGTCGGCCACGAAGGGGAACCGGAACTGCTGGAAGCGGACGCGGTAGCCGGCCCCACGCATGCGCGCCGCGACGTAGCGGGCAGAGGCGTCGTACCCGGCCGTCCCGGCGAAGCGATTGCCACCGTTGCGGTTCGCAATCCGCTGGAGCGCGACGAGATGCTCCCGGATCTCCGCAGGCGTGATGGGAGAGGACGCCCGGCTGGGCGACGCAGCAGGCGCTGTCGCGGTCGATCCGGCAGCGGCGAGCACAACCAATGCGGCAGCGCTCACCACGAGCAGCCTTCGGTCACGTGACATCGTCACAAGGTACGGAAACGGTCCGCGGCCCACCCCTCGAGGACCGCCGTCTCGTCGTGTGCCCAGCCTGGATGCGCCGGGCGCTCGCCGGCGAGATAGCCCGAGGTGATCGCCTCGCGCGCATCGAGGCGCGCGAGGATCGTCTCGACGGGCGCGAGCAGCACGTTCGCGACGGCGACGTCGACGAGGGGAAGCGGCTCACTCAGCGCGTCGACGACCCGTACCTCGACGGCCACGCCGTTTGCCGCTGCGTTCGCGATGGTCGTCTCCACCGCCACCGGGTCGACGTCGACGCAGGTGATCGGGCCGAAACCGAGCTTGGCCGCGGCGATCCCGAGAACGCCCGAGCCGCAGCCGACGTCGAGCAGCGATCCCGCGGGCGCCATCCCGGCGAGGAGCTCGACACAGAGTCTCGTCGTCGGGTGCGCGCCGGTCCCGAACGCCTGGCCCGGATCGATCACGACGGCGCGCGACGGGTCCGGAGGCGTCTCCCACGGCGGGCCGACCCAGATCCCGGCGACCTCGACCGGGCGGTGGAAGGTGCGCCAGGCGTCTTCCCACCCGCCCTCGACCGGCGTGACCATTGCTCCGTGAAGGTGCGCGCGCACACTCTCCAGCCCCTCCACGTCCACGTAGAGCCCGAGCTCGAGCTGGCCGTCGACGTCGCGCTCCTCGAAGCCGTCCGGCGCCAGCGCCACGAATGTCGCCCGCACCTCCTCCGACCTGTCGGGCGACACGCGGACCGCGACGCGCCAGAGCGACGTCACGGGCGGCGCTGTCCGACCCTCACCGGAAGGCGCTCTTGAGCTTTCCGATGAAGCCGTCGTCGTCGCTTCGGTAGGCGCCGTCGCCCAGCTGGCCCTCGAGCCGCAGCAACTCGGCGCGCTGCTCGCCGGTCAGGTTCGTCGGGACGCGGACGCCGACGAGGACGTGCAGATCTCCCCGGCGTCCCGTCTCGAGCGACGGCAGCCCGCGGCCCTGGACCGTGTGCGCGGCTCCCGGCTGGATCCCCGGCCGAAGCTCGACCTCGAGGGGTCCCTCCGGGGTCGGCACGGTCACGGTCGTCCCGAGCGCGGCGCCCGTGATGGTCACGAAGGTTCGCACGACGAGGTCGTCGCCCTCGCGCTCGATTCCGTCGAGCGACCGGACGCGGACGGTCACGTAGACGTCGCCGGGCGGCCCGCCGAGCACGCCGGCGTGCCCGGCCCCGCGCACGCGGATCCGCTGGCCGTCGTGGATTCCCGCAGGGACCTCGAGCTCGAGAGGAACGTCCTCGATCGTGCGTCCGTCACCACCGCAGCGCTCGCACGGCGTCTCGACGATGGTGCCAGCCCCGTCACAGCGCGGGCACGTCCCGGAGCGGACCATCTGGCCGAGAATCGTCCGCGAGACCTGCTGCACCCGGCCGATGCCCGCGCACGCAGGACAGGTGACGGGGGACGTCCCGGGCGCGGCGCCCGTCCCACCGCACGGCTCGCACGTCCGGGCGGCGTGTACCCGGACCTCCAGCGTCGTGCCGGTGACGACGTCCGAGAGATCGATCTCGACCTGCGCGACGAGATCCGGCCCGCGTGCGGGCCCCCGTGTCGTCTGGCCAGCCGTGCCGAACAGGGTCTCGCCGAAGAACGCTGCGAAGACGTCCGAGAGGCTGCCGAAGTCGGTCATCGGCGCGAAGCCGCCGCTCCGCAGGCCGGCATGCCCGAAGCGATCGTAGAGCTGTCGTCGCTCCGGGTCGGCGAGCACCTCGTAGGCCTCCGCGACGGCCCGGAATCGCCGCCCGGCGTCGGGGTCCTCGCTCACATCGGGATGGAGCTCCCTCGCGAGGCGGCGAAAGGCGCGCTTGATCTCGGAATGGCTCGCGTCCCGCGAGACCCCGAGCAGCTCGTAGTAGTCCTGCTCCGCCGTCGCCATCACTGGCTTCCGTAGACGTCGTCGACGAGCCGGGAGAGCTCGAAGGCGGCGGCACGAACCGAGCGGATCGCCTTCTCGTAGTCCATGCGCAACGGGCCGAGGAGGCCGACCGCCCCGAGCGAGCGGTGTGCGAGGCCATAGGTCGCGCCGACGTAGGCGGCGCCGTGGAGCTCCTCGCCCTCGAGCTCCGGGCCAACACGCACGACAGGGCGCTTCGGGTCGAGCGCATCCTGGAGCATGGCGAGCACGGCGGCGCGCCGCTCGAGCACCTCGAGCAGGCGCTGGCACGCCTCGAGCTCCGCCCCGTGCACCTCGCCGAGCAGGCCCGCGGCGCCGCCGACATACAGGTCGGTCGCTTCGGCGACGAGCTCGTCGAGCGCGGGCCTCACCGTCTCGAGGAAGCGCCGCTCGCGAGTCGTGAGCGCCGGGTCTTCGAACGCGCGTCGTACGACGGTGGGGCTCGGGCGCTTCCCGACCACCGTCTCGTCGAGATAGGACGCGGCCCATTCGACGAGCCCCGGGTCGACCTGTTCCTCGAGCTCGAAGACCCGCTTGGAGACGCTTCCCGATGCCGTGATCACGACGACGATCACCATGCGCGGCTGAAGTTGGAGCACCTCGACGTGGCGCACCGCCGCCGCCTCGAGGGAGGGTGCGGACACGACCGCGAGCAGGTGCGTCGCCTCGGACAGCGCCTCGGTCGTCTGGCGCAGCGCGGTCTCGAGCTCGTTTCGCATCGTGCGCAGGTCGACGCTGAACGGCCCGGGCCGGCCCTCGATCGCGACGACGAGCTCCTCCGTGTACACGCGGTATCCGTTCTCGGTCGGCACTCGGCCCGCCGACGTATGCGGATGCGTGAGCAGGCCGAGCGTCTCGAGCTCTGAGAGCTCGCTGCGTACCGTCGATGACGACACGTCGAGCCCCGGGCGCCCGACGAGCACCTTCGAGCCGACCGGCTGGCCGGTCGCGACGTACTCCTCGACAACGCGTCGCAGGATCTCGCGCTTGCGCGAGGTCAACTCCATACCGCTCATCGTACGGTCGCCTCCCGCCGAAGCGCCCTCGCGGCTAGTGCTCCTCGAGACCACGGAGCTGCGCGCCGAAAGCCGCGTAGAACAGCGCGTAGCCGGTGCACCAGGCGAGCGCGAACGCGATCGACCACGCGAGCGGCCGCCCGTGCGCGAGCGGATCGAGCGCCGCCGAGGCGAGCTGGCCGACCACCCTGGTCGGCTCGGTGAAGACGTCCCACGAGTTCCAACGCTGGAAGCGGCCGAGATACACGCCGATGCCGCTCGCGGCGAGCGCACCGAACGCGAGCGTCCATCCCGCGAGGCGGCCGAGCCGGCGGACGACCACGGCCTGCACGAGGTACAGCGAGAGGAACCCGAGCACGAGGCCGATCGCGGCCGCTGCGCCGATCAGCACGGGGTCGAACCAGTGCGTGCCGCTGTCGTAGTGGCCCAGCCACTTCAGGTCGGTGACGATGTACGGCGCGTTGGGGAGGAACAGCAGCCACCCGAGCCCGACCGCCGTGAGCGTGCCCGCCGGCCAGCCGCGCCGCGCTCCGTCGTAGACGACGAGGGCGAGCACGAGCGGGATCCACGCGAGGAACAGGTTCCACACGAGGTTCGTCGTCTCGAGGCTCTCCAGGTAGACGATGCGCGCAGCCACACCCAGCGTCACGGCGGCGCTCGCCACGAGCAACGCCTCGAGCACGAGCAGGCGGCGTCGACTTGCCCCATCACGTGCTCTGAACACCGCGACCATGGATCGATGGTACCGGCGACGACTCGTGTCATCCCCTGCCGGAGTCGGGCTCAGACGGAGAGGAGCTCGGCCGTGACCCCGCCGCCGAGCAGCCGGCCACGCGGCGTCAAGCGGATCTCGCTCTCCGACCGCTCCACGAGGCGCTGCTCTACCAGCCGGGCAAGCGCATCACCGTCGACCACGGGCTCGAGCCCAGCGAGCGGCAGCGGCTCGTCGAGGCGGAGGCCGAGCATCAGGAGCTCGACTGCCCGGGTCTCGGCGTCGATCGGCTCGACCTCGCGCGGCGGCTCCGCCCCCGCCGCCAGCGCCTCCACGTATCGCCGGAGCGAGGGCAGGTTGCGGCGACGCTCGCCCTCGAGCGTCGACACCGCCCCGATCCCGACCCCGAGGTAGTCGTGGCCTCGCCAGATCCCCAGGTTGTGCCGTGCGCGAAGCTCGCGGCCGCCGTCGGCGCGGCAGAAGTTCGCCGTCTCGTACCAGCGGTACCCGGCGCCTGTCAGCGTCTCGACGACCTGCTCGAAGTAGCCCTCCATCGCCTCCGCCTGGCGCTGGAGCTCCTCCCCGTGCGCATGCGTGAACCGCGTGCCGGGCTTCGCCTCGAGCTCGTAGCAGGAGAGATGCTCCGGCTCGAGCGCGAGGGCGTCCGCGAGGTCCGCCTCGAGATCGGCGGGGCTCTGGCCCGGGATCCCGTAGACGAGATCGAGCGAAATGTTGTCCAAACCGGCATCACGAAGAGTGTGCACACCGTGTCGGACGTCGTCGGGCCCGGCGACGCGCTCGAGCACTTCGAGCAGATGCGGACGGAACGACTGTGCACCCAGCGAGACGCGGTTCACACCGAGCTCCCCCAACAGCGCGGCAAGCGAGGGCGTCACTGTCTCCGGGTTCGCCTCGACCGTCAGCTCCTCGACCTCGGGCAGGGCGCGCAGCAAACGCTCGAATGCCGCGGTCTCCGTAAAGGTCGGCGTCCCCCCGCCGAGGAAGGCCGTCTCGACGCGCTCCCCGAGCCGCCAGCGCTCCTGCTCCAGCTCCGCGACCAGGGCGTCGACGTACGGGCCGTGCTCGCCCTGGCGCCCGACGGCGGTGACGAAGTCGCAATAGCCGCAGCGGTGCGCGCAGAACGGCAGATGGACATAGAGATGGCGCACAGCGCCGGGGCCGTGTACCGGCGCGCCACCGGCCGTCCGTGTGTGGGGGGCAGTCGCCGAGGTCACTTGCGCCGTTCCGCGTCGAGGTTCAGGACGGCGAGGAACGCCTCCTGCGGCACCTCGACGCCCGCGACCTGCTTCATCCGCTTCTTGCCCTTCTTCTGCTTCTCGAGCAGCTTCCGCTTGCGGGTGATGTCGCCGCCGTAGCACTTGGCGAGCACGTCCTTGCGCTTCGCCTTGACGGTCTCGCGAGCGATCACGCGCGAGCCGATCGCCGCCTGGATCGGGACGTCGAACATCTGCCTCGGAATCTCCTCGCGGAGCCGCTCGACCAGGAGCTTCCCGCGCTCGTAGGCGGCGTCGCGGTGGACGATCAGCGACAGCGCGTCGACCTGCTCGCCCGCCACGAGCACGTCGACCCTCGCGACGTCGCCGTCACGGAACCCCGCCACGTCGTAGTCGAAGCTCGCGTAGCCACGCGTTCGGGACTTGAGCTGGTCGTAGAAGTCGATCACGATCTCGCCGAGCGGCAGGTCGTACGTCAGCAGCACCCGGCTCTCCGAGAGGTACTCCATGTGGTCGAAGCGGCCACGACGCTCCGTGCAGAGCTCCATCACCGACCCGACGTAATCCTTCGGCACGATCACCTGCGCGCGCACGTACGGCTCCTGAACCTCGTCGACCTCGCGCGGCATCTCGGCCGGGTTGTGCACCTCGATCCAGTCGCCGTTCCGCTCCTTCACCTGGTAGGCGACGTTCGGCGCGGTCACGAGCAGGTCGAGGTCGAACTCGCGCTCGAGCCGCTCGCGAACGATCTCCATGTGGAGCAGCCCGAGAAACCCGCAGCGAAACCCGAACCCGAGCGCCTGGGACGTCTCGGGCTCGTAGAACAGCGCGCCGTCGTTGAGCTTCAGCTTCTCGAGCGCGTCGCGGAGCTCGGGATAGTCGTCGGAGTCCGTCGGAAACAGCCCGGCGAACACCATCGGCTTCACGTCCTTGTACCCGGGCAGGGGCGCGGTCGCGCCGCCCTTTCGCAGCGTCAGCGTGTCACCCACACGCAGCCGCGAGACGTCCTTGAGGCCCGTGACGACGTACCCGACCTGTCCCGACTCGAGCGCTTCGACGGGGGCTCGCCCCGGTGCCATGAACCCGAGCTCTTCCGCCTCGAAGTCCGTCCCGGTCGCCATCGCATGCAGCGCTGCGCCGGTCGGCAACGTCCCGTCGACGACGCGCACGAACGCGATCACGCCCCGGTACTGGTCGTACGAGGAGTCGAACACGAGCGCCCGGGGCGGCGAGCCCGGGTCGCCCGAAGGCGGCGGGATCCGCTCGACGATCGCGTCGAGCACCTGCTCGACGTTCGTGCCGGTCTTGGCCGAGATCCGGACGACGTCCTCGGGGCGGCCCCCGAGCAGCTCGCAAACCTCCGCCGCGACTGCGTCCGGATCCGCGGAGGGCAGGTCGATCTTGTTCACGACGGGGACGATCTCGAGCTCGTTCTCGATCGCGAGGTATGCGTTGGCGAGCGTCTGCGCCTCGATCCCCTGCGCCGCGTCGACGACCAGCACTGCGCCCTCGCACGCCTGCAGCGAGCGCGACACTTCGTACGTGAAGTCCACGTGTCCCGGCGTGTCGATCAGGTTGAGCTCGTGCCCCTTCCACTGGACGCGGACCGCCTGCGCCTTGATCGTGATCCCCCGCTCCCGCTCGAGCTCCATCGTGTCGAGCAGCTGGTCGCGCATCTCGCGCTCGGAGACCGTCTCGGTCACCTGCAGGACGCGGTCGGCGAGCGTCGACTTGCCATGGTCGATGTGCGCGATGATCGAGAAGTTGCGGATCCGGCTCTGGTCCATGGCTGATCGGCGTCGATCGTAGCCGTGGCGCCGATTTTCCTGCTCCTGGCCGATTCCGGCGTCATGCCGTTTCTGCTTCTGATGCCGTAGAAGTCGCGATTTCGCGTGCTGGTGAGGTCCCGGTGAGGTCTCGCCGGACGCGATCGATAGACGACGACCCGCGTTGGTGGCGCGGGCCGTCGCAAGGCGGAAAGTCCTCTCCCCGGGTCGCGGGTCATGGGCCTCCCGGGTGAGCGTATCCCGGCGACCCCCCGCGGCGCATGCGCCGTGGGGTCGCCGGGAGGCGGCGTCCGGGAGGGCAAGTCCCTTGACCTGCATGAGGGAATTCGTGACCCCCGCGCCGACGGGTGCCAGCGGTGGCCCGAGGGAATGTGGCTTCGGAACGGTCGGACGGGCGAGATTGTCGCGGGGCGGTGCCGGGCGACGAACCTGTGTCGCTACTGCCAGCGGCTCTACGTGGTCGAGACCGTCGAGATGTTGACGCTCGACGCGATGGAGTGGGCGCCGACGCTTTGGGTCGTCCTGACGGCGCGCGAGCACTTGACGCGGGCGCAGTGCACCGACCATCTGCGGCAGCTTCGGCGGTTAGTGCGCAAGCGTTGGCCTGGCGCGGAGTGGTTCGTCCAGGTGGAGTTCCAGCGACGCGGAGCGCTGCATCTGAACCTGCTCGTCAAGGGCGTCCCGGTCGAGGCGGTGCGCCCGCTCTACGAGCTGCTGACAGGACGGTGGTGCTCTCGCGTCGACGCGGTTGCGGGGTCTTTCGAGGCGATGGACACAGGCGCGCAGTGGGCGGGCGCGATCGAGGACGCGGAGGGCACGGTGCGGTACCTGTCGAAGATGCTGGCGCACGGGCTCAAGGCTGAGCAGGCTCCGCCGATCGGATGGCGCGGGCACCGGACGAGCCAAACGCGCGGCTACCTGGTGCGGCCGGCGTCCGTGATGCGTGAGGAAGCGAGAGCATCACTGCGCGCGAAGCGCCGGCTCTGGCGAGCCCATCGGCAAGCGGCCGAGCACGGGGGAGACGTCGAGGCTCTCTACGATCAGCTCACGGCGGGCGAGCAGGACGCGGCGGGCGCGTGGGAGCTGCATCGAACACGCGAGTACGTCGCGCTTGCTCGGTGGCGCGACACGGGCCGGGTGATGGTGCGGTGAATCGCGAGGAACGTCGGCGTGCTCGGCGGATGCTCGGCCCGCACGTCGAGACGACGGTCTACCGCTGCTCGGGCTGCGGCGAGACGGCGGTCCACGTCGAGTGCTGGGAAGGTGACGACGTGCCCCACGGCCTGCCGGCTGAGCTGATGCGCTGCGAGTGCGGTGGCGGGTACGTCCGCGTCGAGTCCGGGCGGACGAAATGAAGGAATCGGTGCGTCTCGCACACGAGCGCCTGGACATCGAATGGCTCGAAGCGGTCGAGCGTGACGGGCTCGTGGAGGCCCCGCCCGGGGGCGGCGGGGGTTCTTTCCCCGCCGCAACGCCGCTGGGTAGCAGGCTCGACGGGCCCCGTGTCAAGGGCCGCAGGCCCGTACCCGCGCAGCGGGTTGACACGGGTGGAGAGCCTGCTAGCGGCGGGCCGGAACGAGACCGTCACGACGGACGGCGCCGGCAGAGATTCCAATCGGCTGGCGCGTCAGGACTGCGGACGGGATCCCAACCTGAAATGTGGAGGTAGCGGTCCTCGCGAGGCACCTTCACGTAGAGCACGTAGACGCGTTCGCCGTGCGGCTCGCCCCCATCGATGTTCAGATACTCGTCGATGCGGTTTTCGGCCCATTCAATCGCTTCCTGCACGTCCTCGACGTCGACCAGGTCAACCGTTAGCTCGGCCCAGCCCATCTGCTCAGGCGCGATCCCGGAGTCGACGGGCGGAAGCTGATGCTGCCAGAACACGACGCGGTAGTTCCGGCATGCCAACACATCGCCCTGCGTCCTGTAATCGGGGTAGGGCGGGTCGCGAGTCTCCACTCGGAGAGCGTAGAGCGCGACGAACTGGGTTTGACAGTGTTCGAGTTTCTTTGTACAACATAACCTGGAATGGGACGTCCAAGAACACGCAACATCGCGATGGTCAACGGGCGCATCACCGTCGAGCAAATGGAGTGGCTGGAGGCTCGCGCGGAGCAACTAGGCGGGAACCTGAGCGCCGCCCTTCGTCAGAGCATCACGGACGCGATGCTGCTCGAGATGGCGCGCGAGGACTACAAGCTCCTCCGCGAAGAGCACCCGGAGTTCTCAATCCCACGCAACCCGCCACCAGAAGCGTCGACGCGTCTAGTGGAGACGGTCCTCGTGTTTCCCATGGTCGATGCCGAGGACGCGGAACTCCGACGCGAAGAGTCTGGGTCGGATGGCTGAGCCTGTTCCCCTCCCCACTCTCATCGACTGCGGCGGGATCGTGCGGGAGCTGGGGGTGAAGCGCGCGACGGCGGAGGCGATCATGCGCCAGCTCCCCAAGGTGCAGGTCCCGGGCCATCGCAAGGTCTTCGTCGTGAGGGCGGATCTGGCGCGGTTCATCGCTCAGTGGACGATCGCGGCGTGAGCCACGTTTACATCACCAAGCGGGTGCGGTCTGGTGGCCGGCGGACGTGGGTCGTCCGATATCGCTGGGGTGGTCGCGCGTTCCCGGTTGGTGCACCTGGGCTCGCGGTCGACGGAGCGCGAAGCGAAGACACTCCGGGACTGGGCGGCAGGCGAGCTGGTTGCGGGACGCGACCCGCGATCTTCGTTCGCTGCGTTGCGCGGCGTCGCAAGCCAACCTCTGGTTCCTCGGGACGTCGACAGCGCGTGGGATGCGTTCATCGAGTCGCGTCTTGACACGGCGCAGGGCACGCGGCGCAACTACCGGAAGGCGAAGGACGCCTTCTCTCCCCTCCTTGGTTCGCGCGAGCTTGGTTCGCTGCGAGTGGCGGATATTCAGTCGGCGGTCGGAACGCTCTCGGAGGCGCTGAACGCGACGACACTGACGAAGTACGTCAGTACGCTACGCCTGGTGCTCGACTTCGCAGAAGTCGAACCAAATGTTGCGCGGGATCGGCGGCTCAGGCTGCCGCGGGTGGTGCGTGAGGAGCCGGAACCACCCGACGCGGATCAGGTAGCGGCGATGCTCACTCGGCTGGCGCTGCGCTGGCGGCTCGCGTTCGTTACAGCCGAGCAGACGGGGATGCGGGTCGGCGAAATTGCTTCGGTCGCGTGGCGGGACGTCGACGCGACCGGCTCGCGGTTTCGGATGCGGGCGCGTGACACGAAGTCTCGGCGTGGCAAGTGGGTGCCGGTGCCCGGGTGGTTGATGGAGGAGATCGAGGCGACGTGTCCGCTCGAAGATCGGCTTCCCGACCGGAGAGTGTTCGCCGGAGTCGATGAGGCAGGGCTGCGAAACGCGATGCTCAGGGCCTGCCGGACGGCGAAGATTCCGGTCTACTCGCCACACGACCTGCGGCACCGCCGGATCACGATCTGGCATCACGCCGGCGTTCCGATGCGCGAGATTCAGGAGCGGGTCGGTCACTCGCGGGCGTCGATCACGCTCGACGTCTACAGCCACGTGATGCCGGTCTCTGAGGTGCCGGCGGACGAACTACGGGCGCTGATGCGCCGTGACGGTGAGGTCCCGGTGAGGTCTCGCGGGTGAATCGGCCAAATCCGTCCCTGCAAATCTCCGGTTTCTGCGGATCCGGCTCTGGTCCATGGCTGATCGGCGTCGATCGTAGCCGTGGCGCTGTTTTCCCTGGTCTCGCGCTCAGGCGTCACCGGCGCCCCGCCGATTCGAGGAATAGCCGGGCCCACGCGTGCGCGTCGAGGTCGCGCGCCGGGGTTCCGGGCTTCACGAGGCCGTTCGCCCGCGCTCGCGCCACGTGCGAAACGCCACGCCGAAAGCCCGCCGCCACGAACCGCCGGAACTCTTCTGCGAGCTCGACGGGAACGAGCGGCGTGGTACGGCGACGGACGACGAGCACGCCCGCGTCGACCGAGGGCACGGGCGCGAAGAGCTGTCGCGGCAGACGTCGGGCGAGGCTCGTCTCGTAGGTCCCGCCCCAGACGACGCCGTTCACCGTGCTCGGCCAGGGGATCGCCCGCTTCACCGCGACGCCCCACTCGACGATGAGGTCGGCTCGCACGAGTTGGGCGGCAAGAGCCGCGCTGCGAAGGAAGTGCTGACTACGCGGCGACCGTCGCGCGCCACGTGCGCGACGACCTGCCACGGAGGAATGTGGTCGTTGTGCCCATCGGAGCCCGGATGCTACGCCAGAACGGCGCCCGGCACCGGTCAGCGCCCGCGAAGCTCGCCGGCGAACGCCTCGACCCGTGCCCGAACGCGCGCGAGCCGGCCTCGGCCCCGACCCGGCCCTCGACAGGCTCGGCGATGAACGACGCCAGGCGCCTCGCCTCGCGCTCCTCGAGTGCGACCGCGGCGACCGCGCGCCGGACGCCTACTCGAGGTCCTTCGCCGGGAAGAGGACGGAGGGCGCGGGCTGCTCGGCCGGGTCCTTGTCGCGCACGACGATGTCGATCAGCGTCACGAGGATGCTCGCGAGCGGCACCGCGAGGATCACCGCATAGCCGCCGAGCACGAGCCCTGTCGTCGTGACCGCGACGAGCACGACCAGCGGAGACAGGCCGACCGAGTGCCCGAGCACGCGCGGGACGACGACGTAGTCCTCGAGCACTCGCACGCCCGCCACCACGAGCGCGGCGAGCACCGCAACGTGCACGGATTGGGAGAGCCCCACGCCCACCGCGACGATCCCCGCAGCGAGCGGCCCGATCACGGGCACGATCTCGACGATTCCGGCGAAGATGCCGACGAGGAGCCAGTACGGCAGCCCGATCGCCCAGAAGCACGCCGAGAGCACGGCTGCGACGACGGCGACGAGCACCGCTTGCCCGCGGACGAACGCGCCGAGCCGAAGCTCGATCAGGTCCCAGGCGTCGCGGACGGTCTTGCGCCTCGGCCGGGGCAAGACCGAGCAGACCGCCTCGACGGCGCGCTCCCGCTCGATGATCCAGTAGGCGGACGCGGCGAGCACGAAGAAGATCCCGACGATGACCTCGAAGGCCTTCCTCCCGTATTCGACGGCGGGATCGACGAGGCTCGACCCGGAGGGCAGGTCGTTCAGCTTTCGGTCGATCGCCATGAGGATGTCGTGCTTGATCCCGGTCGACTGCTGCGCTGCCTGACGAAGCTCGTGCTGGTCGCCGAGCGCCGCTTGCACCTGATCGGTCGCAGCCGGCACGAGGAACCACAGCGCGACGGCGATCAGGGCGAGGAGAACGGCGTAGTGGACGAGCACGCCCACGCCGCGCGGGACGCGGTGTCGCGCCAGCCACTCGACGCCCGGCCGAAGCGCGGCGGCGAGGATGATCGCGGTGAAGAGGAGCGCGACGACGAGGCGCGCCTCCCAGAGCACGAGCGTCGTGACGAGGATTCCGACGACGACCAGCGTCGCGATCGCGACACGGCCCGCCCACCGGGACAGATCGTTCCCGAGCGGTGGCCGCCGCTCGCCCTCCGGGTCGCGGTCCAGCCGGTCGATGCCCAGCTTTCCGGCTGTCACCGACCGGTGGTACCCGCTCACCGTCGTTCCGACACGGCCGCCCGGCCCGTCGCCGCGCGAATCGGACAATCCAGTACGCACGCTCGTCCGTTTCTCCCGACGACAACCACCCAGGGAGGACGAGCACATGAAGCGCCTCGGATTGCTTCTCGTCGTCGCCGGGCTCGCCGGGGGCGCGCTCGCGACCGCCCACGCGAGCACGACCGCGACCCGGACGATCTGTCACCGCACCGCATCTGCGAAGAACCCGTACGTGAAGGTGCCCGTCTCCGCGAAGCAGCTCCGCGCGCACGCGAAGCACGCGGCGGACATCGTCCTCGGCGGAACGCACCCGTGCCCGCGCACGCGGCTGACACCGACCGCCGGCGGCCGCGCCTTCGCGATCGCGCTGACCGGAGAGGCCGAGAGCCCCGCCGGCGACCCGGTCGCCACGGCGACCGCGACAGTGCGCGTCCGCGCCGGGCAGGGGCAGCTCTGCTACCAGGTTGCCGCCGAGAACCTGCCGCCGGCAGTCGCGATGCACATCCATCGCGGGGCGACGGGCGCCGCGGGTCCGGTCGTCGTGCCACTGGCGACACCGGGAGCGGACGGGAAGGCTCAAGGCTGCGCTCCCGCCGCCCGACCGCTCGTTGCGGCGATCCTCGCGAGCCCGGCGAACTTCTACCTCAACATCCACACCGCCGAGTTTCAGGCGGGCGCGATCAGGGGTCAGCTGACGGGCACCTCGACGGCGTCCTTCGGCTGGGTCGCGGCGATCGACCTCAAGGGCACCAGCGAGCCGAACGCGACCGGGACGGCCGTCGTCCGGCTCCGCACCGACGCTCCGATGGTGTGCTACCGCCTCCACGCGGCGAACGTCACCCTCCCTGCGGTCGCGGCGCACATCCACCGCGGTGCGGCGGACGTCAACGGCCCCGTGGTCGTCCCCTTCACGCCGCCGCAGGCGGACGGCAACTCGAGCGGGTGCACGAGCTCCGACCAGGCGCTGATCAACGAGATCGTCGCCAACGCGGCCGGCTTCTACGTGAACGTGCACACGAAGGAGCACCCCGCCGGCGCAATCCGCGCTCAGCTCGGGTGAGCACGGCTCGTTTGGGGGCGCGGCGGCGCCCCCAACGAAGCTCGTCAAATCCACGCACGCGTCGTCCGCCGACGTATGGTCTCGGCATGGACGACGCAACGATCCACAACAGCATCGAGCAGCTCGTCGCGGAAGAGCACGAGCTCTGGGACCGCGAGGCGGGTGGCCATGCGAACGAGACCGATCGCCGGCGGCTCGAAGAGGTCAAGGTCGCGCTCGACCGCTGCTGGGATCTCCTCCGCCAGCGGCGCGCGCTCGAGGAGTTCGGGATGAATCCAGACGCCGCGTCGGCGCGCAGCGAGGAGACCGTCGAGCGCTACGAGCAGTAGCGGCGCGCTCGCGCGCAGGGTTGTGCGCCCGCCCGGCCGGCCGGCACCTCAGGGCCGGCCGGCGGAGCGGGCTTTCCCCGCGGCGCTGCGGCTTCGGGCGCCGCGCAGCCGCGTTACCGGTCGACGGCCGCCTCGCCGACCGGTCCTCGAAAGCCGATGTGCGCCGGCCGGGCCTGAGCCCGGCCGGCGCTCGCGCCCGCTACCAGCGCATCACCTCCTTGCAGGCGTCGATCAGGCTCTGGCCCTGCCAGACCGACTGCGTCTGCGTGGCGGTGTTGCCCTGCCACACCCCGGCAACGGCGTTGTTGCCGTTGCCCTGGGCGTTCCAGGTCGACGCCGAGGAGCCCCCGTCGCCGCCCTTGTCCTTCCAGCACGGACTGCACGAGTCGTGCTTCTTGCCGCCGAAGGCGATCGCAGGGGAGACGTTGACGTTGCCGTTCCCCTGCTCCTGCGTCACATCGGCCTCGTTGCGCTGCTTGCCGACGGACTGATCGCCGCCCCACACGGACTGCTCCGCCGCCTGCCCGGGCGTCCCACCGCAGAGGTGCTCGGGCTGCTTCGGCGTCTTGCAGTTCGACTCGTAGGGCTTGTGCGGCTCGACACAGCAGCCGCCGTCGGACGTCACCGACTGCTTCTGCGCGACGTCCTGCGACTGGTCGGCGGCGTTGCCCTGCCCGACCACCGCGACGGCCTTGTTGCCGTTGCCCTGGGCGTTCCAGGTCGACGCCGAGGTGCCCTCGTCGCCGTCCTTGCCCTT
>DASSBV010000098.1:0-2867 GCA_035698545.1 Gaiella sp. | reverse complement strand
TGCGCAACGGCGTGCGGATCGTCCGCGTTCGCTCGACGACCTACGACCGGGCAGAGCTCCACCTGCGTGCAGCGAACTATGCGAGCTACCTCGGCGACACGGCGCTCACCGCCCTCCGCGGCGAGCGGCCCGACCTCGTGCTTTGCATGACCGACCCGCCGGTCATCGGCGACATCGCCCTCGTCGTCGCGAGGCGCTTCGAGGTGCCGCTGCTCGTGATCAGCCAGGACGTGTTCCCCGAGATCGCCGAGCGCGTCAAGCGGCTCGAGCAGCCGATCCTCCTCGGCGCGTTGCGCCGCCTCGTCGCGCTCTACCTCAAGCGCGCCGACCGCGTCGTCGCGATCGGAGAGACGATGAAGCAGCGCCTCGAGGAGAAGGGCGCTCCGGCGGAGCGCGTCACCGTGATCCCCAACTGGGTGGACACCACCGAGCTGACGCCGGGGGTGCGACGGAACACGTGGTCGGCCGAGCGCGGGCTCGACGAGGCCTTCGTCGTGATGCACTCGGGGAACATCGGGCACGCGCAGGACCTCGACGCGCTCGTGCGCGCCGCGACCTTCCTCCGCGACCTCGACTCGCTCAGAATCGTCGTGATCGGCTTCGGGGCGCGGCACGGCGAGGTGACCCGGCTGGCGCAGCGCCTGGAGGTGACCGGAGCGGTGCGCTTCCTCGACTACCAGCCGCGGGAGGTTCTGCCCCTGTCCCTCGCGTCCGGCGACCTCCACTACGTCGGGCTCGCGCGTGGGCTCTCGGGGTTCGTCGTCCCGAGCAGGCTCTACGGGATCCTCGCCGCCGGCCGGCCCGTGCTCGTCTCCGCGGATGCCGACAGCGAGACGGCCCGGCTCGTGGAGGAGGTCGGCTGCGGGATGGTCGTGCCGCCTGGGCATCCGGAGCTCGTGGCGGGCGTGATCCGAGACGTGACCGAGGGGCGGCTCGACCTCGAGGGGATGGGCGAGCGGGGTCGAGAGTGGGTGGAGCGGGAGGCCGACCGCGAGGTCGCGTTCGGGCGCTACCGGGCGCTCGTGGCCGACGTGGTCGCCGGTGCGAGCAGCTCGCGGTAGAGCGCGTCCATGTCGTCGACGAGCCGCTCGACGGCGTAGCGATCGAGCGTGCGCTCTCGGCCGGCCGCGCCCATCGCAGCACGTCGTTCGGGGTCGCGGGCGAGGATCTCGAGCCGCTCCGCGAGCGCATGCGTGTCCCGGGGCCGCACGAGGAACCCCGTCTCGCCCTCCTCGACGACGTCGGGCACACCGCCCACCCTGGTCGCGACCACGGGGCGCCCCGCCGCGAGCGCCTCGATGATCGTCACAGGGGTCCCCTCGCTCGCCGAGGTGAGGACGACCGCATCGCAGATCGCGTACCAGGGCGCCACGTCCTCCTGGTAGCCCACGAAGAGGCACGACCGGGCGAGCCCGAGGTCGTGCGCACGCTGCTCGAGCCGCTCGCGGTCGTCGCCGTCGCCGACGAGCAGGAGCAGCGCATCGACGCCGCGCTCGCGGACACCGGCCAGCATCGTCAGCAGATCCTCGGTGCGCTTCACGGCCGTCATCCGGCCGAACCAGCCGACCACGAACTTGTCCGCTGGGATGCCGTGGCGACGGCGCACCTCGGTGGCGTCGCCTTCGAAGCGGACGCGCGGCTCGAGCTCGATGCCGAGGCGGACGACGGAAAACTTCTCCCGCGGCGCGACCTTCATGTCGACGAGCTCGTCCCGAACCTCGGGGCTCACGGCGATCAGCCGGTCGGTCGTGCGTGCGAGCGCAATCTCGATCCCGCGGAAGAGCAGCGTCCCGACTCGCCCGAAGTACCCGCGGAGGACGTGCCCGTGGAAGGTGTGCACGACGACGGGGCGCCGCCCCGGGCCTGCGAGCAGCGCCGCGATCCGCCCGACTGCGCCGGCCTTCGCGGTGTGCGTGTGGACGATGTCCGGCCGGACGCGCCGGATGATCCGCGCGACACGCCACGCCGCCACGGCATCCCGGACCGGCGAGAGCTCGCGCGAGAGGCCCGGCAGCCGAAGGATCTCGACTCCCGCCCGGTCGGCAACGAACGCCATCGACTCCTCGCCCCGCGCGACGTCGCCCGCGACGAGCGTCGTCTCATAGCCACGCGACGCAAGCCCGCGCGCGAGGTAGGTCACGTGGAGGGCCGGGCCGCCCATGTTGAGCCGCGCGATCACGCGCAGGACGCGGATCGAAGACCCCTCGGGACGGCCGCGCATCGCGCGCGAGCGTAGCGGGAGCCAGGGATACACTCGCGCGGTGTCCGCGGCGAAGACGCTCTTCTGGGGTGCGCTCGGCGCGCTCGCCTGGACACACGTCGGCTACCCGATTGCGGCCGGCGCGCTCGCCCGCGTGCGCGAGCGGCGCGTCGCGAAGGACCCGTCCGCCGAGCCGTCGGTGGCCGTCGTCGTGGCGGCGTACAACGAAGAGCAGGTGATCGAGCGCCGTCTCGAGAACCTCCTCGCGCTCGACTACCCCGCCGACAGGCTCCAGATCGTCGTCGCCTCCGACGCGTCGAGCGACCGGACGAACGAGCTCGTCCAAGCGGTCGCCGCCCGGGAGCCGCGTGTCAGCTTGCTCGACTGCCCACGTGCAGGCAAGGTCGCCGCGCAGGATCGCGCGGTGCGCGAGACCACGAGCGACGTCGTCGCTTTCTCCGACGCGAACGCGACCTGGGCTCGGGACGCGCTCCGCCGGCTCGTCGCCAACCTCGCCGACCCGGAGGTCGGCTACGTGTGCGGCCGGCTCCGGCTCGAGGAAGCCGCGGGCTCGAACCGCGAGGGGCTCTACTGGCGTTACGAGCTCTGGTTGCGCGAGCAGGAGTCACGTCTTGGGTCGGTCACCGGCGGAAACGGCGCGATCTAC
>DASSBV010000097.1:0-23168 GCA_035698545.1 Gaiella sp. | reverse complement strand
TGGAGATCTCGCCGGCGTGTGCGACGCGCTCCGCCCCGATCTCCCTGTCCTCGTCGGCGAGCGCGCGCTCCACCCGTACGATGTTATCCACGGGCAGGCTCTCGAGTGGCGTCCGGCATGGGCGTCACTACCTGAAACGTCGCAGCCGTCCGTTTGTTAGCGACGGTTGCCTGGTGTCCGACTTGAAGTCGGACACCACCGCCTCACGCCAGCGCGTCGGCGCCTGCGACCACTTCCAGGATCTCCTGGGTGATCTCGGCCTGGCGGGCGCGGTTCATCTGGAGCGTGTAGGTGCCGATCAGCTCCTCGGCGTTCTTCGAGGCGTTCCGCATCGCGGTCATCTGCGCGCCCTGGAACGACGCGGCGGACTCGAGTAGCGCGCGGTAGACCTGCGTCTCGAGGTAGACGGGCAGGAGGCGCTCGAGGATCTCCTCCGGCTCGGGCTCGAAGATGAAGTCGCCCCGGAGCGCGTCGTCGCGGCGCTCCTCCTCGTCGGTCTCGAGCACCTCGGCCGAGATCGGGAGGATCTCCTGCTCCGTCACCGTCTGCGTGAGCGCCGAGACGAAGGTGTTGTAGACGAGCACGACGCGATCGACCTCGCCCTCGACGAACAGCTCTCCGGCGCGGTGGGCGATCGCCTGCGCGTCCGCATAGGTCGGCGCGTCCATGAAGCCGACGAACGACCCGTCGAGCGTTCTCCGCCGGAAGGTGAGGGTCGAGCGCCCCTTCTTCCCCACACCGAGCCAGCGCACCGTCTGCCCCTCGCCCTGGAGGCTCCGCTCCACTGCGAACGCGCGGCGCGTTACCTGTGCGTTGAACGCGCCGGCGAGACCCCGGTCGCCCGTCAGCGGCACGATCAGCGTCGAAGAGATCTGCTCGCGCTGCTGGAGCAGGGGAAGCCGCTGGACCGAGCCCGCGGCCCGCCCCACACCCGAGATCAGCTCGCTCATCGTGTCGGCGTACGGGCGCATGGCCTCGATCCGCGTCTGCGCGCGGCGAAGCTTCGCGGCCGCGACGAGCTCGAGCGCCCGCGTGATCTTGCGCGTGTTACGGACGGAGCGGATCCTGCGCTTGAAGTCCTGGACGGAGGCCATTCGGCTAGATCAGCCCGGTCTCTTCCTCGACGTTGAAGCCGTCGACGAACTTCTCCAGGGCCTTCTCGAGCGACGCGGCCGTCTCGTCCGAGAGGTCGCCGCTCTCGCTGATCGTCTTGTAGATCGAGCCCTCCGTGCGCAACGTCTCGCGGAGCTCTTCCTGGAAGCGCGGCACCTGCGGCACCGGCACCTTGTCGAGCCACCCGTGGATACCCGCGTAGATCGCGACGACCTGCTCCTCGATCGGCCACGGCTGGTACTGCGGCTGGTTGAGCGTCGCGACCATCCGCTCGCCGCGCGCCAGCGCCTGCTGCGTGGCTGCGTCGAGCTCCGAGCCGAACTGCGCGAACGCTTCGAGCTCGCGGTACTGGGCGAGGTCGAGGCGAAGGCGGCCGGCGACCTTCTTCATCGCCTTCGTCTGCGCGTTCCCGCCGACGCGGGAGACCGAGATGCCGACGTTGATCGCCGGCCGGATCCCCGAGTAGAAGAGCGACGCCTCGAGGAAGATCTGCCCGTCCGTGATCGAGATCACGTTCGTCGGGATGTACGCGGCGACGTCGCCGGCCTGCGTCTCGATCACGGGCAGCGCGGTCAGCGAGCCGCCGCCGAGCTCGTCGGAGAGCTTGCAGGCGCGCTCGAGCAGGCGCGAGTGGAGGTAGAAGACATCGCCCGGGAACGCCTCGCGGCCGGGCGGGCGCCGCAGCAGCAGCGAGAGCTGCCGGTACGAGTCGGCGTGCTTCGTGAGGTCGTCGTAGATCACGAGCGCGTGCTTCCCGTTGAAGAGGAAGTGCTCGCCCATCGCGGCGCCGGCGAACGGCGCCATCCACTTGATCGGCGCGGCCTCCTGCGCCGGGGCGGAGATCACGATCGTGTACTCCATCGCGCCCGCGTCGCGCAGCCGCTCGACGACCTGCGCGACGGTTGAGGCCTTCTGACCGACCGCAACGTAGATGCAGATCACGTCGCCGCCGCGCTGGTTGATGATCGTGTCGATCCCGATCGCAGTCTTCCCCGTGCCGCGGTCGCCGATGATCAGCTCGCGCTGGCCGCGGCCGATCGGGATCATCGAGTCGATCGCCTTGAGGCCCGTCTGGAGCGGCTCGGTCACAGGCTGGCGCTGGATGACGCCCGGCGCCTTGAACTCGAGCGGACGCTGCTCGGTCGCGCCGACGGGCCCCTGGCCGTCGAGCGGGTTGCCGAGCGGGTCGATGACCCGCCCGAGCAGCCCCTCGCCCACCGGAACGCTCATGACCTCGCCCGAACGGCGGACGGGCTCGCCCTCCTTGACGTGCTGCCACTCGCCGAAGAGCGCGACGCCGACGTTGTCCTCCTCGAGGTTGAACGCGATGCCGACGACGCCGTGCTCGAACTCGAGCCGCTCGAGCGCGACGCAGTTCTCGAGCCCGTAGACGCGGGCGATCCCGTCGCCGACCTGGAGCACGGTGCCGACCTCGGAGAGGTCGGTCTCGACGTCGTACTCCTCGATCCGCTGCTTGAGGATCGACGTGATCTCTTCGGGGCGTAGCTTCACTGGTTGCTCTCCTGTCTTCTGCGCAGCTCCGATGCAGCGCGCTTTGCGGGCGGAGCCGGGCTTTGCCCGGCGGGAGCCCAATGGCGAGAAGTCCTATGCACGACGCGGAAGGAGGGGGCCGGTGGGGGAACCATGGGTTCCCCCATCTCGAAGTTCACGGCGGAGGCGGTTGAGGCGGCCGCGGACGCTCGCGTCGACGCGGAACGAGCCGGCCTGGAGGATCATCCCGCCAATCAGGCCGGGGTCGACGGAGCGCGTTGCCTCGACCGTGCGGCCGGAGGCCTCCTCGATCTTCGCGACGATCGCCTTCGCCTCTTCGTCCCCCAGCTCGTAGGCGGTGGTGAGCTCGACGGCGATGCGTCCCTGCTCCTGGTCGACGATCGCCTCGTACTCCTCGGCGATCCCGCGGAGCTGGCCGGCCCTCCCCTTCGAGGCGACGAGCCGCACGAAGTTGCGTACGACCGGGTCGGCGCCGGTAGTCACCTCCTCGAGCACGCTCTCTTTCGCCCCAGGGTCGAGCTGGGGGTTCGCGAGGAACGCCTCGAGCTCGGGCGACGTTTCCATCGCGGCCGCGAGCTCCGCGAGCTGGTCGCGGGCCGTGTCGACGCGGTCCTTCTCCCGCGCGGCCTCGTAGAGCGCGCGCGCGTACAGGCGCTGGGCGACTGCCATCAGTCGACGCTCCGGTGACGGATTCGCGGAGCCCGATCTGTTGCCGGAGCGTCCACTTCAGTTCGCGGAACCCTTCTCGAGCGCGGAGAAGTCGAGGCCCTGGACGGCTTCCTCGACGAGCCGGCGCTGGTCGGCGGTGTCGAGCACCTTGCCCACGACGCGCTCGGTCGCCTCGACGGTCAGGTCTGCCACCTCGCTCCGGATCTGGCCGATCGCACGGGTGGTCTCCGCTTCGATCTGCCGGCGCGTCTCCTCCGTCCGGCGTTGCCGCTCGACGTCCGCCTCCTGCTTCGCCCGGTCGATGTGCGAGTCGGCGACCTTGCGCGCCTCGGCGAGGATGTCCGCCGACTCGGAGCGCGCCTGGGCGAGGATCGCGCGGTTCTGCTCGAGCAGCTCGCGGGCCTCGTTGCGGGCGCTGTCTGCCTCCTCGACCGCTTGACGGATGCGGTCGCGCCGCTCGTCGATCGTCTTCTGGATTGGCCCGAACGCGTACTTGCGGAGCACGAAGAACGTGATCGCGAACGCGACCAGCGTCCAGATCATGAGGCCGGGGACGACCTCGATCAGACCGGAATCGGCGAGCACGTTCGGCACGTCAGATCAGCACGTAGGCGAGGAGACCGCCGATCAGGCCGTAGAACACGACGGCCTCGGTGAGCGCGAAACCGAGCCACTGGATGCCCTGGAGCTCGCCACGGAGCTCGGGCTGGCGCGCGACGGCCTGGATCATCGAGCCGAAGATGTTGCCGATGCCGATCCCGGCGCCGAGCGCGCCGAGACCGATGCCCATCGCCAGGGCGATGGCCTTGCCGGCGTCGGCGACGTCGCCGGTGGTCTCCGCGAGGACAAAGAACGCAGACAGCATGGTTTGAGGAGCCTCCTTAGTGCTCGGGCTCGATCGCCGAGCCGATGTAGATGGCAGACAGAGCGGCGAATATGTACGCCTGGATGGACACCACGATGACGACCTCGAAGAGATAGAAGACCGTCGCCAGGGCAATCGAGAACGGGGCGATCCACGGGGTGACGAGGAAGATCAGGCCGATGAAGGTGAGGATCAGCATGTGCCCGGCGAGCATGTTCGCGTAGAGCCGGACGCTGAGCGAGATGAGCCGCATGAACTGGCCGAGGATCTCGAGCGGGATGATCAGCGGGTAGAGGCCTTTCGGGACGTCCGGGATCCAGCTCTTGAAGTACCGCCGGACGCCGTTCTCACGAATCCCCTCGATGTGCGTGAACACCCACGTCATGACCGCGAGGGCGAGCGTCACGGAGAGGGTCGACGTCGCCGCGAACAGCGCAAACGTCGGAATGCCGTGCCATTTCTCGTCGGAGAGCGGCAGCGGGATGAACCCGAGCATGTTCACGGTCCAGATGAAGAGGAGCAGGGTCGTGCAGTAGGGGAACCACCGCGCGATCGCCCTCGTGGGCAGGCCCTGCTCCGCGATCTGCACCTGGGCGACCTCGTAGATCGTCTCGCCGACCGCCTGGCGGCGCGTGGGATCGCGCCCGACCTTGACGCGCATCAGCACGATGCCGATCACGCAGGCGACGAGCGCGCCGAGGAGGAGGTACGCGACGGCCTTGTTGATCGAGAGGTCGAGCGGCCCGATGTGGATCGGGATCCACTCGTGGAGCTCCCACTCGTCGGCGGGGTTGAAATCCTCGTCCGTGGACGACTCGTCTGCCGCGAGCGCGACCGCAGGCAGCACGAAGAAGAGCAGGGTCGCGAGGCCGATCAGGCGGGTCTTCACGCCTTCGCCTCTGCGCCGAAGTACGTCACGAGCGACAGCGCCAGCTCGAGCGTGAACGCGAGCGCGTACAGGAGCGCCGCGGCGATGCCGACGGTCTCGTCGGAGACGGTGACCGCGACGAGCGGGATGCCCACCGCGATCGCCTTGAAGCTCGTGCCGATGCCCCGCATGCCAGCGGCGGCGAGGTTACCCGCGTCGAGCGAGAGTCGCGTAAGGAGCCAGGCGAACGCCTCGGCGGCGACCCAGAGCACGCCGGCGAGCGTCCAGCCGGCGAGCGGCCAGCCGGCGACGGCGAAGACCGGGAGCGCGAGCACGATCACGGCGCTCCCCGCGAGCGCGGGCACGAGGCGGCCCGGAATCGGCCGCGGGGTCGTAAAGACGCCGGTGCTCATCGAGCGTCGGCGGAGTAGACCTTGTAGACCACGAGGACCGCGAGTGGGATTCCCACGATCGCACCGATCAGAAGGCCAATCCCCCACGACCCGAACGCCCAGCCGAGCAGTGCGCCGACGATCATCGAAGCGCCGGTCGTGCCGAGCAAGAGACCCGAAGCAGTCGCGAGCGAATGGGGCGACGAAGCGGTGGCGGCGGCCATGCGGACCGGAGCATACCAGCGAGCTTGTAACAGCCAAACTCACCATTTAGAGCCAAAAACGAGGGAGGTTCGTCACACGACCGACCGGTGTCCGGCTTCAAGTCGGATACCGGCGACCAACCTCTGCGACGACGGGAAGCTACGCGCTCAGGCGCTCTTCCTCCGTCTCGCCGTTCCGTCGGCGGCGCACGCGTGGGTTCGCAAGCTTGACGATCTCGAGCAGGTACACGACGTAGACGGAGAACGCAAGCGCGACGAGCGCGATCGCGACGACGGCGACGGTCTCCCAGAGGTGCCACTCGCCGCCCTCGCGGAACGGGATGAACCGCGTCGCGAGAGCCGCGGCCCCGAGACTTGCGGTCCAGGCCCACATCGTCAGCGCGGCTCGCCGCTGTGTGAAGCCGATCTCCATGAAGCGGTGGTGCAGGTGCGAGCGGTCAGGCGACGAGATCGGCCGGCCGTACTTGAGCCGCCTCGCGACCACGAAGGAGGTGTCGAAGATCGGCACGAGCAGCACGAGCAGCGGCAGGAACAGGACAACCGTCGAGGCTGTCTTCAAGAGGCCGGAGATCGACACGGTGGCGAGCGTGAACCCCAGCACGAGCGCTCCCGAGTCGCCCATGAAGATCCTCGCGGGGAAGAAGTTGTGCCGGAGGAAGCCGATGCACGCGCCTGCGACGACCGCCGAGAGAATCGCGGCGTCAGTCTTCCCAAGCGAGAGCGCGAGGATCGCGAAGGTCAGGCCGGCGATCGCGCAGACCCCGGAGGCGAGGCCGTCCATCCCGTCGAGGAAGTTGACCATGTTCATCACCGCCACGATCCAGACGACGGTGAGGGTCATCCCGACCGCGGCTGGGAGGTCGACCACCCCGACGAAGGGGAACGTGAAGTGGTCGATCCAGACGCCCGACGCGCACGCGATCGCGGCTGCGGCGATCTGGCCGGCGAGCTTGGGCAGCGGGTCGAGCCCGCGGAAGTCGTCGATCGCCCCGACCACGCACGCCACCGCGGCGCCGAGCAGGATCCCGCGCATCTCGCCGTCGAGGGAGAGGAACGCGAGCGACGGGACGAGGATCCCGAGGAAGATCGCCAACCCGCCGAGCCGTGGGATCGGGCGCTTGTTGAGCCTTCTCCCGCCCGGCCGGTCGACGACGCCGAGCAGGCGGGCCATACCCCCAACCGCCGGCGTGAGCAGCACGACGATCCCGAAGGCGATCAGCGCGCCCCAGAGGACCTCGGGGCTCGCGCGCAGGTCGTCGAACATTGCGGCTCTACTTCGTGCCGTAGAGGCGGTCGCCTGCGTCGCCGAGGCCGGGCACGATGTACCCCTTCTCATTGAGTGCGCGGTCTACGGCCGCTACGACGATCGAGATGTCCGGATGGTCACGGTGGATCCGCTCGAGGCCCTCGGGCGCAGCGATCAGCGCGATCAGCCGCACGGAGGTGGCACCTGCCCGCTTGACGGTCTCGACCGCGGCGGCCGTCGAGTTGCCAGTCGCGAGCATCGGGTCGAGCAGGATCACGTCGCGGTCGGCGATGTCGTTCGGCAGCTTGACGTAGTACTCGACGGGCTCGAGCGTCTCCTCGTTGCGGTAGAGGCCGATGAAGCCCACCCGGGCGCCCGGGATCAGCGAGAGCACGCCGTCGAGCATCCCGACGCCGGCGCGCAGGATCGGGCAGATCGCGACCTTCTTCCCAGTGATCCGGCGTGCGGTCGTGTGCTCGAGGGGCGTCTCGATCTCGACCTGCTCGTCGGCGAGGTCCTTCGTCGCCTCGTACGTGAGCAGCAGCGTCAGCTCGTTCACGAGCTGGCGAAACATCTGTGTCGTCGTCGTGACGTCGCGCAGCAGCCCGAGCTTGTGCTGAACAAGCGGGTGCAGCACCTCCGTGACGCTCCGCGTCCCGGAGGTGCTTGGTGCGGATGCCGGTTGTGGCGTCACTCGGTCACGTAGGTGGGATACCCGCGGAAGCCCGGGTACAGCGGTCGCCTCTCACAGAGGCCCTCCGCTCGCGCGCGCAACGCAGCCACGTCCACGTCCTCGCGGAGGGCCTCGACGACGATCCGGCCGACCTCGCGAAAGTCCTCGTCGTCGAACCCGCGGATCGTCGCCGCCTGGGTGCCGACCCGAACGCCCGACGCGACGGTCGGCGGCCGCTCGTCGAACGGGACCGTGTTCCGGTTCGTGGTCAGCCCGACCGCGTGGAGCCGTTCCTCCGCGTCCTTGCCGGTCCACTCGGTCGAGCGCAGATCGATCTGGAGGAGGTGCGTATCCGTCCCCCCTGTGAGGAGGTCGAGACCACCCGCGAGAAGGGTCTCGGCGAAGACGTCCGCGTTCCTGCGGATCTGCTGCTGGTAGGCGCGGAACTCGTCGCTCGCGGCGATCTTGAAGCACGTCGCCTTCGCCGCGATCACGTGCTCGAGCGGGCCGCCCTGGAGCCCGGGGAACACGGCGCGGTCGATCGCCTGCGCATGCTCCTCGCGGCAGAGCACGAAGCCCGAACGCGGCCCGGCGAGCGTCTTGTGGGTCGTCGAGGTGACGACGTCGCAGTGCTCCACGGGGTTCGGGTGGAGCCCGGCGGCGACGAGCCCCGCGAAGTGCGCCATGTCGCACCAGAGCAGCGCCCCGACCTCGTTCGCGACGCGCCGGAACATCGCCGTATCCACCGTGCGCGGGTAGGCAGAGCCGCCGCAGATGATCAGCTTGGGTCGATGCTCGCGGGCGAGTGCGAGTACCTCCTCTTCCTCGACGAGCGCCGTCTCGCGGGAGACGCCGTAGTGGACGACGTGGTAGAGGCGGCCGGAGAAGTTCACCTTGAGGCCGTGCGTGAGATGGCCGCCGTGGTCGAGCCGGAGCCCGAGCACGGTGTCCCCCGGCTCGAGCAGGGCCGTGTAGACGGCCATGTTCGCCTGGGCGCCCGCGTGCGGTTGGACGTTCGCGTGCTCGGCGCCGAACAGCGCCGTCGCGCGGTCGATCGCGAGCTGCTCGGCCTCGTCGACGTACTCGCAGCCGCCGTAGTAACGGCGTCCGGGGTAGCCCTCCGCGTACTTGTTCGTGAGCACCGAGCCCACGGCCTCGAGCACAGACGGCCACGTGAAGTTCTCCGACGCGATCAGCTCGATCTGGTTCCGCTGGCGGTCCGCCTCGCGCCCGATGATCGCCGCGACGTCCGGGTCGACCTCGGCGAGGCCCCCTGTCCGCAGGCGCTCGAGCTGATCGGACGCGACTGCCACGCCGTGGATGCTACTCGCCGCTGTCGCTGGCGCCACGGCGTAGACGGTGTCAGACACCGTTTGCTGTCAACCCTACTTCGTGCCGACTTTGTGCTGGTTCGTCCACACCCGCGAGACAGCTCGATCGCACGGGCCCGGCAGAGACGCTCGCCACGCATGTCTCGGGCGGCCGGTGAGCAATCACGAGAAGCCGCACGAATGCAGCGAATCGTGACATGTGGAGCGATTGGCACAAATCTGGTGCGATATCCCCTTGACAGAAAACGGTGTCTGACACCGTTCGGCCCAGGTCGCCTCAGCCCGCTGACGCGCGGAGACGAGCGAGAGCCTCGGCGGCCGGGAGAGCGCCCTCGCGAAGGACGACGGGCTCGGCACCCGTCGCGTCGATCACGGTCGAGGGCGCGCCGGGTAGCGGGCCGACGTCGACGACGGCGTCGACGGCGGCGAGGAGCCGTGCGGGGACGTCGGCGAGGACCCGCGGATCGGGGCCGCCGGGGAGGTTCGCGCTGGTCGCGACGAGCGCACCGAGCGCGTCGAGGATCTCCTTCGCTGGCCCCGAGACGCCGGGAACACGCACCCCGAGCGCCTCGGGGCGCTCCTCGTTGAGCCAGGCGAAGCGCAGGCCAGGGTTCGGCACGACGAGCGTCAACGGCCCCGGTAGGAGGGCGCGTGCCGCCGCCGCCGCCCCCGCCGGCAGCTCGGGCACGCGCGCGAGCAGCTCGTCCACCGAGGAGAACAGGATCGCGGTCGGTCGGCGCGCCTCGCGGCCCTTCGCCGCGTACAGGGCCCGTGCGGCGCGTTCGTTCCCGGCATCCGCGGCGAGGCCGTACACGGTGTCGGTCGGGATCACCGCGACCCCCCCACCTCGAAGCGCCGCGATCGCGCCCTCGACGTCGTTCATCCCTGCAGTCGCCCCTCCACGACCCGGTCCCGTCCGGCGAGATCGCGGGTCACGATGACGTCTGCGAACCCGGCTCCTTCCAGGAGCTGCGCCACCGCGAGGGCCCGCTCGTCGAAGGACTCGAGGACCAGCGCGCCGCCCACGCGCAGCACGCGGGCTGCCTCGCGGACGAGTAGCTCCGTGTGCCCTCCGTCGAAGAGCGCGACGTGCGGCTCCCACTCGACGACCTCGGGGGCAAGGCCTGACGCCTCATCCGGGCGAACGTACGGAGGGTTGGAGACGACGAGGTCCCAGTCCGCCCCGGGGAGCCCCGAGAGCATGTCGACCTCGAGCAGCTCGAGCTCAATCCCCGTCCGTAGAGCGTTCTCGCGGGCGAGAGCGATCGCGTCCAGTGAGACGTCGATCGCCGTCACCCGGGCTCCCGGATGCTCGTCGGCAATCGACAGCGCGATCGCGCCGGAGCCCGTGCCGACGTCCAGCACGCGCGGCGCGGCGATCCCCTTCAGCAGCTCGAGGCAGCGCTCGACGACGGTCTCGGTCTCCGGGCGGGGAATCAGCGCGCGCTCGTCGACGGTCAGCGTGAGGTGCCGGAAGCCCCACTCGCCGAGGATGTACTGGAGCGGCTCGTGCGCCGCACGCCGCGCCGCGAGCTCCGTCACCCGCGCGGCCTGGGCGACTGTCAGCTCACGGTGCCGCTCGAGCGCGAGCGCGGAGCGGGAGATGCCCAGGACGTGCGCGACGAGCAACTCCGCGTCGAGCCGTGCGGTCAGGACGCCTTTGGTGTCGAGCCGCGTCGCCGTTCGGCGCACGACGTCGCCGACGGTGTCCGACTTCAAGTCGGACACCTGCGTTAGACCGCAGCCTCGAGCGCTCGCCGGCGCTCCTCGGCCTGGAGGGCGTCGGTGAACTCCTCGAGATCGCCGTCGAGCACCTGGTCGAGGCGATGCACCGTGTGTTTGACCCGGTGGTCCGTAAGGCGATTCTCCGGAAAGTTGTAGGTGCGGATCTTCTCGGCACGCTCCCCCGTTCCGACCTGCGAGCGCCGAGCTGCGGCCTGTTCCGCCTGCTGCCGCTCGCGCTCCGCCTCGTAGAGCCGGGCCCGGAGGACGCGCATCGCCTTCTGCTTGTTCTGGAGCTGCGACTTCTCGTCCTGCATCGCGACGACGATCCCGCTCGGGACGTGCGTGATCCGTACCGCGGAGTCGGTCGTGTTGACCGACTGTCCACCAGGGCCGGTCGACCGGTAGACGTCGATCTTCAGGTCTTTGTCCTCGATCGTGACCTCGACCTCCTCCGCTTCGGGCATCACCGCCACGGTCGCGGTCGAGGTATGGATCCGCCCCTGCGACTCCGTCGTCGGGACGCGCTGGACGCGATGCGTACCGCCCTCCCATTTGAAGACGGAGAACGCGCCGTCGCCCTTCACCGCGAAGACCTCTTCCTTGACACCCCCGCCGTCGTTCTCGCTGACCGAGAGCACCTCGGCGCGGTAGCCGCGGCGCTCGGCATAGCGGAGGAGCATGCGCGCGACGTCGCCTGCCCAGAGGGCCGCCTCGTCCCCGCCTACGCCCTGGCGGACCTCGACGATCACGTCCTTCGCGTCCGCCGGATCCCGCTCGACGAGCGCGAGCCGAAGCTCTTCCTCGAGCCGCGCGACATCCGACTCGAGCTCGCCCGCGAACGCCGACAGCTCCGGGTCGCCCTTGGCGTCGGCGAGGTCGGCGCTTGCCTGGCGCCATTCGCGCGCTGCCTTGAGGGCGGGGTCGAGCTCCTTCAGGCGCCGACCGAGGTCGGCCGCCTCGCGCGGATCCGCGTAGACGCTCGGGTCCGAGAGCCGCTGCTCGAGCTCCGCATGAGACCGCTCGAGCTCGTCGGCGAGCTGCTCCAGGGTGGCCATACCGGCGTTGATTGTAGGTGCGGCCCGGAGCGGCTCGGGACCGCGGCGTGGCTCAGGCCGTCGCCAGCGTCGCGGCGACGGTCACTTCCGGTACGCCCGTCAGCGCCTTCGAGACGGGGCAGTTCACCCGCGCGCCCTCTGCGTGCTCGACGAACGTGTCGCGGTCGACGCCGGGCACGGTGCCCACGACCTCGATCGCTCCCTTGCGGATGCCTTCCCCCGGCTGGAACGTGACCGTCACGGACGTCTCGAGCCGCTCCGGGGGCGTGCCCGCACCGGCGAGCGCGTGTGAGAGCGCCATCGAGAAGCACGACGCCCAGGCGGCGGCGATCAGCTCCTCGGGGCTCGTCCGGCCCCCCGGCTCCTCGGCGCGCGAGGCCCAGGTGACGTCCAGCGGGCCGAAAGCGCCGCTGCCGACGCCCTCGATCCTGCCCGATCCCTCCATCAACGAGCCCGTCCACGTCACCTTCGCGTTCCGGTCGGTGGCCATCAGTCGCCTCCATCCAATGTCGTCTCGATGTCGATCCCGACGCCCGCCGCGCGGAGCAGCGACGAGAACGAGCAACCCGTGTGCGCAGCGTCCACCGCCCGGGCGAACGCGTCCGGCTCCAGTCCGTCGACCCGCGCGCGGACGTCGAGCGCCGAATGGACGATCAGGTGTCCCTGCCCTTCAACCTCGTCCATCGTGATCCGGCAGTGGACGTCGAGCCGGCCCGGCGGCGTCCCCGCTCCGGTGAGCTCGCCTGCGAGCGACATCGTGAAGCAGCCCCCATGGGCGGCTGCGAGCAGCTCCTCGGGGCTCGTCTTGTCCGGCGAGCCGCCGATCCTTGTCGGGAGCGAGTACCCGAGCCCGCTGAACGCGCCCGACGACGCTGCGGTGATCGCGCCCTCTCCGCGCGCGAGGTTCCCCTCCCACACGATGTCGGCGTCACGGACGATCCGCGGCATGCACGGAAGCTACGCCATCACCTCGACCCTGCGCGCCGCCTCCTGCTCAGACGGATCGCCGGCCTCGCGCCGGCGGACCTTCTCGATCGCGCGAATCGAGACTTCGACCTGGTCGAGCGTCGGCTCGCGCGTCGTCAAGCGCTGGAGCCACAGTCCCGGCGCCAGGAGCGTCATCAGAACACGGTTGTCCTGGTGCTTGCCGGCGTAGCGGATCAGCTCGTACGCGATGCCCGCGATCAAAGGCAGAAGCAGGATCCGGCTGACGACGAGCCAGTACCAGACGGGTCGTCCGACGAACGCGAACACGAAGATCCCGATCACCATGACCCAGAGCAAAAACGCGGTACCGCAACGTGGATGGATCAAACTGAACTTCTGCACTTTCTCGGGCGTGAGCTCCGAGCCACCCTCGAGCGCGTTGATCGTCTTGTGCTCCGCGCCGTGGTACTGGAACACGCGCTTCAGGTCCGGCAAGAGCCCGATCAGCCCGATGTACGCGATGAACACCGCGACGCGGATCAGCCCCTCCACGATCACGAACCACGTCGTCCCGTCGATCGGCAACCAGTTCGTCAGGAGTGCCGGCCCGACCTTGAACAGCATCAGCGCGAACCCGATTGCGATCGCGAACGAGAAGATGATCTGGCCGCGGGTGATCTCCGTGACCACCTTGCCCTCCTCGTCCTCTTCGCGGGCCGCGACGTTGGCGGAGATCGCGAGCGCCCGGAAGCCGATCGCAAGCGACTCGCCCAGCGCGACCACGCCGCGGATCACGGGCAGGCGCCACATCCGATGTCGGCGCATCGGCGAGGTGACGTCCTTGACGACTTCCTCGATGCCGCCCTCGGGTGTGCGGATCGCGACCGCCCAGCAGGACGGCCCGCGCATCATCACGCCTTCGAGCACCGCCTGGCCCCCGTACGAGACGCTCATGCGTGAAAAAGTACCGCGGCGGTTCGGCGCCTCAGGCGCTCTTCGCGGCGGCCGCCTTCTCGAGGCGGCGCTGGAAGCGCTCGACGCGGCCGCCCGAGTCCATCAGCTTCTGCTTCCCCGTGTAGAACGGATGGCAGGCGGAGCACACCTCGACGTGCAGCTCGGGCTTGGTCGAGCGGGTCGTGAACTCGTTCCCGCACGAGCAGGTGACGTGCGCAACGACGTATTCGGGATGGATGTCGGCCTTCATCAACCGGCCAGAATAGCAGAGGCGATCTCCGGCCCCACGTTGCCTCCCGAGACGACGGCGACGACGTGCTCGCCCTCGACGAGACCCTCCAGGACGGCTGCGACCGCCGCCGCGCCCGCGGGCTCGCAGGCGAGCTTCGCCTCGGCGTAGACGCGCCGCATCGCCTCCTCGATCGCGTCGTCGGAGACCTGCACTGCCTCGACGCCCGCCGCCCGGCATACCGCGAGCGCGTTGTCGCCCGCATAGGGCGCGTCGAGTCCCCCGGCCCGTGTCTGCGGCGCGATCGAGACGGGCTTGCCCGCCTCGAGGGCAAGCTCGAGCGAGGCTGCCCCCGTCGGCTCCACCCCGACTACACGCACGCCTCGCGGCGCGACCGCTGCGGCTATCCCGGCCACGAGCCCCGCCCCCCCGACGGGCACGACGATCACGTCCACGCCCTGCGCGTCTTCGAGGATCTCGAGCCCGACGGTGCCCTGACCAGCCATCACGAGCGGATCGTCGAACGGGTGGACGAGCACACGGCCGGTGTCGGCGAGGTGCTCCTCGAGCCGGGCGAACGCGCCGGAGGGGTCGTCGGCCTCGACGTCGACCTCGGCGCCGAGCGCTCGGGCACGGTCGAGCTTGAACGGGCTCGCCGCCGCCCACGAGAACACCACGCAGTCGAGCCCCTCGGCCGCAGCTCCCCAGGCCAGCGCGATGGCGTGGTTGCCCGCCGACGCGCCCGCCACGCCGCGCCCGCGCTCCTCCGAGTCGAGGGCGGCCAGCCGGTTCGTGACGCCACGCACCTTGAACGACCCGGTGTGCTGAAGGAGCTCCGCCTTTAGCGAGAGCCCGGAAGCGAGGGCTGTCCCCTCGAGGAGGGGCGTCCGCCGCACGCGACCGCGGATCGTCTCCGCGGCCCGGAGGACGTCGTCGTGCGTCACCGGGTCGCCGCTCACGCGGCGATCCTAGTGCCCCTTCAGGTGATGCTGCCTCGTCGCGAGGCACCTGGATCGCATTGTCTGAAGGGCACCGGGAGGGAACTCTCCGGGTGCGACCCCAGAATGCGTCGTGTGATCGCGCCGCAGCAACCTCATCCCGTTCGCCTCATCGTGCGCGACGACCTCAGACGAAATCGCCTCACCGTCTTCTTCCGGCTGATCCTCGCGCTGCCCCACCTCGTCTGGATCACGCTCTTCGGGATCGCGGCGTTCACGCTTGCGTTCGTCATGTGGCTCGCGGTGCTGTTCGAGCGCCGCGCGCCTGCTGCGCTGCACGGCTTCCTCGCGAGCTTCACGCGCTACGCCGCCCACCTGACCGCGTACATCGGCCTCGTCGCCGATCCGTATCCCGGGTTCACCGGCGCGGGGCCCTATCCCGTCGACGTCGAGATCGACCCTCCTGCGCCCCAGGGCCGCTGGGGCGCCGGGTTCAGGCTCGTGCTGGCCGTGCCGGCGTTCGTCGTCGCCTCGACGTTGGGCGGCTCGGTGGCGCTCGGGAGCGCGTACGGCGGCGCGCTCGCCGGCGGCGTCGGCGGGCTCACCGCCACGGTCGCCTTCCTCGGGTGGTTCGCGTCGCTCGTGCGCGGCCGGATGCCGCGGGGCATGCGGGACGCGTCGGCGTACGCGATCGGTTACGCCGCGCAGACGACCGCCTATGCGCTGATGCTCACAGACTGGTATCCCGACTCGACCCCGGGAAAGGTCGAGCCGCCCGCGGAGCTCCCGGCCCATCCGATCGCGATCGGGGTCGACGAGGACCTCCAGCGGCCCCGTCTTCTCGTCCTCTTCCGCTTCCCGCTCGTCCTCCCCCACCTCGTGTGGCTGACGCTCTGGGCGGCGCTCGTCCTGCTCGCTGCCCTGGCCGCGTGGATCCTGGCGCTCGTGCTCGGCCGGGTTCCACGCGCGCTCCACCGGTTCATGGCGGCGTTCGTCCGCGCGGTCATCCACCTGAGCGCATTCTTCGCCGTCGTTGGCCGACAGTTCCCCGGCTTCGTCGGGCGGGAAGGCAGCTATCCGATCGACCTGACGATCGACCCGCCGGAGCGGCAGGGCCGCCTCGGCGTCCTCGGACGGCTCCTGCTGGCGGTGCCCGCGTTCCTCCTCGCGTTGACGTACTCCGCCGTGACGTTCGTGGTGGCGCTGCTCCTCTGGTTCTGCGCCCTCGCGACGGGCCGGGTTCCCCCAGGGCTGCGCGACCTCGGCGCGGCGTCGCTCCGCTATCAGGCGCAGGCGTGGGGATACGCCCTGCTGCTGACGCCCCGGTACCCCGACTCCTCGCCGGCGCTTCGACCGCCGCCCGCGCCGCCGGCTCCCGTGCTGCTCGAGCCGGCCGAGTCTCTGTGAAGGCGCTTCGCGTTGTCGTCTTCGCCGCCCTCGTTGCCGGCTGGGTCGTGGCCGCCTGGCTGCTCGCGGGGACGGTCGTCCCCGGCGACCTCTCGCTGCCGCACGTCGACGTCGATCGCACCTTCGGGCCGGCGCTCGTCTCCCGGGCCGAGCGCTTCGAGCGCTTGCTCCTCATCCTCTGGGCGCTTCGGATCGTCGTCACCCTGACGACGCTCGCCCTCTACGCCCGCTACGGCTCGAGGTTTGCTCAGGAGTCGGCCGCCGGGCCGCTCGGGACGGGGATGCTGCTCGGGATGTTGGGTCTCGCGATCGTGTGGCTGACCCAGCTGCCGTTCACGGTCCTCACCCTGTGGTGGAGCAGGCGCCATGACGTCTCGCAGATGGGCTACTTCGACGCGATCTTCGGCGACTGGGTCACGCTCGGAGCGACGTTCGTGTCGGTCTGCGTCGCGCTCCTCGTGGTGATGGGCCTGGCGCGTCGCATCGGCTCGTGGTGGTGGATCCCGGGTGCAGCCGTCTTCACCGTGATCGCGGGGATCGGCGTGTTCGTCTCGCCGTGGGTCTACCCCGGTCTCGAGCGGCCCGACGATCCCGGCCTCGTCGCCCGCTACGAGCGGTTCGAGCGCGTCGAGGGCCTCGAGGGCATCCCGCTTCGCATCGAGCGGGTGAGCGAGGACACGAGCCAGGCGAACGCGTTTGCCTTCGGGCTCGGACCGTCGCGGCGCGTCGTGCTCTGGGACACGCTGCTCGACGGGCGGTTCTCCGACCGCGAGGTCGACGTCGCCGTCGCACACGAGCTCGGCCACCACTCGGGCGACCACATCGCGAAGGCCGTCGCCTGGTTCGGGCTCTTCGCGCTGCCGGGAGCCCTGCTTCTGATGCTCGTGACCCGTCGCCTCGGCGGGATGGGAAACCCGCGGGCGGTCCCGCTCGCGCTGCTGTTCACGGCCGCGTGGACGCTCGTCACGACACCCGCGCAAAATGTCGTGAGCCGCCGCTTCGAGGCGGAGGCCGACTGGAAGGCGCTCCAGGCAACCCGCGACCCACAGGCCGCGAGGGGCCTCTTCCGCAAGTTCGCCGTGACGTCGCTCGGCGACCCGAGCCCACCGACCTGGGCGTACGTCCTGCTCGATACGCACCCGACCCTCGCGCAGCGCGTCGCGATGGCCGATGCGTGGGCCGCGCGCCCGGGAGCGGTAGACAACGTGCCAGGCACGTAGACACGTCCGAATTGGGCGTGGCCGTTGGGGACCACATCGCGCGAGGGGATCGCGGCTTCATGCGGTTTTCGCGCGCGCGACGCCGTGACGATAGGGAAAATCGGTGCCAGGCACGTAGCCACGTCCGCACCGGCCGTGTCCTACTGGGACTGCTCCCCGCTAGCTTCCGCCGCTCGCTGCCCCGAACCTGTCCGCTATCACGGAGGCGATCGCGAGCGAAGAGGTTGCACCAGGCGATGGCGCATTCCGCACGTGGACTACCCCGTCGGCTTCGTTGAAGACGAAGTCGTCGACGAGTGTCCCATCCGGCGCGAGGGCCTGCGCCCGGATGCCCGAAGGCCCCGGCAGGACGTCGTCGACCTCGAGCTCGGGAAGGAGCTTCCGCGCAGCCGCGACGAAGCGCTTCGTCGAGAGGTCGCGCGCCGTCTCCGCCGCTCCCATGCGCCAGTGCCTGCGGGCGAGTCGCCGGAATCCGCGCGAACGGAGGATCTCGCGCACGTCGCGCAGCCTGACATCGCGCCGTCGATATCCCTCGCGCGAAAGCGCGAGCACGGCGTTCGGGCCGAGCCAAACCGCTCCGTCGGGGCGAACGGTGGTGTGGATGCCGAGAAACGGGAAGGCAGGGTCGGGCACCGGGTAGACGAGGCCGCGCACCAGCTCACGGCGCTCCGGCTTGAGGACGAGGTAGTCGCCGCGGAAGGGAACGATGCGCGGGTCGGCATCGGCGCCGGTCGACGTCGCGAGCCGGTCGGAGTACACGCCCGCGCAGACGACGATCCGCGTCGCCTCGACCTCGCCGGCCGTCGTCGCGATCGTCGTCGATCCGCCGCGTCGCGAGAACGAGAGAACCTCACGCCCGAGCAGCAGCGCGCCGCCGGCCTGCATCACGTCGTCGCCGTATGCCCTGGCGACGAGCGAGAAGTCGACGACCGAGGTCTCCGGCGAGTGGATCGCACTGAGCCCTGCGACATGGGGCTCGAGCTCCCGAAGTCGCTCGGGACCGATCAGCTCGACCCGCGGGACGCCGTTCGCGACCGACCGGCGATGGAGCTCCTCGAGGCGCGGCAGCTCCTCCTCGCTCGTCGCGACGACGACCTTCCCGCAGCGGAGGATGGGGATCTCCCTGACCTCGCAGTACTCGAGCAGCCGCGAGGCGCCGTCCACGCACAGTTGCGCCTTGAGCGAGCCGGGCGCGTAGTAGACGCCGCGGTGGACGACGCCGCTCGAGTGGGCCGTCTGGTGATAGCCGAGCACCGGCTCCTTGTCGAGGACGGCGAGACGAGCTCCGGGCGTACGCGCCTGCAGCTCGCGCGCGACGGCGAGTCCGATGATCCCCGCGCCGACGACGACGACGTCGAACCGGGCGTTGCTCATGCTCAAGTAACCGTGTACTCGGGGCCGGAGCCACCTTCGGGCGGCGTGAGGCGCCCGCCCTTCGCACTGATCGCGCCGCACTGGACGCAGTTGGACGGGTTCACCTGCACGGTGACCGTCCCATCGCCGTCCTCCTCGCCGACCTCGTAGACCTGCGCTGGGCACATCCAGTGCCACATCTCCGCGAGGTCGCGGGGAACCTGCGTCGCGATGCGGATGTGGCTCGGCTGATCGTCGCGCGTCCGGTTGCCGGAGGCGAAGACCGACGACAGCTTGTCGAACGTCAGCTTCCCGTCGGGGGCGGGGTAGTGCGCCGCGCGACCGGTACGCAGGAGCGGCGCCTCGGCGTTGCGGTGTGTGCCGAACTCCTTCGGTGGGAGCTTTCCCTTGGTCACGGTCATCGCGCTGGCAAGAGCGCCGCCCACGAAGAAGCCCTTGTCGAATACCTGCCGCATGTTCCGCACTTCGGCGAGGTCCTTCCACACGTAGCTCTCGCGCAGGGCGGCGTCGTACGTTTCGAGGGCGCCGCGGCGACCCGCGACCTCACCACGCTGGAGCGCAGCAAACGCCGACTCCGCTGCGAGGCGACCCGACTCGATCGCATAGTGGATCCCCTTCAGCCGCGGCACATTGACGAGCCCGGCGCCCTCCCCGACGAGGAGCAGCCCGGGCGCGTTCAGCCGCGACGGGAGCGAGTTGAGCCCACCCTCCGTGATCGTCTTCGCCCCCCAGGCGACCCGCTCGCCACCCTCGAGGATCTTCCGGACGAGCTTGTGCGTCTTGAACTCCTGCAGGAGATCGTGCGCGGACAGCTCGACGTCTGCGTACTCCAGCCCGACGACGAAGCCGAGCGAGACCAGGTCGTCGCCCATGGGATAGATGAACGAGCCCCCGAACTCGCCGTAGCGCGCGCGCTTGCGGAGCGGCCAACCGAGCGTGTGCACGATCTTCCGAAGCGGCTTGGAAACGCGCCAGACCTCCTTCACGCCGAGCGCCCAGATCTGGGGATTGCGGCCCTCGAGCCCGAAGGCGTCGATCGCGGTGGTGGTCAGATGGCCGGCGGTCCCCTCCGCGAGGACGGTGATGCGCGCGGTGACGTCCACCCCCGGCTCGAAGTTCGCGAGCGGCTCGCCGTCCTTGCCGCGGCCCTTGTCACCCGTGCGGACACCGACGACGCGGCCATGCTCGACGAGGAGCTTCTGACCTGCGGTCTCCGGGAGAATCGTCGTGCCCGCCGTCTCCGCTTGCTCGGCGAGAAAGCGACCGAGCTCGGAGACCGAGACGATCCAGTTCCCGTGGTTCATCATCGTCGGCGGCGGCGGGATCCGCAGCGCCGCGCCTTTCGTCAGCAGGTAGACGGCCTCCCCGTGGACGGGCCCGTAGGTCGGCATCTCCTCGATGGCGATGCGGCCGGCGAACAGCTTCCGGATCGCCCGTGGGTTCATGACCGCGCCCGAGAGGAGGTGCGAGCCGGGCTGCTTTCCTTTCTCGAGCAGGGCCACCGGCACGTCGCCGAGGCGCTCGCGGACGTCGGGGTGCTCCTCGAGGAGCTGCCCGAGGCGGACGGCGCAGGCGAGCCCACCGGGGCCGCCGCCCACGACGAGGATGCCGACGTCGATTCGCTCCTCCGGCGCGTCGGTCGGCGGGCCGAGCGCCTCCGAGATCGCGAACGGCAGCGGGTAGTCGGCCGGGCGGACGCCGCTCACCGGCGGGCCCGGAGCAGCTCCGTGAGCTTCGGCGCGATCTGGGTCAGGTCGCCGACCACGCCGAGGTCGGCGAAGTCGAAGATCGGCGCGTTCGGATCCTTGTTGACGGCGACGATCGTTCCCGAGCCCTGCATGCCGACCTTGTGCTGGATCGCGCCTGAGATCCCGAGCGCGATGTAGAGCTTCGGCGATACCGTCTTGCCGGTCTGCCCGACCTGCGCCGCGTACGGATACCACCCGGCGTCGACGACCGCGCGTGTCGCAGCGACCGCACCGCCGAGCGCCTCGGCGAGCTCCTCGCAGTAGGAGAACCCCTCGGGGCTGCCGAGCCCGCGGCCGCCGGCGACGATCACGTCGGCGTCCTCGATCGAGGGGCCGCTTGCCTTCTCGCTCAGGCGCTCGACAAGCCGCGCGCGTGTCGAGAAGCCCTGGAACTCGGCCGAGACCTCCTTCGCCTCGGCGGAGCCGCCCGACTCGATGGGGTCGAACGTGCCGGCGCGGATCAGCGCGAGCCTCGGTGTCGAGCTCCATCCCACTTCGACGAGCACCGTGTCGCCGAGCGCGGGCCGGATGCCCACCAACTCGCCGCCCTCCTCGCGGAGGTCGGTCAGGTCCCAGTTGAGACCCGCCTCGAGGCGCGCAGCGAGCCCCGCCGCGACATCGGCGGCTAGCACCGACGCTGCGAAGAGCACCGTGTCGGCGCCCGATTCACGCACGACAGCCTCCAGCGCGTCCACGCGAGGCTGCGGGAGCGGGGCTGCCAACGCCTCGTCATCGACGACATACACCGTGGTCGCGCCGAAGGCGCCTGCCGCGCTCGCGGCGTCCCGGACGCCGCTGCCGAGGACGACGCCGGCGACATCGCCACCGAGGGAGGCTGCCTTGCCCAGCACGCCGAGCGAGCCCTTCGTCAGCTCACCGTCGTGGTTCTCCAGGAAGACCAGCGTCGTCATTGACTAAACGAGCCGCTTCTCCGCGAGGTACTCGACGATCTTTTCGGCCGCATTGCCGTCGTCCTCGATCTTCACCTGACCGCTCTTCGGGGGCGGCGGCGAGGACGAGCGCACGGTTGTGGCGGAGCCGGCTTCTCCGACGAGGCTCGCCTCCACACCGACATCCCCGAGCGAGACGGTCTCCTGCGGCTTCGATTTCGCGCCCATGATTCCCTTGAGCGAGGGGTAGCGCGGCTCGTTGATCGCATCCGACACGGCGACGACCGCCGGCAGCGGCGCTGCGATGACGTCGTACCCGAACTCTGTCTGGCGCTTCCCGGTCAGCTCGTCCCCCTCGACGGTTAGCTCCGCGACTTGCGAGACCATCGGCCGGCGCAGCCGGTCGGACACGGCGGCCCAGAGAACGGCGCCGTCCGCGTCGCTCGACTGCTGGCCGAAGAGGACGAGATCGGCATCCTCCTTCTCGAGCGCGGCGGCAAGAGCCCGGCTGGTGGCGAGGAGATCGGAGCCGGCCGCATTGTCGTCGGTCACGAGCAGAGCGCGATCCGCCCCCATCGCGAGCGCCTTGCGAAGCGACTCCATCGCTTTCTCGGGGCCGAGCGAGATGACGACCACCTCGCCGCCGTGCGCGTCCTTCAGCCGGAGCGCCTCCTCGACCGCGTTGATGTCGGTCGCGTTGAGAACGCCTTCCCCCGACCGGTCGAGCCGGTGCGTCCCCGGGTCGAGCCGCTTGTGCGACGTCGCATCCGGCACTTGCTTGACGCACACGGCGATCTTCACGGGGCGGACTCTAGCGAGGCGCTCGCAGCGGCCGGCCGCAAACGGTGTCAGACACCGTTTTCTGTCAAGGGCGAAGGCATGCCAACTCTGCGCCAATTACCGCACAGGCCAGTACCTGCGCGTCAGCTCGCGAGAGCGGCTTGAAGAGGCGACGCGACAACCGGGTCGGTGAATGACTCGTGGCTCACTCGATCGCCAGTCTCGCCGAGCACGAATGCGAGATATCCGCGACGAGCAGCATCGGGTTCATGGCCGAAACACTCCAGAATCTCGTCCACGCGCAAGTATTCGGGAGCCGGCGCGAGGCCGGCGGTCGCGGCGAAGCTCGTCCACCGGGCGTCGTAGGGAGAGGCGCAAATGCCCGCCTCGACCGGGTTCCGAACGACGTAGCGGAGTGTCCCCAGGAACTGGCTTTCTGTCGTCTGGAGCACCGCGCCGAACCGGTTCGCGAAGAGATGCGCTGTTCGTCCCCAGCGTCGATCGAACCGCAACGCGTACCGATGGTTGACGTTCTTCATGAACCGGGAGAGCCCGCCTGGCGGACAGCGGACAACGCCATGCCAGTGGTTGGGCATAAACGACCACCCGAAGCAGTCGAGCTGGTGCCTTCGGAAGGCGGACGCGAAAAGCGTCTCGAACTCGACGTAGTCGCTGTCGTTGAGGAAAATCGCCTGGCGGTTGCTGCCTCGAGAGAACACATGGTAGATCGCGCCAACGATCCATTCTCTGGAGCTTCGCGCCATCTGTTCACTGTAGTGACAACCAATGCCCCGCAGAGGCGACGTGGACAGATCGGCACAAAACCGGCACAGGCGAAGCCTTGACAGAAAACGGTGTCTGACACCGCTTGGGGCCAACCACTCTGCTAGGCTCGGCCGCTTCGCGCCGCGCACCGGAGCCATGACCCGCCACCGGACGACAGCACGAGGGGGACGTCTCCTCATCCTCTCCGCCCTCCTGGGCCTCGCCGTTGTCCTCTCTGCGAGCGCCGCGCCGAAGCCGGGGCT
>DASSBV010000096.1:0-11928 GCA_035698545.1 Gaiella sp. | reverse complement strand
CGGGTCGACGCCGCTCATGTGCCCCGTGTCGTCGAGGTACGCAGCGCGCTCGAGCGGGATCGCGAGCGCAGCGGCGATCGCCTCGTGCATCGAGCGCTTCATGTGGATCCCGCAGAGGTACGAGACGTCGGCGAGCGTCGCGCCGCTCCGCTCGACGGCGCCGGTCGCCGCCGCGACGAAGTTCGCGAGCGACACGTCGTCGAGCCCGTTCTTCATGGCGGCGGGGTCGGCAACGTCGAGGAAGTGCCGACGTCCGTCCACGCTCTCGTGCGAGGCGGGCTCGACGCTGCCGCCCGCGGGGACCTTCACCTGGAGCGCGAACGACCCGTCCGTGATCGCGTGCGAGCCGTGCAGGAGGTTCCGCTCGGCGTCGACTGAGAGGAGGCCCGCAACGGCGCCGTCGCCGAAGTTGAACATGAAGCGCGCGCGCTCGTTCGTGTAGTCGAGGAGATACGACTCGCGACACGCCGCCACGAGGAGCACCGTCTCGAGCTCGGGCTCGGCGACGAGCAGAGCCTTCGCAAGGCGCAACGCGACCGGCGTCCCCATCGAGACGTTGTCGTACTCGATCGCGTAGGCGTTCTCGCAGCCGAGCCGGTGGGCGATCCACGGCGCGGCCTGCCAGACCGGATAGTCCTTCCACGTCGACCCGTAGTACAGGACCGCGCCGATCGACGAGGGGTCGACGCCCTGCTCCTCCAGCAGTCGCTGTCCCGCGGCAACGGCGAGGTCGCTGACGTGCTCGTCCGGGGCGGCGACGTGCTTTCCTCGAAGGCCGAACTTCGCCACGACGACGTCCTCGGGGATCCCGCTCGCTGCGGCGACCTCCGCCGCGGTCATCCAGCGCTCGGGGAGGTAATGGGCTGTTGCAACGAGCCCTACCTGGTTCATCAGGCCCCGCCCGGAGCGCCGATCGCGCGCGTGATGATGCGGCCGAGCTCGTCCAGGACCTCGGCCGGAAGCTCCTCGCGCCCGTTCCAGAGGATCCAGCGCATGCCGACGAGCTCGCCGATCCCCATCAGCGCCCAGGCGAGGAGCTCGGGGTCACCCTCGGCGATCTCGCCCGCCTCCATCGCCTGGCGAAGGCCCGCGACGTAGCCGCTCGTCAGCCGCTCGTAATGCAGGTGGAGGATCTCCGGCGAGACGAACTCCGCCTGCCGGATGATCCGGTAGAGCGCGGGGTGCTCGGCGGTGAAGCGAAAGAACGCCGCGAAGCCGAGGCGCTCGGTCTCGGCGCGGGTCTTCCCCTTCGAGGCCGCTTCGGTCATCGCCTGGCGGACGCGGTGGTTCAGGTCGAGGACGAGCTCGTCGAACACCTCCTTCTTCGACGCGAAGTAGAGGTAGAAGGTCCCCTGACCGACCCCCGCGGCCTCGGTGATCTTCACGATCGAGGCGTCGTGGTAGCCGAGCTCCGCGAACACCGCCTCGGCCGCCTCCAGCAGCCGCCGGCGCGTGCGCTCGCCGCGCTTCGAGAGCGGTCTGCCGCCGACGCCGGTCACCGTCTCGCTCATCGAACCGCTCCCGCCGCGCTCGCCTGCAGCTCGTCCTTGCGGACCTTCCCCAGCGGCGACCGCGGGAGCTCCGCGACGAGGGTCACCGTGCGCGGCACCTTGAAGCGCGCGAGGCGCTCGCGGCAGTGGTCGCGGAGCTCCTCCCCGTCGGCCGAGGCGCCCTCGCGGAGCACGACGAACGCGGCGCATACCTCACCCCACCGCTCGTCGGGGACGCCGACGACGGCCGCCTCGACGACGTCCGGGTGCGCATGCAGGACCTCCTCGATCTCGGCCGGATAGACGTTCTCGCCACCCGAGATCACGAGCTCCTCGAGCCTCCCGGCGATCCGGTAGAAGCCCTCGTCGTCGCGTTCGGCGACATCCTTCGTCCGCAGCCAGCCGTCGACGATGGCCGCGGCGGTGGCTGCGGGGTTCCGCCAGTACCCGGCGAACACGTTCGGGCCGCGCACGAGCAGCTCGCCGACGGCTGGCCCCTCGAGCACGCGCCCGGTGTCGGGGTCGCGAAGCGCGACCTCGAGGTGCGGGTACGGCTTGCCCGCGAAGCCGAGCTTGCGACGCGCCTCCTCCGGCGGCAGGCAGAGGACGTTCGGCGCCGCCTCGGTGAGGCCATAGCCCTGCACGATCTGCACACCTCGCTCTTGCCACGTCTCGAGCAGCGAGGCCGGCATCGGCGCGCCGCCGACGACGACGAGCCGCAGGCTTTCCAGCGCGGCCTCCGCAAACGCCGGCTGCTCCGCGAGGAAGAGGTACGTCGCGGGGACGCCCATCATCGTCGTGATCCCCTCGTCCGCGATCAGCTCGAGCGCGCGTGCCGGCTCGAACGCGGGCTCGATCACGACCGTCGCCCCCTTCCACCACGCGAGCAGCGGCTGGACGTTCCACCCGCCGACGTGGAACTGAGGCAGCACCTGAAGGACGACGTCGTCGTCGCGGAGGCCAGCCGTGCGGTCGAACGAGAGGTTCGTCCAGAAGCAGTTCGCGTGTGTCAGCAGCGCGCCTTTCGGCTTCCCCGTCGTGCCGGACGTGTAGACGAGGAGCAGCGGGTCGGAGTCCTCGGCCCGCGTCGGCGCCTCGCCGTCCGCCTCGAGCGTCGCGTCCCCGAGGCGGGCGAGCTCGACCCCGCTCGCTGCGCGACGCGCGAGCTCCTCGTGCTCCTCCGAGACGAGCATCAGCGCCGGCTCGGCATCCTCGAGCTGGTACGCGATCTCCGGAGCCGCGAGCCGCCACGAGATCGGCTGGAGGATCGCCCCGAGGGTCGCGCACGCAAACAGGGTGACGACGTGGTCGGGCGAGTTGGACGTCAGCGTGGCGAGCCGGTCGCCGCGGCGCAGGCCGCGCTCGGCCAGACCGGCTGCGAGCCGCGTGGCACGGCGGTCGAGCTCAGCGTAGGTCAGCTCCGAGCCGAGGAAGCGGATCGCGACCCTCTCCGGCGTCGTCCGCGCGCGGTCGGTCAGCCAGCGGCGGATCGTCAGCGTGTCGCTCATCAGGCGTGATCCTCCAGGAACGCCGCGACCGACGAGACGAACCGCTCGGGCTCCTCCCAGAAGAACAGGTGCCCGCAGCCCTCGAAGTCCTCGAGACGGGCGTCGGGCAGGAGCCCGGCGAGCAGCTCGCCGTTCCGCGGGTCGACGACGACGTCCTCGCTTCCGTGCTGCACGAGCACGGGGGCGCGCAGATCGCCGAGACGATCGTATGCGTCGAATGCAGCGCCGGCTCCGGCCTGGGCCGCCCATGCAGCCGGGGCCTGCGCGGTGCGCAGCCGGTGCTCCATGATCCGCTCGACGAGCTCCGGCCGCTCGACGACCGTCGCGGGTGCGAGCGCGTTCTCCACGAAGCGGCGCAGCGCGACCGCGGGCTCGAGACCCGCCGCCTCGGCGATCAGGCGCACGGTCACGTCGGGCATCGGATGCGCGCGCGGTCCGCCGGGCGTCGTACAGGCGAGCACGAGTCGGTCGATACGCTCGGGATGCGCGAGCGCGAGCTCCTGGGCCACCATCCCCCCGAGGCTCGTCCCGACGACGTGAGCCCGGCCGACCCCCGCCTCGTCGAGCACGCCGATCGCATCGGCGGCCAGCTCCGCGGCCGTGTACGGCCCCGGCGGGGCGTCGCTCTCGCCGATCCCGCGATTGTCGAACAACAGCACCTCGAACCGCTCCGCCAGGCCGGGCAGGGCCGGCTCCCATCCCCACCGGGCGTACCCGAGCCCGTGGATCAGGAGCACGGGGGCGCCGGCACCGTGCCGCTCCCAGGCGATCTTCACGCCGCCGCCTCCTCGGGCAGCGGCTCGCGCCGGGGGCGCAAGCCGCGCAGCCGCGTTGGCAGGCTCGCGAGCCCTCCCGGGACGAAGAAGACGAGCAGGATGAACAGCGCCCCGAGCAGGAACAGCGGCTCCGAGAGGGGCACGCGCAGGAAGTTCGGTAGGTCCTGCACCGTGCTCGACCCCGAGAGCGAGCCGAGCCGCTGGTCGAGGAGCGTGTAGAGAAAGCCGCCGAGCATCGCGCCGTAGCGTGTCCCGGCGCCGCCCAGCACGACCATCACGAGCAACGCGAGCGTGAAGTTCGCAGTCGTCACCTCCGGCGTCGCGCCGCCGATCAAGAGTAGCCAGACGACGCCGCCGAGCACGGCGAGGAACCCGGCGACCACGAACGCGATCACCTTGAACGGGTAGGGCCAGAGCCCGAGCACCTCGACACGCGGCTCGTTCTCCCGGACGGCGCGCCAGACGTGGCCGGCTGACGAGTTGACGGCGAGCCGAACCACGACGAAGACGAGCACGGCGTACCCGAGCGCGAGCCAGTAGAGGTTCTTCGTGTTGAGGACACCGACGAAGGCGGCGGGCACGTGGTCGTAGTTCAGGCCCGTGCCCTCCTCGCCGCCCGTCCAGCCGTACGGATTCTTCTGCACGAGCACCTGACCCGCCTGCGCAAAGGCGAGCGTCACCATCGCGAACGCGATCCCACCGACGCGGAGGCTGACGGCGCCGAGCACGAGGGGCAGGAGCAGCGCGACCAGCAGGACGAACCCGATCGTCGGCCAAAGGCCCCACTCCCAGCGCGTCAGCGCGATCGCGGTCATGTAGACGCCGGCCGCGACGAACAACGCGTGTCCGAACGAGAGTAGGCCCGTGAAACCGAAGAGCACGTCGTACGTGAGCGCGATCCCGGCGAAGAGGAGGCACAGCGCGAGGAGCTGCAGTGTGCCCGGGCTCGAGAGCGGCCCGTTCAGCACCACCGGAATGTCGAGCGAGAGCTTCGGGACGAGCGCCAGCAGCACGAGCACGACGACCGGGACGACGATTCCGGCCGCGCGTCTCAATGTGCGACCTTCGGGGCGAGACCGCTCGGGCGGACGAGCAGCACGACGGCGAGGAGCAGCACGACGGCGAGGTCGCCGGTGCCGCTCGACGCGTAGTAGTTCGCGTACTGCTGGATCAGCCCGACCGCGACCGCTGCGATCGCAGATCCGCCGATCGAGCCAAAGCCGCCGATCACGACGACGATGAACGCGAAGATGAGGAGCGACGTGCCGCGGCCCGGGTCGACGACGCCGAAGTAGACGCCCGACAGCACGCCGGCGAGCGCGGCGAGCGCGCCGCCGAGCGCGAACACGATCGTGAACGCCCGACGCACGTCGATCCCCAACGCGCTCACCATCGCGCGGTTCTCGACCCCGGCTCGGATCACGAGACCGAAGCGCGTGTAGCGGAGAAAGGCCGTGAGCCCGGCCAGCACGGCGGCCGCGACCCCGATCTCGACGAACCGGTCGTTGGGCACGTTTGCGCCGAAGATCGTTGTCGTGTCGATCATCCACGACGGAACGGGGAACGGCTTCGCGTCGGCGCCCCAGATGCCCTGGACGAGAGCGCCGAGCGCGAGCGCGAGCCCGACCGTGACGAGCACCTGCTCGATCGGCCGGCCGTAGAGCGGCCGGATCAGGCAGAGCTCGACGAGCGCCGCGACGAGCGCGCCCCCGACGATGCCGAGCGCGCCGCCCACGATGAGCCGCGTGCCGGCCCCGCCGCCGACCTGCTCACCGAACCACCACGCGAGGTACGCGCCGACGGTGATGAACGCGCCGTGCGCGAAGTTGAGCACACCCATCAGCCCGTAGATGAGCGACAGGCCCGAGGCGACGAGGAAGTACATCGCCCCGAGGCCGAGGCCCGTGATCGTCAGGAGGACGAAGGTGCTCAATGTCCGCCTCCGTGGACGCCGAGCAGCCGCCGGACGTGGTCGGGATCGGCGAGCAGCTCCTCCGCAGCCCCGGTGTGGACGACCCGGCCCGCATCGAGCACGACGACGTCCCGCGCGACGCGCTGCACGACGCGGAGGTTCTGCTCGACGAGCAGGATCGTCGTCAGCTCGGCAGCGCGCTCGAGCGCGGCCGCGACGCCCGTCACGAGCGCCGGCGCGAGCCCCTTCGTCGGCTCGTCGACGAGCAGCAGCCGGTTCTCGTTGAGCAGCGCCCGCGCGATCGCGACCATCTGCTGCTGTCCGCCCGAGAGCGTCCCGGCCCTCTGCCCGGCGCGCTCGCGAAGCTCGGGGAAGAGGTCGTGGACGAGGTCGTAGCGGGCGTGCCCGTTCCGCTCGGCAAGACGAAGGTTTTCCTCGACCGTGAGACCGGCGAAGACGTCCCGGTCCTCCGGCACGTACCCGACCCCGCGCCGCACGACGGCGTGCGTCGAGAGCCGCGTCACGTCGTCGCCCTCGAGCGTGACGGTGCCGCGCGTCCGCGGCACGAGCCCGAGCAGCGCCCGGAGCGTCGTCGTCTTCCCGACACCGTTCCGCCCGAGCAGCGCGGTGACGCCGCCGGCGGAGACGTCGAAGGAGATCCCCTGGAGCACGTGCGACTCGCCCAGGTAGACGTGAAGGTCGTCGACGGCGAGTGCGGCGGTCAAAGCGGCTCCCCGAGGTACGCCGTCTGAACGGTCTGGTCCGCCATCACGCGCTCGGGAGTGTCGAACGCGAGCAGCGCGCCGTGGTGCATCACTGCGATCCTCTGCGCGAGCCCCACGACGACCTCCATCCGATGCTCGACGAGCAGGACGGTGCGGCCCTCCTCGTGCACGGCGCGGATCACCTCCACGAGCCCGCCCACGTCCTCGGCCGAGACGCCGGCCATCGGTTCGTCGAGGAGGATCACGCGCGGCTCGGCGGCGAGCAGCATGGCGATCTCGAGCTTCCGCTTGTCGCCGTGCGAGAGCATCCCCGCCGGCCAGCCCGAGCGCCCGGCGAGACCGACGCGCTCGAGCGCGGAGGCAGCCCGTTCGAGAGCCGGCCGAAACCGGGCTGCGCGGCGGACGACGCTGAGCGAGCCGCCGAGCCGCGCCTCTGCGGCGAGGCGGACGTTCTCGGAGACCGTGAGCAGCGGGAAGACGCTCGAGACCTGGAACGAGCGCCCGAGCCCGGCCTGCGTCCGCCGGTACGGCGGCATGCCCGTGACGTCGCGGCCGTCGAGCACGATCTTCCCCGCGGTCGGCCGCACGGTGCCGGAGAGCAGGTTGAAGAGCGTCGTCTTGCCCGCGCCGTTCGGCCCGATGATGCCGACAAGCTCGCCTTCCCGGACCTCGAGCGAGACATCGGCGACGATGTGCGCGCCGCCGATGTCGAGCCCGAGGTCGCGGGTGGCGAGGATCGGAGCTTTGCTGGACACGATCCCCGTCCTTGTGGACGCGGTCCTCTAGCTTCCGTTGGCCTCCGGCGGCGCCGTGTACTTCGCCCGCAGCCGCTTCAGCACGACCGGGACGTACTTGCCGCCCTTCTCGGTGAGCTTGACCTGGAACATCGGCTGCAGCATCGCGTGGTCCGAGGGCCGGATCGTCTGCTGCCCCTTGGGCCCGGTGAAGCTCCAACCCTCGAGCGAGGAGATCATCCGGTCGACGTTCGACGTCGACGCGGTGAGCGCATGGACGATCATCTGTCCCGCGACGAACCCGTCCGGCGTGAACAGGTCGGGTACCTGGTTCCGCTTGCGCATCGACTTCACGAGGAAGTCGTTGACCTTGTTCTTCGGCGCGTTGGAGACGTAGTGCGAGAGGAACGAGATCTTGCCCGCGACCGGCCCGAAGGTCGGGTACGAGGCCCGCTGGTCGAGGCCGGTGACCACGTGGTCAACGCTCGCGAACACGCCCTGCTGATCGAGGGCGCGCCACATCGCCGGGGCCGTCGTGCCCGCCCAGGCGATGAACAGGAGGTCGGTCTTCTGCTGCTTGATCTGTTGGGCGAACGGCGTGAAGTCCTGCGCCGAGAGGGGAACGAGGATGCGGTTCACCTTCTGACCGCCGCGGTTGCCCATCACCTGGTTCACCGCGAGGTAGTTGCCCAGGCCGAACGCCGAGTCCTGCGCGAACACGGTGACCGTCTTGCCGCCGCCGCCACCGAGATAGGAGCTCGCGGCGAGCACGTCCTGGTAGCTCTGCCGGCCGGAGCGGAACGTGTACTTGTTGATCCCGGTGATCGCGTCCGTGGCCGCGGGGCCCGAGATGAACAGGATCTTGTTCTGCTCGGCGAGCGGCGCCACCTGGAGGCCGACACCCGACGAGACGCTTCCGGCGAGGACCTTGTAGCCCTTGCCGATCAGGTCCTTCGCGGCCGAGACGGCCTTGACCGGGTCGCCGGCGTCGTCGACGAGCGTCAGCTCGATCTTCTGCCCGTTGACCGCGTTCGTGCCCTTCGTCGCGTACGCGAGGCCGTACCGAAGTCCCTGGATGTACTGGGCGCCGTAGCTCGCGAGGAGCCCGGTGCGCGAATAGACGATGCCGACCTTGATCGGCGCCTGTGCCGTCGGCGCCGCGTCCGCGGTCTTCACGGTCGCGCCTGCGCCGGCGAGCGCCGCGACCCCCGCGACGAGCGCCCCGAGCTTGTACCACCGCTTCATCCGTGCCCTCCAATCGACGTATGGAGCCTTGAACCTGAGACCCGATTCAGGTGTCTTGTAGAGGAACGCGGCCGTGAAGTCAAGGCACGGAGACCTCGTTCGACCTCACCCACGTCCCCACTGTGAGACTCCGCGTTCGCGGAGGAGTTGGGCCTGCGCCGGCGCGCTCAGCCGACGGAGGTCATCTCGGCGACGAGCGGCCCTGTATCGAGCGGGTCGTAGCCGATCCGGCCTGCGATCTCCTCGGTCGTCGGGCGGGTGCCCTCACGGAAGAGCTCGCGCAGAAGCTCTCCCGTTCCCTCGAGGCGCCACCAGTCCTGCCCCACCTCACGCCGCAGGTACCCACGAACCTGTGCCGAGCGGATCCATGCGCGTAGGTAGTCGGCGGAGTAGAAGCCCGCGTCCATGTCGGCGAGGTGGTTCGCGGCGGGATACCGGATACCCGTCGCGGCGGTGAGCCGCTCTTCGTACCCGTCGGCCGTGCCACCGTCCGTCGCGAAGCGGCCCCAGAACTCGAGCTCGTAGCCGAGCTTGGCGGAGTAGCGCCGGAAGAGGATCGTGTTGGAGAAGGACGCGGCGTCGGCGTTCTCATGCGCCTGCGTGTCGTCGAGCCCGAAGTGCTCGGCATGCCAGGCCGGCTCGCGTGCAACGGAGTCGAGCAGAAAGGAGTAGATCTCCGTCAGGGCGTGGTCGCGCGAAAGCCGGCGAAACGCGAGCGGCAGCGCCGGATCGCACCCCGCGTAGTGCAGCGCATGTCCTGCCTCGTGGAGAAACGCCTCGTAGTCGTGCAGGCCTCCCTGCGCCCGGGTGATGAGGTGGACGAGCCGCGGCGGGTCCGTCGCGATCACGCACGCACGCGGCGCTTTCTGCGGCCGGTCCTCCAGGTCCGTGCGGATCCCCTTCTCGGAGTCGAGGTCGAACCCCATCGCACGCAGCGTCGCCAGGCAGACCGGCACGCTGCGCTCCTTCGTGTACGTCGCCTCGAGCGGGGAGAGGCGGCGGATCCACGCCATGTGGGCCGAGCTGGGCGCGTCGTCGCGATCGTCTCCGAGGAGACGGTCGAGCCACAGCCGCCGCGAGGGATCGAACGCCTGGGTGCCCTCGACCCGGGCGGTGTCGACCGCGTCCGCGATCGGCCGCAGCGGCACCTGCTTCTGTGCCTCGTTGCGGGCGATCGGATCGTCGATCCCGGTGATTGCGGCCTCGAGCTCGTTGCGTGCCGCGAGGAGGGAGCGACGCTCGTCATTGAAGCCCGCGGAGACGTCGACGACTGCGGCACCGAGCGCGTCGCGGCTCCGGTAGTCCTGCTCGGTGGCGAGCCGAGCCTGCGCGCTGCGGAGGGGGAGCGCGTCGCCGTCCCAGGGCACGCGCGCGGCAAGAAGGGCGTTCTCGAGCTCGTCTTCGCGCTCGGCGAGCTCTCGGTCGACCAGCCCCTCCTGGCACTCGAGTCGCAGTCGGGCGACGGACTCGCGCTCAGTGTCGCTCGCGCTCTCCTCTGCCGTCCGCAGGGCGTCGAGCTGCCCGCGCGTGAAGAGATCCGCGTAGCGCGCGACGATCGCCGCCTGCTCGGAGGTCTCCTTCTCCCCCACGCGGACCGCGCGTGCCTCCTCCGAGCGCTCGATCCCGTACTGCTCGAGACGGTGCTCGAAGTCGCCAGCGGAAAGCGCGCTCACGCGGCTGCCACCTCGGCGCCGTGCCCGAGCCGCGCGAGCGCGCGCTCGCGGCCGAGGAGCGCGAGCGACTCGTAGAGACCGGGCGAGACCCTCGAGCCCGTGACAGCCACCCTGATCGGCGCGTAGACGGTGCGCGGCTTCTCGCCGAGCTCCTCGCAGAGGCGCTTCAAGGCGGCCTCGATCGCCTCGACCGTCCAGGCCTCGACCCCGGCGAGCGCCTCGCCGGCGGCATCGAGAATGCGCCGGTCGAGCTGCTCGGGATCGGGCTCGACGTCGTGGAACAGGAAGCCGGCGAACGGCGGGATCTCCTCGAGGCGCGCGACCTTCTCCTGCACGGCCGGGGCCATCGCGCGCACCTCTGCTTCCGGCCAGTCGATCCCGCGCTCGCGCAGATACTCGAGCACCGTGTCCGCATACGGCTCGTCGTCGAGCGCGCGGAGGTAGACGCCATTCATCCAGTCGAGCTTCGCGTAGTCGAACGTCGCGGGGCTCCGGCCCACACGCTCGAGGCTGAACCGCTCGACGAGCTCGTCGCGGCTCATGATGGTCGTCTCGCCGTCGGGCGCCCAGCCCAGCAGGGCGAGGAAGTTCTGGAGCGCCGGAGCGACGTACCCCGCCTCGCGGAACTCGTCGACCGAGACGGCGCCGTGGCGCTTCGACAGCTTTCTTCCGTCCTCGCCGTACACGTTGGGGACGTGCGCGTAGACCGGCGGCTCCGCGCCGAGCGCGTCGAGCACGACGAGCTGCTTCGGTGTGTTCGAGACGTGATCGTCTCCGCGGATCACGTGCGTGACGCCGTCGACCCAGTCGTCGACGGGATTCGCGAAGTTGTAGGTCGGGCGACCGTCCGAGCGGAGGATCACCCAGTCCTCGAGCTCCTCGGCCGGGAACTCGATGCGACCCTTCACCGCGTCCTCCCAGGCGACGATCCCTTCGGTCGGCATGCGGATGCGGATCGCGCCCTCGTCTTCGTACGCCTTCCCCTCGTCGACGAGGCGCGCCGCCTCGTCGCGGCACCGCTCGGCCGCGTCCAGCTGGAAGCGGGTCGGCCCGTCCCACTCGATCCCGAGCCAGCGAAGCGACCGCTCGATCTGCTCCGTCGCCTCGACCACCTCGCGCGAGGTGTCGGTGTTCTCGATGCGGAGCAGGCACTCGCCGCCCTGCCCGCGCGCGAACAGCCAGTTGAAGAGGAATGTCCGCACGCCGCCGATGTGGAGGAGCCCCGTCGGCGACGGGGCCATGCGGACGCGGACGCTCATCGCCGGCGATCGTAGTCGTCCCGAACAGACAGGGCCGAAAGGGGGACTTGACAGGAAGCGGTGTCAGACACCGTTTCCTGTCAAGGGCAAAGCGTGCCGATTTGGTGCCAGTTCCTCCACAAGGGCCTCGGCTGCGAGGGTCGGGCGCACGGCCTTGTAGCGTTGCGCCGTGCTCTACGGCGCCCACGTCTCGTCGGCCGGTGGCATCTCCACGGCGATCGACCGCGCCGAGGAGCTCGGCTGCGACGCCGTCCAGGTGTTCACGCAGAGCCCCCAGATGTGGAAGCCGACGGTGCACTCCGAGGAGCAGGTCGCGCGTTTCCGCGAGCGCCGCGAGGAGGCGGGCATCGAGGCGGTGGTGTGCCACGCCCTCTACCTGGTCAACCTCGCAGGCGCCGACAAGGAGCTCCATCGGAAGTCCGTCACCGCGATGAGAGCGTCCATGGAGACGGCTGCCGCGATCGGTGCCGACGGGGTCGTGTTCCACGTCGGCTCGCACCTCGGAAACGGCCTCGCGGCCGGCTACCGTCGCGCCGTCCCCGCGCTGCGCCAGCTCCTGGAGCTCACGAGCGACCGGCTCTGGCTCGTCCTCGAGAACTCGGCCGG
>DASSBV010000095.1:0-7212 GCA_035698545.1 Gaiella sp. | reverse complement strand
GGGAACGCTAGTCCTGTCTCGTTCGGAGAATGTCAAGGGCCTCCTCCACCGTCGTAGACTCGCCCGGTGGTGACATGCCCCCGCTGCGGACGGGAAAGCCCCGACGACTTCGGGTTCTGCCCCACCTGCGGCGCGTCGTTGGCGCCGGCGGCGCACGAGGCGCGGAAGATCGTCACGGTGCTGTTCTGCGACCTGACTGGCTCGACGGCGCTCGGCGAGCGGACCGACCCCGAGACGCTGCGCGCCCTCATGCGCCGCTACTACGAGACCGCTCGGGTTGTCCTGGAGCGGCATGGCGGCACCGTGGAGAAGTTCGTCGGGGACGCGGTGATGGCGGTGTTCGGGATCCCGGTAGCGCGGGAGGACGACGCCCTCCGCGCGACGCGTGCCGCGGTCGAGCTGCGCGACGTCGTCCAGGGAATCGGTCTCGACGCGCGCATCGGCGTCAACACCGGCGCCGTCGTCGCGGGTGAGGGGGACACGCTCGTCACGGGCGACGCCGTGAACGTCGCAGCCCGGCTGGAGCAGGCGGCGGGGACGGGGGAGATCCTCCTCGGCGACGACACGCTGCGACTCGTCCGCGACGCGGTCTCGACCGAGGGCATCGAGCTGACAGTCAAGGGCAAGTCAGGCGTCGTGGCTGCACATCGGGTGCTCGACCTCGATCCGGGCGCCGCGGGTGTTGCAAGGCACCTCGGGCGGCGCATGATCGGGCGGGCGCGCGAGCGCGAGCGGCTCCGGGCGGACTTCGGCGACGTCGTTGCGGGCCCCACCTGTCGGCTCTTCACCCTGATCGGCCCCGCCGGGATCGGGAAGTCGCGCCTCGTCGCAGACTTCCTCGACGACCTCTCGGGCACGGCGGACATGGCGGGCGGCCGTGCCCTGTCATATGGCGAGGGGATCACGTACTGGCCGCTCGTCGAGATGCTCATCCAGCTCGGCGTCGAGCCCTCCGACGTGATCCGGTCGTCGCCCGCGGAGACCCAGCTGGCGGCCCGCGTGCTGCTCGAGCAGCGTGCCGCCGAGCAGCCGCTCGTGCTCGTCGTCGACGATCTCCAGTGGGCCGAGGCGCCGATGCTCGACCTCGTCGAGCACGTAGTCGACTGGTCGCGCGGCGCTCCGATCTTCGTACTGTGCATCGCGCGCCCCGAGCTCCTCGACGTGCGACCGGGCTGGGGCGGAGGGAAGCTGAACGCGACCTCGATTCTGCTCGAGCCCCTTTCCCCACACGAGGCGCACGAGCTCGCCGACGAGGTCCTGGACGGGCTGGAGCTCGACGTGGAGACCCGCGAGCGGATCCTCGCGACGGCGGAGGGAAATCCGCTGTTCCTCGAGGAGATGGCGGCGCTCGCGCGCGAGGCGCGGGGCACCGTCGACGTGCCGCCGACGATCCGCGCGCTCCTCCAGGCGCGGCTCGACACGCTCAACGACGGGGAACGGGCAGTGATCCAGCGCGGCGCGGTCGAGGGTCAGGTGTTCCATCGCGGTGCGGTGACTGCGCTCGCGCCGGCAGCGCCGGTGGTGGACGTCCCCGAGCAGCTGGTGGCGCTCGTTCGCAAGGAGCTCGTCCGGCCCGACGCGGCGCTCATCGCGGGCGACGACGCGTTCCGGTTCCGGCACCTGCTGATCCGCGACGCCGCCTACGAGGGGCTGCCGAAGTCCGTGCGGGCCGAGCTCCACGAGCGCTTCGCCGAGTGGCTCGACCGGAACGCCGCGCTGGTCGAGCAGGATGAGATCGTCGGCTACCACCTCGAGCAGGCTGCGCGCTACAGGCGCGAGCTGGATGCCGCCGATCCGGTCGGCGAGGAGCTGGCTCGGCGGGCGGCGGAGCGGCTCGGCGCCGCGGGGGTCGCGGCGTTCGAGCGGCAGGATCTTCACGCCGCGCGCAGCCTCCTAGGACGTGCGATCGAGTTGCTTCCCGAAGGCCCGCTGCGCCGCACGCTGATTCCGCCGCTCGTCGACGCGCGGCTCGAGGCGCGTGACGTCTCGGGCCTGATCGAGCTCGTCGAGGAGATGGAGCGGGGCGACGAACGCGACCGCGCGGTCGCGACGGCGCTCAGAGCGCTGGTCGAGCCGGCGACCGGCGGCGGACGATCGTTCGCCGAGCTGGCGGCGGCGATCGACGACGCCCAGCCGGTGCTCGAAGCCGCAGGCGACTCGATCGGCGCCGCGCGGTGCGAGCGCGCCCGCGCGATCCTCGCCTGGGGGGAGTGTCAGGCGACGCGCTCGTATCGGGCAACCGTCCGCTGCCGAGAGCTTCTCCGGCGGGCAGGGTCGACGGCGTTCGCGGCCGAGCTGGTGAATGCCATTGCCGCGGGGGCGCTCGTTTCGGGGCGTCCGCTCGACGAGGTCGAAGTCGTGTTGGACGAGCTCGAGCGAGATGCCGGAGACGTCGGGCCGTTGCTTGCGGCCAGCCTGCGCACCGCACGCGCGCGTACGGCGTTCGGCGCGGGCAGCTTGTCCGCCGACGAGGCCCGCGCGAGTGTCGTGGACTACGCCGAGCTCCTGCGCCAGGTGGGGTCGGCGCTCGAGGCCGAGGTCACGTCCGGCTTCCTGGGCGTGCTCGCGCTCGTGGAGGGCGACGAGGCGTTCGAGCGTACGCAACGGGCTCGCGTCGAGCAACTCGACGCGCTTGGCGATCGGATGTACCTCACGAACGCGCTGGCGGAGTGGGCCGTGGGCCTTTGCGCGGTCGGCGATGCGGCCGCCGCCTCGCAGGCACTCGCGCGCGGACGCGCCCTCTTGCGCTCCGACGACGTCGCCGACCAGGTCTCGCTCGACGTCGCCGAGGCATACATACGGGCGCTTGCGGGCGACCGCGAAGGCGCCGAGCGGCTGCTGGAGGAGGTTCGCCGGGTGCTCGACCACGTGGACATGGCGATGCTCGTCGACCGCACGCGGCAGATCGAAGCAAGCGTGCGCGCGGCCCTCGGCGACATCGACGAGGCACGCGCGATACTCGAGGCGCTGGCGGCATCTGCCGAAGAGCGCGGCTTCGTCCGCTTCGCCAGGCTGTACGAGCGCGACCTCGCGGCCCTGGCCTCGGCAAGCCTCTAGCATTTCGCCGAGGCACCCACCGACCAGGAGGAACGCGCGCCCATGGCACCGATCGAGCCCGGGAAGATCCGCAACGTCGCCGTCGTCGGCCATCGCGGGACCGGCAAGTCGTCCCTCGTCGAGGCGCTGCTCTACCAGACGGGCGAGGTCAACCGGCTCGGCTCGATCGAGGCCGGCACGACCGTCTCCGACTCCGACGAGGACGAGCAGAAGCGCCAGCTCTCGATCTCGCTCTCGCTCACGCACACGAGCTGGCAGGAGCGAAAGCTCAACCTGATCGACTGCCCCGGCGACCCCTCGTTCCAGGGCGAGGCCAGGTGCGCGCTCCGGGTCGTCGAAGGCGCCCTCGTCGTCGTCTCCGCCGTGATGGGGTTCGAGGTAGGCACGGCGCGCGTGAAGAAGCTCGCGGAAGACCTCGGCCTCGCGCGCGTGCTGGTCGTGAACATGCTCGACCGCGAGCGCGCTGACTTCTTCCGCACCCTCGGCCAGATTCAGGAGCAGTTCTCGTCGAAGTGCGTTGCGGTGCACATCCCGATCGGTGCCGAGCACGAGCTCGAGGGGATCGTCGACGTCCTCCACATGTGCGCGTACATGTCGCCGGGCGGTGAGAAGGAGTCCGATCCGGTGGCGATCCCCGACTCGATGACCGAGCTCGCGCAGGAGTACCGCGAAAAGCTCCTCGACGAGGTCGTCCAGATCGACGAGGTGCTGATGGAGCGCTACCTGGAAGGCGAGGAGCTCGACCCGCACGAGGTCGCTGCGGCGCTCAAACAGGGTGTGACCCGTGGCGAGCTGTTTCCCGTCGGCTGCACGGTCGCGACGAAGAACCTCGGCACGCATGCGCTGCTCGACCTGCTCGTCGAGGGCGTGCCCTCGCCAGCCCGCGCGGAGCCGCCGTTCGCGGTGGACGGCGCCTCGACCGCCGCGTTCGTCTTCAAGACGCTCGCCGACCCGTTCGCCGGGAAGATCAACCTCTTCCGCGTGCTGAAGGGCCAGGTGACCACGGAGACGACGCTGATCGACCACCGCGAGCACGCCAAGGAGCGGATGGGCTCGCTGCTGTCGCTCCAGGGCAAGACGAACGCGCCCGCGAAGGAGCTCGGCGCGGGCGATCTGGGAGCAGTCGCGAAGCTGAAGGACGTCCAGACCGGAGACCTCCTCACCGACGTCGAGGTCGACGTCGAGCCGCCCTCGTTCGGCTTCCCCGAGCCGGTGATGAGCTTCGCGGTGACGCCGAAGATCAAGGGCGAGGAAGAGAAGGTCGCGACCGCGATCCGTCGTCTCGCCGAGGAGGATCCCACGCTCAGGCTGCGCCGCGATCCGCAGACCGGGGAGGAGATCCTCGCGGGGATGAGCCAGATGCACGTCGAGGTCGCGCTCGAGCGCGCGAAGCGGCGCTTCGGCGTCGACGTCGAGCTCCACCAGCCGCGCGTGCCGTACCTCGAGACGATTCGCAAGGAGTCCCGCGCCCGCCACCGCTACAAGAAGCAGACCGGCGGACGCGGACAGTTCGGCGACTGCGAGATCGTGCTCGAGCCGATCGACGGGCACGAGGGCTACGAGTTCGTCGACAAGATCGTCGGCGGCGTGATCCCGCAGAGCTTCCGCCCCGCCGTCGACAAGGGGATCCAGGAGGCGATGCAGCACGGCGAGCTCGCGGGGGCGCCCATCCAGGGCGTGCGTGTCCGGCTCGTCGACGGCCAGTACCACAACGTCGACTCCTCCGAGATGGCCTTCAAGATCGCAGGCTCGATGGCGTTCAAAGAGGCCTACGCGAAGGCCGACCCGGTGCTGCTCGAGCCGATCATGGAGCTCGAGGTGACTGTGCCGGACGAGGCGGTCGGTGCAGTTAACGGTGACCTCAACTCGCGACGAGGGCGCCTCAACGGCATGGAGCCGGCGGGCGGGATGACCACCATCCGCGCCGAGGTGCCGATGGCCGAGATCCTCACCTACTCGCAGTCGCTCACCTCGATGACGGGCGGTCGCGGCGACTACGCGATGCACCTCCTCCGCTACGAGCAGGTGCCCACGCACGTCGCCCAGAAGATCGTCGACGAGACCCGCAGGGCGCGCGAGGAGGCGAACGCCTAGCGTCGGTGTCCGACTTCAGTCGGACACCTGCGTCCGGTGCCGGCGAAGGTGTCGGACTCGAAGTCCGACACCGTTTGTCCACAAGCTGTGGATAGTTCCGAGCACAGTTATAGTGGCCGTTCCATGCGGGTCACCAAGGCCAACGTCACGCGGACCTGTGCGGTCTGCGAGCGGACGCTCCTGATGGGCGAGCACACCCTGCGGTTCTCACCGGACGGCGCGGAGTTCGTCGACGTCTGCCCACTCTGCAGCGAGGTCGCGCTCGACCACGGCTGGGTGCGCGAGGGGCACGCGGTGTCGCCCGCGCTCCAGCAGCACCCGCGCAAGCGCCGCCAAAAGACCCTCTGGCAGACGCTTCTCGGCGCACGCGAGGCGGAGACGGAGCCTGTCGTGACGGAGCCTGTGCTGCGGCGCCTCTCCGACGACGAGCTCGCTCTCGTCGAGGCGGCCGACCTTTTCAACCAGTCGACGTTCCGGAGGACCGTGGCGGGGGTCGCACGCAGCCTCGGCCAGCCGAAAGTCTCGATCGTCCCGCTTCCCGGTGTCAACGCGGAGACTGTGCTGACGTTCGCGTGGGACATCACCTGGTACCAGTACCGGGTCACTCCGGAGGCGGCGCAGCCCGTGCGGATCGCCGATCGGGGCCACGACCTCGGCGAGGTCGAGGAGACGTTTGCCCACTGGAATGCCAGCTTCGACGATTCCGACCGGCTCGTGCCGGATCTCGCGACCGTCTGACGAGAGTCGGCCCGCGGCCGCCACCTAGACTGACCTCGTGACCACCGTTGCCACGGCACCGGTTCAGGCGACCGAGCTGCTCGCGCGGATGGGCGTCGACCCATCGCAGGTCGGGGACGGCGATCTCGCCGTTCGGACGCCGATCACGGGCGAGGAGATCGCCCGGGTCGCGCGGACCGACGCGGCCGCCACCGATGCGGCCGTCGCCCGGGCGGTGATCGCGTTCGAAACGTGGCGCGACGTGCCCGGTCCGGTTCGCGGCGAGCTCGTTCGCCTGCTCGGCGAGGAGCTACGGCGCGAGAAGGATGCGCTCGGCGCCCTCGTGACCCTCGAGGTCGGGAAGATCGCGCAGGAGGGGCTGGGCGAGGTGCAGGAGATGATCGACGTCTGCGACTTCGCGGTCGGGCTCTCGCGGCAGCTCTACGGGCGCTCGATCGCCTCGGAGCGCCCGGGTCACCGCCTCACCGAGACGTGGCACCCGCTCGGCCCCGTCGCGGTGATCAGCGCGTTCAACTTCCCGGTCGCGGTGTGGAGCTGGAACGCGGCGCTCGCCCTCGTCTGCGGCGATCCCGTGCTGTGGAAGCCGTCCGAGCGGACGCCGCTCACAGCGATCGCGACCACGTCGCTGCTCGCGCGTGCGGCCGAACGGCACGGCGACGTGCCCGACGGGCTGTTCGAGCTCGTGCTCGGCGGCGCCGACCGCGCGGTGCAGCTCGCCGACGACACGCGCATCCCGCTCGTCTCCGCGACCGGCTCGACCGCGATGGGCAAGGCGATCGCGCCGCGCATCGCCGGCCGCCTCGGTCGCTCGCTCCTCGAGCTCGGCGGCAACAACGCCGCGATCGTGGCTTCGTCCGCCGACCTCGACCTGGTCGTGCGAGCCGTCCTCTTCTCGGCAGTGGGCACGGCAGGCCAGCGCTGCACGAGCCTGCGCCGGCTGATCGTCCACCGCTCGGTCGAGGACGAGCTCGTCGCTCGCCTCACGCGTGCCTACGAGAGCGTCGCGATCGGCGATCCCCGCGAGCCCGGGACACTCGTCGGCCCGCTGATCACGGGAGAAGCGTTCGGCCGGATGGAGGCGGCGCTCGGCGAGGCCGTCGCTCAGGGCGGCGAGGTCGTCGTCGGCGGCGGCAGGGCGCTTAGCGACCGTTGGCCGGACGCGTGGTACGCAGAGCCCGCGATCGTACGGATGCCGTCGCAGACCGATGTCGTGCGCCAGGAGACGTTCGCGCCGATCCTCTACGTCCTCGGTTACGACGAGCTCGACGACGCGATCGCGCTCCAGAACGGCGTCCCGCAGGGGCTCGCGTCGTCGATCTTCAC